>JAGBRY010000034.1 GCA_017632115.1 Alistipes sp. | reverse complement strand
TTGTCGGGGCCTCTATGTTGCGTAATGAACTGGCCATAGCATTATTCGTATGGAGTATAGATTATATAAGGGATAGAAGGCTTATTCCATTTGTTGCTATAACCTTTTTAGCTATGCAATTTCATTCTAGTGCGATAGTCCTATTTGCATTTTACTTGTTTGCATACATAAAAAATATAGAATCAAAACGAATGGTGTATGCGTTTATATTTATTGTCTATGTTACATTGTTATCTACAACATCACAACTTGGATTTATAATAGAGGATATTGCGATGTTAGCAGATGAAGAGGAAGCGTTAGAGTTCTATTCAATGGACGCTTCCAATGTATATGTGGGATCGGGAGTTGGAACAATAATTTCATATTCGATATTTGTTTATATAGTATTTACAACATTTAGATATTCATCGAACACGAGATTATTATTCTATATGTTGCTAATAGGTACATTTGTACGCCCATTCGCAATGATACTGCCTGCAATCGGACGATATGCATATTACTTTAGCATATTTCAAATGGTATGCTATCCTATCATTTGGGGAGGCCCCAAAGAACACTCTGCGCTAGGCAATAGGTTATCCTCTATATTTGAAAAGCGACGCATTGTAGATTTAATAATGCTATCGTTAATTATATTTATGACATTGTATGAATATTTTAAGTTTTTTATAGATCCTACATGGATAGATAAGTTCTCAGAATACCATACCATATTTGAGATATAGGCGTATATGAAATGTAAGATATTGTACATATCATCTCTGTCTTCTAATAGAGTTATCTCGGAGATTTATAAATCATCAAGTAAAAACCCCGGATTCGCTATTCAGAAGTTTAGCCGTTTGCTGGCGCAAGGCTTTGAGAAAAACGGGGCGCAGGTGGATGTGCTTTCTGTTATTCCTGTTGAAGACACTCCCAATAAGCTGGTGAATGAGAAGAATGAGGTAGAAAACAATGTCAATTTTCACTATATTCCATTTTTGAATATACCAATTATAAAACATATATGTATTTGTATTTATACATTTTTCTATGTTTTGATTTGGGGTTTAAAGAATAGAAAAGTGGGATATGTTGTTTTTGATGTGTTGAAAATAAGCATGTCTATTGCCGGACTTTCTGCGTCAATGATAGCAAGACTTACAACTGTCGGATTGGTAACCGATATGCCGGGGTTGATGGTTGGCAGCAACAAAGGGATATTTTCAAAGTTTGTATCATTTGTAAATAGGGCATATCTCAAATCATTCTCATGCTATGTATTTTTAACAGAGCAGATGAATGGTGTTATAAACAAAAAGAATAGGCCTTATATCGTTATGGAGGGTCTGGTAGATGTTGATTTACCTAAAGAGTTAAGTTCAATTGCAAAGAGTAATCCGAGAACTTTGCTATATGCGGGTGGGTTACATGAACGATATGGTCTTAAGATGCTTGTAGATGCATTTGTCAATTTAAAGCGCAACGATTGGCAATTAGTGGTTTACGGTAATGGCCCATATGAAGATGAGTTGAGAGATATTGCCGCAAACAATACGAATGTTATATATAGAGGTGTTGCTCCAAATGAGGAGGTTGTTAAAGCAGAATATCAAGCAAGTTTATTGGTAAATCCTCGTCCTACGACCGAAGACTTCACTAAATACTCGTTCCCATCAAAGAATATGGAATATATGGTGTCCGGCACCCCGTTATTAACAACTAAATTGCCAGGAATGCCAATGGAGTATTGGGAATATGTGTATTTGTTTGATGATGAAACAGTCGAGGGCTATCAATGTAAATTAGAGACAGTATTTGAATTGTCAGATGCAGAATTGTTGACAAAGGGCGCATCTGCACAGAAGTTTGTAATGAATAGAAAGAATAATACTATTCAAGCAGGCAGGATACTTCAAATGTTGTATGCATTGTAGTAAAGCATTTGCTCAATAAAGGAAAGAGTATAAAAGTTAAGATATGAGAGGTTTAAACAATCACAGAATTTGTGTCATAGGTCTTGGCTATGTAGGCCTTCCGTTGGCTCGTTTGTTCTCAACAAAATACGAAACAATTGGTTTCGATATGAACCGTGAGCGTATAGATGCACTTATGCATGGACATGACAGTACGCTTGAGGTGTCGGATGAATTACTCCAAAAAGCTATTTCCGACGGCTTTATCTGTACGGATGATATAGAACAAATTAGAGATTGCAACATCTACATTGTGGCAGTTCCTACGCCTGTGGATGAGAATAATCGCCCCGATTTGAAACCACTACAGGGTGCTAGTGAAACTGTAGGTAAGGTGATTTCAAAGGGAGATATAGTAGTTTACGAGTCTACTGTATATCCAGGTGTGACCGAGGAGGAATGCATACCAATTGTTGAGCGTATAAGTGGTTTGATGTATAATGTTGATTTCTTTGCGGGCTACTCGCCTGAGCGCATCAATCCCGGCGATAAGGAGCATACAGTAGAGAAGATTAAAAAAGTAACCTCAGGTTCCACACCCGAGATTGCCGATATTGTGGATGAGCTTTACAACTCGGTGCTGGTAAATGGTACGCATAAAGCCCCTTCGATTAAAGTTGCTGAGGCATCAAAGATTATCGAGAACTCGCAACGAGATGTAAATATCGCTTTTATGAATGAGTTGGCGAAGATCTTCAATGCTATGGGTATAGATACTCGAGATGTAATTGAAGCTGCTGCGTCGAAGTGGAATTTTATAAAGTTGAGTCCAGGCTTGGTTGGTGGCCATTGCATAAGCGTTGATCCGTATTATCTAATTCAGAAAGCGCAGGTATACGGAGTACTACCACGAGTAATGTCATCGGCTCGCCGCCTTAATGATGGTATGGGCGAATATGTAGCAATGCAGACTATCAAATGTATGAACAAGAAGGGCATTGTTGTGAAGGACTCAAGGATTTTAATTCTTGGAATTACCTTCAAGGAGAATTGTCCTGATATACGAAATACAAAGGTGGTGGATATTCACTCAACCCTTGCCGAGTACACTCCAAATATCACAATCTACGACCCGTGGGCAGATGTTGCGCAGGTAAAACACGAATACGGAATTGAAGTAGTGAATGAGTTGCCTGCCGAACATTACGATGCTATTATTTTGGCAGTTGCTCATAGTGCATTCGTAGAGTTAGATATTAAAGCGCTGCTTAATGAGAATGCGGTAGTGTATGATGTTAAGGGTGTCCTTGATAGAGATATAGTTGACGGAAGATTGTAACCATGAAAATAGTTCATATCTGTTTGGCCAATAGCGTATGGGATGAATCATACGCCTACCAAGATAATTTGCTGCCTATATATCATAGGCGTATGGGGCACGATGTAACTATTTTTGCGCCAACTTCTGCTCGATTTGATAACAAAGGAGGGTATATTGTCAAAAGTCCAGGAGTTTCTATATTATCGAATGGAATAAAGCTAATAAGGGTAAAGCCCATTATCGCAAACTATCGAATAAATAATCATATACATCTGTTCCATAGTATTTATAAGGACCTTGAAATCGAATCTCCCGACTTGATATTTGTACACGATCCATCGATTGTTAATAATCTGTGTCTGGTTAAATATAAGCGTAAGCACCCAGACGTAAGAATCGTTTTTGATAATCATAGCGATTTGATAAATAGTGATAAAAATATATTATCAAAGTTTAGGGATTATGTCTTTGCACGTTATTTTATAGTGCGAAAGATGATAAAGGTTTCTGATATATTCTATGGAACTACTCCTGGCCGTTGCGATTATCTTGCAGAGGTATTCAATGTACCAAAACATAAGATAAAACTACTGGTAATGGGTGCAGATGATGAAGAAATGAACATTAATAATAGAGAAATTATTCGAAAACAAATAAGAGAGAAGTATGGTGTAAAAGAAAATGATTTCTTGCTGGTTACGGGAGGTAAGATAGACAAAGATAAGAATGTTCATCTTTTGGCGGAGGCTATTTCGGCAATTGAAAATAAGAACCTTCGTTTGATGATATTTGGTAATATCCATTCTGATGTTGAGTCCATTATTGATAGTTTTGGTGATGAAAGAATTATAAAAATTGGATGGATTACATCAAATCGAGTATATGATTATATGTATGCAGCCGATTTGGCAGTATTTACTGGGCTACATTCGGTTTTGTGGGAGCAGACTGTAGCATCTTGCGTGCCGTGTCTTTTTTCTAAACTAAAGGGTTTTGAGCATGTTGATATAGGAGGTAATGCACTTTTTTTTGAGAATAGGAGCATTGACTGTTATAAAGATGTTATTTCAAAGGTTATAGAAGATAAAGAGTTGTACACCAGACTTAAAAGGTGTGCAAATGTAGAGGCGGCAAATAGCTTTCTATATAGCCGAATCGCTAAACAGGTAGTAGAAGATGCGTTCCATAATCAGTTGTAGAATATGCCTAAACTTCTGCAAATAAGTATTGAGGTAAATAGTGGCTCGGTTGGTCGTATTGCTGAGCAAATAGGAGAAACTGCAATTGCAAATGGATGGCAGAGTTATATTACTTATGCTCGAAATCATTTACCAAGCAAATCGACTACGATTCGAATAGGAAGAACAGTTGATGTCTATTGGCATGGTGTGATGACACGATTGTTTGATACTCATTGTCTCCATTCAACAGTAGCTACTAGGCGGTTGGTTGAGCAGATTAAGGAGATTGCTCCTGATGTTATATTGTTGCATCACATTCACGGATACTTTTTGAATATGAAAGTTCTCTTCGAGTATCTTTCCTCAATCAACACCCCTATCGTATGGGTGTTTCACGATTGCTGGGCAATGACGGGTCATTGCACCCATTTCGAGATGGCGAAGTGTGATAGGTGGAAGAGTGGTTGCCACGATTGTCCGCAAAAGGGAGAGTATCCTTCGAGCATACTCTTTGATCGTTCTCGCAAGAATTATAACGAAAAGCGCTCACTTTTTACCTCGGTTAAGAATATGACTATTGTACCTGTGTCGAATTGGCTAGGTGACATTGTAGGAGAGTCGTTTCTGGGAAAGTATAATGTAGAGGTCATCCATAATGGTATAGATGTATCTACGTTTAAGCCTTTGCAAAGTGATATTAAGAATAAATACGGTATTTCCGGTAAGAAGGTTATTTTGGGCGTTGCATCACCTTGGTGCAGGAGAAAGGGGCTAGAAGATATCTTGAAATTATATACTCATCTTCCCAAAGAGCAGTTTCAGATTGTTATGATAGGCCTATCTGAGCGGCAACAACAACAGCTCCCTGAAGGAATTATCGGTTTTAGACGAACCGAAAATGTTGAAGAGCTGGCAAAGTGGTATTCTGCGGCTGATGTATTTATAAACCCGACATATGAGGATACTTATCCTACAACCAATCTGGAGGCGATATCGTGCGGAACACCTGTTGTAACATATAATACAGGCGGAAGCCCTGAGTCGCTGACGGTGGATACCGGTATAGTTGTCGCCAAGGGAGATATAGAGAGTATTGTCAAAGCAATAGAGGAACTTTGTGACAGAGATAGAGAAGTCCTCAGGAAAAATTGTCGAGAATATGCTGTCGCTAATTTCGATAAAAAAATGTGCTTCGACAAGTATATGAAATTGTATGATAAATTAATCAAAAGGTAGGGATATGGATGCATATAAGCGTTGTAGCTGTTGTGTAATGGATACTACCGATCCGGATATAACATTTGATGAAAATGGAGTTTGTAACCGTTGTCGTGAGTACGAACAGAGGATTGAGAAGTGGTGGAATTATGGCCATGGCCACGAGAGTAAACTGCAATAGCAAATAGTAGAGATTAAACGCTCAGGAGAAGGTAAACCCTATGACTGTATATTAGGCCTAAGCGGCGGACTTGATAGTAGCTATTTATTACATTTGGCGGTGAAAGAGTGGGGGCTTAGACCTTTTGTGTTCCATGTGGACGCAGGTTGGAACCTGCCGGTTGCGGAGAGCAATATACGCAAAATATGCGATAAGTTGGGAGTTGTGTTGCATATCGAGAGAATGGACTGGGAGGAGATGAAACAAATGCAGCTTGCATTCTTTAAAACAGGCCATGCCGGATTAGATGCACCTCAAGACCATGCTTTTATTGCCCAGGTAGATAAATTTTCACAAAAATTAGGGGTCAAATATATATTAAATGGGTACAATATATCAACTGAAATAGTTGCAAATCCAGCCTCGTGGAATGAAGGTGCCGGACCAACAGGAGATGGACTATACATTAGAGATGTTTTGAGGAAACATGGCAATTTCAAGACAAAGCACTATACATATACCTCTGGATTTAGACATAAATTTTGGCTCCCGTATGTCAAGGGCGTTAAAACGCTTACCCTTTTGAACTATGTGCCTATTACGAAACAAGGAATGATAGAGACACTTGCGAGAGAGTATGGGTATGAGGCTTATTCGCAAAAACATTTTGAGGACCTACTCACTAAGTTTATAGAGGGATGGTGGCTCCCTACTCGATTTGGTTATGATATCAGAAAGGCTCAGTTGTCGAGTTTGGTGATTACAAAACAGATGAGTCGAGAGGAGGCCTTGGAGATACTGTTGACACCATCATTGTCTGATGAAGAGGCAAAGGAGTTGTTTGAAATAGTTGCCGAGAAACTTGAAATTGAAGCAGAAGAGTTGTATGGTTATCATCAAATGCCGAAAGTGTATAAGAAATATAGAAGTAATACATGGGCATTTGAGTTGGGTATTAAATTGTATACTATACTTGGCCTGGATAAACGAATTAGGAAATAAAACAAATAATAAATAATAACCCCCAAATGTCAATCTTCAAAGACAAAGTCCTGTTGATTACAGGCGGTACAGGTAGTTTTGGAAATGCCGTACTTCGTAGATTCCTTGACTCGGATATCAAGGAGATCCGCATCTTCTCTCGTGATGAGAAGAAACAAGATGATATGCGTCACGCCTTGCAGAACCCAAAGGTGAAGTTCTATATCGGTAATGTGCGTGATAAGCAGTCGGTAGATATCGCCATGCGTGGTGTCGACTATGTCTTCGCAGCAGCAGCCCTCAAGCAGGTGCCATCGTGCGAGTTCTTCCCTATGGAGGCTACGATGACCAATGTCGTAGGTACAAACAATGTCCTCCTCTCGGCTATCGAGCACGGAGTGAAGAATGTGGTTGTACTCTCGACCGACAAGGCTGCCTACCCAATTAACGCTATGGGTATATCGAAGGCGCTGATGGAGAAGGTGGCTATCGCAAAGGGTCGTGAGCTCGGCCAGAATGCCGCTACAACAATCTGTTGCACTCGCTACGGCAATGTTATGGCATCTCGTGGCTCGGTTATTCCGCTGTGGGTTGAGCAGATGGAGCAGGGTAAGCCTATCACCATCACCGACCCTGAGATGACTCGCTTTATGATGACCTTGGACGATGCTGTGGATTTGGTAATCTACGCATTTACCCACGGCGAGAATGGCGATTTGTTCGTACAGAAGGCTCCTGCCGCAACACTCTCGACTTTGGCCGAGGCGTTGAAGCAGACCTATGCGCAGATTGACCCTAAGTATGCCGATACCGAGGTTAAGGTTATCGGTACACGTCACGGTGAGAAGTTGTACGAGACTCTCGTAACCCGTGAGGAGATGGCTAAGGCGGAGGATATGGGTGACTACTATCGTATCCCTTGCGATACCCGTGACTTGAACTACGACAAGTTCTTTATTGAGGGTAACGAGGAGGTCTCAAAAATTGAGGATTACCACTCGCACAACACTCGCCGATTGGATGTTGAGGGTATGAAGGAGTTGCTTTTGAAGTTGCGCTTTATCCGTGAGGATCTCGGCTTGCAGCCACGCACTAAATCACGAGAAATACGCAGCGAGTAATGTCAAAGATTAAAGTTGTTGAGGGTGAGATTTTTCGTGATGAACGAGGTCAAATCTCTTCGTTGAATGCTTTCCGCTTTCCGGGTGTGGAGCGTTGCTACTTTATCCACCACCCCGACACCTCGGTCATTCGTGGTTGGCACGGACACCAATTCGAGAAGAAGTGGTTCTACTGCGTAAAGGGCTCGTTTACCGTTGCTCTTGTCGAGGTCGATAATTGGGAGAGTCCGTCGCCCGACTTGGAGGCGCAGATCTACAATCTCACCGAGCAGGATAGCAAAATTATCTGCGTTCCCGAGGGCTATGCCAACTGCATCAAGGCGCACGAGAAGGACTCGGTATTGCTGGTCTTCTCGGGTAAAATTTTGGAGGAGGCATTGAAAGATAGTTGGAGGTATAGTACAGACCTTTGGGTAGATTGGTCGAAGTATTAGAACTATGAAAATTTTAGTCACAGGCGCAAAGGGTTTTGTAGGTCAAAATCTCTGCGCACAACTCAAAAATATCCGTGATGGCAAGGCTAAGTGCTATGGCGATATTGTGGTAGAGGAGGTTTTCGAGTACGACATCGACTCTACAGCCGACGAGCTCGACACATACTGTCGTGAGGCGGACTTTGTCTTCAACCTCGCCGGCGTAAACCGCCCGCAGAATGTGGAGGAGTTTATGGAGGGCAACTTCGGCTTCGCATCGACTCTGCTCGAAACACTTGAGAAACACGGTAATATGGCCCCCGTAATGCTCTCGTCGTCAATTCAGGCAACCTTAGCGGGCCGCTTTGGCGATAGCGAGTATGGACGCAGCAAGCGTGCAGGTGAGGAGCTATTCTTTAATTATGGCGCACGCACGGGCGCACGAGTGTTGGTATATCGCTTTCCTAACTTGTTCGGCAAGTGGTGTCGTCCGAACTACAACTCGGCAGTAGCGACCTTCTGCAACAATATCGCAAATGACCTGCCTATTATGGTAAATGACCGCTCTACAGAGTTGGAGTTGCTCTATATCGACGACTTGGTAGACGAGATGATCGCCACCTTGCGAGGCGAGGAGCACCACTGCGAGTTTGAGGGTGTCGAGACCGTTTTGTGCGAGGATGGAAAGTATTGCGCTGTGCCGACTACGCACAAGGTTACACTTGGCGAGATTGTAGATTTGTTGGAGGCCTTTAAGGCGCAACCGCAGACTCTTGTTGTACCTGAGATACCGAATGGCTCATTCGCAAAGAAGCTCTATTCGACCTATTTGAGCTACCTGCCGAAGGAGAAGGCGTCGTTCGAGTTGAAGATGAATTGCGATGCCCGAGGCTCGTTTACCGAGTTGTTGCGCAGCGAGAAGTGCGGTCAGGTGAGTGTAAATATCTCGAAACCTGGCATTACCAAGGGCGAACATTGGCACAATACCAAGTGGGAGTTCTTCATCGTGGTGTCGGGTAAGGGCCTTATACAGCAGCGTCGAGTAGGTTCTGACGAGGTGCTGAACTTCGAGGTTTCGGGCGAGAAGATCGAGGCTGTGCATATGCTTCCGGGCTATACACACAACATCATCAATCTCTCCGATACGGAGGATTTGGTAACGGTTATGTGGGCAAACGAGGCGTTCGACCCGTCAAAGCCCGATACATATTTTGAGAAAGTGGAAAAATAAAGCAATAAAAGATATGGACTTTTCGAATGTGAAATTTGCCGATAACGGCAAGCTCAAACTGCTGATTATTGTGGGTACTCGTCCTGAGATTATCCGCTTGGCAGCGGTAATTAATAAGTGTCGTAAGTACTTCGACTGCATCTTGGCACATACGGGTCAGAACTACGACTATAACCTCAACGGTATCTTCTTCCGTGATTTGAAGTTGGCTGAGCCTGAGGTCTATCTCGATGCTGTAGGCGAGGACTTGGGCGCAACTATGGGCAATATCATCAATGCATCATATAAGTTGATGGTTGAGATTAAGCCCGATGCAGTATTGGTTTTGGGTGATACCAACTCGTGTCTTTCGGTGATTGGAGCAAAGCGTCTGCATATCCCTATCTTCCATATGGAGGCCGGAAATCGTTGCTTCGACGAGTGCTTGCCGGAGGAGACCAACCGCCGCATTGTCGATATTATCTCCGATGTTAACATCTGCTACTCTGAGCACGCACGCCGCTATCTCAACGCATCAGGCGTAGCAAAGGAGCGCACCTATGTAAGTGGCTCGCCGATGGCGGAGGTGTTGCACGAGAATTTGGCTGAGATCGAGGCAAGCGATATCCACCAGCGTTTGGGCTTGGAGAAGGGTCGCTATATCCTTTTGTCGGCTCACCGTGAGGAGAATATCGACACCGAGAAGAACTTTACATCGCTCTTTACCGCCATCAACAAGATGGCCGAGAAGTACGATATGCCTATTTTGTACTCGTGCCACCCACGCAGTCGCAACCGTTTGGCAGCAAGTGGTTTCGAGTTGGATAAGCGAGTTATTCAGCACGAGCCTCTCGGTTTCCACGACTATAACTGCTTGCAGATGAATGCATTTGCTGTTGTTTCGGATAGCGGTACTCTGCCCGAGGAGAGTTCGTTCTTCACAAGCGTAGGCCACTCATTCCCGGCGGTATGTATCCGCACCTCGACCGAGCGTCCTGAGGCTTTGGACAAGGGCTGCTTTATCTTGGCGGGTATCGACGAGCATTCACTGTTGCAGGCGGTAGATACAGCAGTGGAGATGGTCAAGAATGGCGATAATGGTATCCCTGTACCAAACTACACCGACGAGAATGTCTCGACCAAGGTTGTAAAACTTATCCAGTCCTACACCGGTGTCGTAAACAAGATGGTTTGGAGAAAATAGTCGCTCCGATGACAAAAAAACGCATTCTGCTGGTTACGCAGTACTTCCAACCCGAGAACTTCAAGTGCAATGACATTGCATTTGAACTGCAGCGTCGTGGCTACGAGGTTACGGTGTTGACCGCCATACCGAATTATCCGCAAGGCCAATACTTCGATGGCTATGGGGTGTTCAAACGCAGAGTGGAGTATGTGGATGGCGTAAAGGTTATTCGTGGTTTCGTTATTCCACGAGGCAAGGGTGGTAAGATAGGTTTGTCGCTCAACTACCTGAGCTATCTGGTGTCATCGTGTCTAATAGCATTGTATCTCTCGTTGCGTTACAAGTACGATGCGGTATTCGTGCACGAGGTATCGCCCGTAACAATTGGTGTTGCGGCAACTCTTGTGAAGAAGATTCAGCGTATTCCGATGTACTTCTGGGTACTTGATTTGTGGCCGGAGAGTTTGACGGCTGCTATAGGTCTGCGCAACAAATATATCCTCGGTTTCTTCTCGAGGTTGGTGCGGTGGTTCTATCGCAATTCGGACAAGATCCTTATCAGCTCGAAGGGCTTTGCCAAGTCTATTTGCGAGAAGGGCGATTTTGCCGAGAAGATCATCTATTTCCCTAATTGGGTAGACTCGGCTCTGACAACTACGCAGGATGTAGTAACCCCTGATGTTCCGAATGGCTTTGTGGCGATGTTTACGGGAAATATCGGAGCATCGCAGGATTTCGGAACGGTGTTGAGTGCAGCCGAACTCCTGAAAGAGCATAAGGATATCCACTTTGTTATTGTCGGCAATGGCCGAGCAAAGGAGTGGGTCGAGGAGCAGATAACAGAGCGAGGCTTGAACGATACTGTACATTGTGTTGGCTCCTATCCGCTGGAGGCTATGCCGGCGACCTTTGCCAAGGCCGATGTGCTGTTTGCAGCATTGAAGGATGAGCCTGTTTTTGCACTGACCGTGCCGGCTAAAATTCAGGCCTATATGTCGTCGGGCAAACCGATCATCTCGATGATAAATGGCGAGGCTATGGCGCTTGTTCGAGAGGTTGGTTGCGGTAAGGCCGTGGCCGCAGAGGATAGCAAGGCCTTTGCCGATGCGGTTTTGGAGATGTCGCAACTCTCACCCGAGGAGCGTGCGGAGATGGGCCGAAGAGGTAGCGATTACGCCGCTGATAATTTCGATTTTGCGAAGCAGATGACTCTGCTCGAAGAGATAATGAATCTTTAGTATGAAACAAAATAGGAGTGCAGAGATCCTTTTTGCCCTTTTGCGCATGGCAATTGGAGTGGAGAGCTCGGAGCATATAAATACGGAAGGTGTATCGTGGCAGAGTGTCTATGCTCTGGCTCGCAAGCAGGGTGTGCTTGCCGTAGCGTTCGACGGCTTGACCAAACTTTTTGCCGAGGACAAGGAGTTCGCAAAGGCGTTTCCGATGCCGTTGAAGCTGCAGTGGATAAATGCCACTTGCTCCATCGAAAAACGATACGAGGGCTCCAAGGCGATATGCTCGGAGCTGGTCGATAAATGGGCCGAGCAGGGTATTCGTACACTTTGCCTGAAGGGTCTGGCGTTCAGTACCTACTATTCCGAGCCGAGCCATCGTGAGTGTGGCGACTTCGACTGCTACCTCTACGACGACTATGCCAAAGGTAACGATATTGCCAAGGCTCTGGGCGCAAAGGTCGATGATGAGTGGTATAAGCACTCGGAGATTATCTACCGCAAGGCGATGATCGAAAATCACCGTTTTATAGTGGCGGTGCGCAACGGAAAGAAGACAAAACAGTTGCATAATTTGCTCGATAATATAGCTCGTAACGAGGAGCGTAAAGCGATTTTCGATACACAAATCGAGATGCCGTCGCCGATGTTTAATGCTCTCTTTTTGAACCATCACTCGCTGACTCACTTCCTCTCGGAGGGTGTGCGTCTGCGCCATATCCTCGATTGGGCAATGTTCCTCGAGAAGGAGCAGGCGAACCTCGATTGGGAGCGTTTCTATGCCTTGTGCGAGGAGTTCGATATGCGAGCCTTTGTCGACTGTTCGACTGCATTGGCTGTTGAGGTGTTTGGTACAAAGATAACAAACCCGAGTGTCGTAGCCGAGAGCCCATATACGGAGCGTGTGCTCGACTCTATTCTCAACGATGATAGTGCCGTATTCTCGCAGAGTGCCGGAGCATGGCGTACACGCCTAATGTTGGTGCGTAACCTCTTCGCTTCGGGTTGGAAGTATAAGGCATTTACCAAAAGAACAATTTTCACCACATTCATATCCTTGGCGTGGGGCTATCTCACCCATCCCGAGGAGGAGTAAAAGCATGGAACTATGAAAGGTATTGTATTGGCAGGCGGTAGTGGTACACGCCTCTATCCCATTACCAAGGGCGTAAGCAAACAGTTGTTGCCCATCTATGACAAGCCGATGATATACTATCCGATATCGGCTCTGATGTTGGCGGGTATTCGTGATATCCTTATTATCTCGACTCCTCACGATCTGCCTTGTTTCCGCAGATTGCTTGGCGACGGCACCTCCTATGGCGTCCATTTCGAATATGCCGAGCAACCATCGCCCGATGGTTTGGCGCAAGCGTTCCTCATTGGCGAAGAGTTCATCGGCGAGGATTGCGTCTGCCTTGTCTTGGGCGACAATATCTTTTACGGCCAGGGCTTTACGGGAATGTTGCAACAGGCTGTAGAAACGGCCGTGGAGGGTGATAAGGCGACCATTTTTGGCCATTGCGTATCTAATCCCGAGCGATTTGGCGTGGCGGAGATAGACGAGAATGGCAATGTGCTGAGCATAGAGGAGAAACCGCAATATCCAAAGTCTAACTACGCCGTAGCCGGACTCTATTTCTATCCTAATAGGGTTGTTGAGGTTGCAAAAACCATAAAGCCGTCGGCTCGTGGAGAGTTGGAGATTACCGATGTGAATGAGAGCTTCCGCAAGGAGGGGGCTTTGAAGTTGCAGATTATGGGACGAGGCTTTGCGTGGTTGGATACAGGTACGCAGGAGAGCCTATTCGATGCCTCTCGCTTTGTGGAGGTTGTCGAGAGCCGTCAGGGGGTGCAGATTGCCTGCCTCGAGGAGATCGCTTGGCGTAAGGGCTGGCTTTCCGACGAGGAGCTGTTGGCGCTTGCCGAACCTATGAAGAAGAACGCCTATGGCGAGTATATGATAAACCTTGTTAAGGGTTCAAACCCTCGTTAATGAGGTGCGATAGAGAGAGAATATATGGCACGACGAAACATACTTATTACGGGCGGTGCGGGTTTTATAGGCTCGCATGTGGTTAGGTTGTTTGTAAAGAACTATCCCGACTACCGCATCGTAAATCTCGACCTTTTGACCTATGCCGGTAACCTCGAAAATCTCAAGGATGTGGAGAGTGAACCGAACTACACCTTTGTTCGAGGCGATATCTGCGACTATGAGCGTATGGTGGAGTTGTTCCGAGAGTACGAGATTGACGGAGTGATTCACCTGGCAGCCGAGAGCCATGTCGATCGCAGCATAAAGGATCCGTTCACCTTTGCCCGTACCAATGTTATGGGTACATTGTCGTTGTTGCAGGCGGCAAAGGTGTGCTGGGATGGCAACTACGAGGGTAAACTCTTCTACCATATCTCGACCGACGAGGTCTATGGTGCATTGGAATTTGACGACACCCTATTTACCGAGCAGACAAAGTACGATCCTCACTCGCCA
>JAGBRY010000033.1 GCA_017632115.1 Alistipes sp. | reverse complement strand
ATGGTCATTTTACCTATGCCGCTACGCACCAGCATCTCGGCAGCATAAGCACCTACGCCACCAAGTCCCACAACCAATACATTTGCCCCCTGCAGAGCCTTCATCTTCTCCTCTCCAAAGAGAAGCTTGCTTCGTTCTAACCACATAAATTCTCTACCTTTGGTACAAAGGTAGCAAAATGAATTAAGAATTAAAAATTAAGAATTAAAAATTGGGAAAAATCCTCCGAAAATTCTCCTCGGTTGCTGCGATAAGCTCGGCGGTTGAGATACCTCGCAACTCGGCAATTCGGGCGTAAATCTCTTCGATTGGAGTAGTGCTTTCGTCGGTCTCGACAAAGATGCGTGAGAGTGGGGTGGAGCGTAGTGCTTCAATCGTCTTCGGAGAGCGAAAAGTGCGCTCGCCAAATGAAAGATAAAAGCCCTGTGCCACAGCTCGTTGTGCCTGCTCGATCGAGCCGATGAAACCGTGGAAAATTACCGCTCGCAAACGATATTCCGACAACACCTTTACCACCTCATCGAAGGCTCTGACACAGTGCAAAACTACCGCCTTTTTGTGTCGCTCGGCGAGGGCAAGTTGCGCCCTAAAAATGGCCATTTGCACCTCCTTCGGAACATCGCATGCAAAGTCCATGCCTATCTCACCGACGGCATCAACCTCGGCCACTGCCGCCTCGACTGCCGAGATGTCGGCTTCGAGTGCGTGCCATGGGTGAATGCCCACAGTGTCAATGGTTTGCGCCTGAGTGTGCGCATTATGCGTGTGAATATCCGTGATCATACCAAGTGCGAAGATAACGAAAAATAACAAGAATTGTGAAAATAATAACACAAAAGAGGACAACGAGGCGAAAAAATTCGTATATTCGCAGGCGATTTTATGGAAAGAAGCCACGGGCTTCGCAAAAGACTTTTATTTTTTCAAAATAACTTATTTAATTAACACTTTAACAAAACAAAAAAAACATGTCGAAAATCATTAAACTTTGCAAAGGTTTGGATATTCGCTTGCAGGGAGAGGCAGCAAAGAGTATCGTCTCTGCTCCGAAGGCTTCGGAGTATGCTGTATCGCCACTCGATTTCGAGGGTGTAACTCCTAAGATGCTCGTTAAGGTAGGTGACAAGGTAGAGGCAGGTTCTCCGCTCTTCTTCGACAAGAAGCGTCCGGAGATTCTCTTCACATCGCCTGTCAGCGGTACTGTTGCTGCTGTCAATCGTGGTGAGAAGCGCAAGATCCTCTCGGTTGTTGTTGCCGCAGACGCAGAGATCGCTTATAAGTCGTTCTCTTCGCTCGACCTCGTAAAGGCATCTCGTGAGCAGATTGTTGAGCTTTTGCTCGAATCGGGTTTGTGGACGATGTTTGTTCAGCGTCCTTACGGTATTATTGCTTCGCCAAGCGATAAACCAAAGGCTATCTTTGTGTCGGCATTCGACAGCGCACCTCTCGCAACCGACTACGACTTTGCTCTCGCATCGTCGCAGCAGGCATTGCAGAAGGGTTTCGATGTATTGCGTCGCTTGACCGATGGCAAGGTACACCTCTCGTACAACGCTAAGGGCGTAAAGCCTGAGGTTGAGGGTGTAGAGCTCCATGCATTCCAGGGTAAGCACCCTGCAGGTAATGTAGGTGTTCAGATTCACCACATCGACCCAATCAACAAGGGCGAGAAGGTTTGGACCTTGAATATCCAGGATGTTGTAATCCTCGGTCGTCTGTTCCTCACCGGTAAGGTAGATATGGAGCGTGTGATTGCAGTTGCAGGTTCGTGCGTAGCAGAGCCTAAGTACTACCGTGTGATTGCTGGTGCTTCGATCGAGTCTATCCTCGGCGGTAAGCTCTCGAACGAGCACACCCGCATCATCTCGGGCAATGTACTCACAGGTCGCAATGTTGGTAAGGAGGGCTTCCTCGGCGTAAATGCAAACGAGATTGCTGCAATCCCTGAGGGTGACGAGTATGAGTTGCTCGGTTGGGCAATGCCTCGTTTCAAGAAGTTCTCGGTATCTCGTTCTTACTTCTCATGGCTGTTCCCTTGCCGTAAGTACAACCTCGACACCAACCTTAATGGTGGTGAGCGTGCATTCATTATGAATGACCTCTACGAGAAGTACTTGCCAATGGATGTCTATCCTGTACACCTTGTTAAGGCTTGCTTGGCAGGCGACTTGGATAAGATGGAGAACCTCGGTATCTACGAAGTAGTGGAGGAGGACTTGGCACTTTGCGAGTTCGTATGCCCTTCGAAGATTGAGATTCAGCAGATTCTCCGCAATGGTATTAACACAATGATAAAGGAGGAGGAGTAATGAAGACACTTCGTAATATAGTTGATAAGATTAAGCCTACCTTCTCGAAGGGTGGCAAACTCGGTTTCTTGCACTCGACTTTCGATGCATTCGAGACCTTCTTGTTCGTTCCTAACACTACTACACAGCACGGTGCACATGTTCGTGACTGTAACGATAGCAAGCGTACCATGATTACCGTAGTTGTAGCTCTCATTCCGGCTCTCTTGTTCGGTTGCTACAACACAGGTATTCAGGTTGGCTTGGAGGGTTGGACAGCATTCTTCTATGGATTGTTGCGTATCCTTCCTATGATCGCCGTATCGTATATCGTAGGTTTGGGCATTGAGTTTACCGTAGCTCAGTGGCGTGGTCACGAGGTAAATGAGGGCTTCCTCGTTTCGGGACTTTTGATTCCACTCGTAATGCCTGTAAGCACTCCGCTTTGGATGGTGGGCCTCGGTACCGCATTCGCTGTAGTCTTCGGTAAGGAGATCTTTGGTGGTACAGGTATGAATGTATTCAACCCTGCAGTTTTGGCTCGTGCATTCGTATTCTTCGCCTACACTCCGCAGATGTCGGGTGAGACCGTTTGGTACTCGACATGGAAGTTCTTGGGCGCAACCGATGCACAGACAGGTGCTACCGCTTTGGAGCAGTTGGCTTCGACCGGCTCGATGCAGTGGTCGGCTCTCGATGCATTCCTCGGCTTTATCCCTGGTTCGTTCGGCGAGACCTCGACCTTGGCTATCCTCATCGGTGCCGCTATCTTGCTCTTCACAGGCGTTGCTTCGTGGAAGACTATGATCTCGGTATTTGTTGGTGGTTTGGCTATGGCTTACACCTTCTCGCTTTGCGGTGTTGGTGCATTGAGCTCGCAGGGCGTTGAGCCTTATATGCACTTGCTCGTTGGTGGTTTCGCCTTCGGTGCAGTATTTATGGCTACCGACCCTGTAACTTCGGCACAGACCTCGACAGGTAAGTATATCGTAGGCTTTATGACAGGTGCTATCGCAATTTTGATTCGTGAGGTTAACCCTGCATATCCGGAGGGTATGATGCTTTCGATTCTCTTTATGAATGCGTTGGCTCCACTCGTAGACTACTTCGTAGTTGAGGCAAATATCCGCCGTCGTAAGAATCGTGTTAAAATCGCTAAATAAGGAGGGTAGGCTATGAAATTCAATACAAATAGTAATGTATATATCATCACCTACTCGGTAGTGATGGTAGTTATCGTAGCTGTGTTGCTTTCGTTGGCAGCTCTCGGTTTGAAGGAGCGCCAGGATAACAATATCCTCAACGAGAAGAAGACACAGATTGTTAAGGCTCTCGGTTACGACGCAGCAACCGTATCGTATGACGAGGTTGTGGCAGAGGCCGCTTTGCTCAATGCAGAGGGCGTAGCCGTAGAGAACGATACACAGAAGGTTTTTGCCGCTTTGCAGAGCGTTAAGGATACTCGTGCAGCGGGTCAGTTCCCAATCTTCAAGGCTACCGATGGTAGCGTTGTAGTGCTTTGTATGGTGCAGGTCTTTGGGGCCCAATCTGGGGTTATATCGCATTGGCTCCCGATAT
>JAGBRY010000032.1 GCA_017632115.1 Alistipes sp. | reverse complement strand
GAAGTTGAGAGTACGCTTATCCCCGAGATTGTCGAGCAGATTGTAACCGATATATTTATGGCTGCGGCATCCAATTGTTAGAAACTATGTCATTGGTGGAGAGATATATCGCAGAGGGCAGAGTGTCGGTCGAGGAGCTGAAGGCTGTTCAGACCGAGTATCCTTGGTTTTCGGCAGCAAAGGCTCTGCAGGAGCAAGCGGAAGGAAAGGTGTTGCGATACGATGTAGATGCCGAGAAGATTGCCGAGGAGAGCGAAGGCGAGATTATCAGTCGTTTCTTGCGCAAGGGCGACTACCGCATAGTTGCCGAAGATGGTGATGTTGTGGATAGTGTGTTGACCGAGGCCGAAATTGACGACGAAGATGACCTCGTAAGCGAGGAATTGGCCGAAATTTACCTTGCACAGGGGTTAAAATGCGAAGCAATCGAAATATATCGCAAATTAAGTTTGCTAAATTCGGAAAAAAGTGTTTACTTTGCCGAGAAAATCGAAAATATCGAGAATAATAATTAAAAAACAGATAAACTATGTACACATTTTTGATCGTTTTGATTCTTATCGCAAGCATTTTGATGGTGCTTGCAGTATTGGTGCAGAACCCAAAGAGCGGTATGGCATCGAACTTTGGTGCATCGAACCAGGTAATGGGTGTTCGCCAGACAGCAGATTTCTTGGAGAAGTTTACTTGGGGTGCAGCCGTAGTAGTTTTGGTATTGTCGCTCCTTTCGACCATCTTTGTTAGTGGTAAGTTGAACGAGGCTGGTAAGTCGGGTGCTGCTGCAGACCTCGAGATGCTTTCGGCTCCTGCAACTGAGCAGACCGTAGAGATGCCTCAGGTAGAGGTTCCTGCAACTCCTGCACAGAACTAATAACTGCAAAGCGTTTAGTATAGACCGGGTAATTGCCCGGTCTTTTTTTTATGCCTAAACAACTGCCCCTTGCACGATATTTGTCGTAGGTCGTACCTGAACAAAAATATACGACTTATGAAACGCAAGATTCTAATTACTCTTTCCATTATCTTTGCTGTCGGAGTGTGCGTTATAGGCTACACGCAGGCGACAACAAAACCATCTTCGGACAAAGCGCAGCAGCGGGAACAACGCCATATAGAGCGTGAGCAGCGTCGTGCCGAGCGCCAAGCCGAGTACGAGAAGTATATCAACTCGATTATTCTGGCTCGCAACTATCAGTTCTCTCCGCAATCTATGCAGCAAGAGCCGGCAGGTCCGGTGCGATTGCTCAATAATCCCAATTTTGGCATTCAGGTGTGGGGTAGCGAGGTCGATATCTTTCTACCTTATATTAAAGGTGTAACACCACCATACTATACCGTGATGTTCAACTACACGATGCCGTCGGTGGATAGATATATCACCGAACAGACCCAGGAGGGGTGGCTCGTGACCTTTGCTTCGTCGCTATTTTCGGGCTCGGACTACGACTTTTCGCTCGAGATATATACCTCGTCGGGTAGCGCAACTCTGACTATCTCGTCGCCTTGGTATCCAGATGTACAGTATATTGGTGGAATTTCAGGCCTGAACTAACGATGGTGCGCACAATACTCTTTGTTGCAATGCTTTTGGTGAGTGTTGCAACACACGCTGCTGTCGGTGAAACAGACAGTTTGTCGAGTGCAAAGGCTCGGCGTGAGGCTCGAAAGGAGGCGTATAGTGCCGAGATTGACGATATCGTTCGCTCTCGCAACTACATCTTTCGCCCGATAACGATGCAGAATGTCGTTATGGGCAATACTCACTCGATATATGCCTACTATCTCTTTATGAGTGTGTCGGGCGATAAGGTCACTCTGCATCTGCCCGTAGAATTTACATCTTATGTGATTAACACCATCAACCTCGACACCTTTGCCGAGGGCTATACGGCAAAACTCGACGGCTCGAATTGGCGCATAACCTTTGCCTTTATGAATGGTGCGGAACGGTGGTTTGCTGAGTTCTTTTTGTCGAACATTACGGGTCAAACTCGCCTTGCTTTGGTCACGCCCGAAGGGGTGATGCGCTACCTCGGAACCCTCGAAAGTGGCGCAACCATCAAGAAAAAGCGAAGAAAATGACGATTTTATAAAAATTATTAAAAATTTTCTTCGAAAAATTTGCACATTCCGAAAAAAGCCCCTATATTTGCACTCGCAATTCGGCTCCGTAGCTCAACTGAATAGAGTACTTGACTACGGATCAAGCGGTTCCAGGTTTGAATCCTGGCGGAGTCACGAAGCGGTCATCTCGAATGAGGTGACCGCTGTTTTTTTGTGCTATTACAAACCTTATTATTTTTTGGATTCTATCTTCTGCAAGAGCTTGGCAGGGTAGTCGGTAGTGATGGCGTCAAACTTATGTTTGAGGAACCAATCCATATCCTCCTCTTTGTTGATAGTCCAGGCATTGAGATATACCTTGCGTCGCTTGAAGGTCTTTATCCACTCCGGATGAGCAAAATAGAAGATGTTCTGATAATCTACCGCCTTCAGGCCAATCGCCTTTATCGAGTCGGGGTGCATATTCGGAAGTTCCTGCTTCCATTTGCCGAGGTACTGCGCACGACGACCTGTGTTGTCTTGAATATACTTCATGGCGGTGATATTCGAACCAAGGAACTCGCACCACTCCATTGCTCCCATCTCCTCGATAGTTCGGATAATCTCCTTGCTAAGACGGAGCGAATACTCGTCCGATATCATCGTCTTGACATCAACAATAAGCTTTGTCTTTCTCTGCTTCATCACCTCGGTAAGGTATTCACGGAAGGTCGGAATCTTCTCTCCATTTTTGAGAGGATATTTTATCAACTCGGCATACTTAGTATCCTTGATAGGTAAACCGTAGTGTTTGAGGTTGTGATATACCACCAACGAATCGTCGGCCGTAATATGCACATCGCACTCCGAGCCGTGAACTCCCAATCGTACCGCCTCACGCCACGATGCCAGCGAGTTCTGTGGAAGACCCTTCTCCTTCCAAGCACCACGATGCGCAATTACACAGTTCTTGTTCCAATCAAACTTTTGAGCTGTAACCGATAATGAACTGGCTACAATCAAGATAAAAACAAAAATATTCTTCATCTCTTTAGTATTGAGGGTTATTGAAATACACTATTTAGTAGCTACAAAGAAGAGGTCAAAGCACTCTAATCCTGCCTTGTATGGGACTATTGAGTAGTCCGTCATGGTAATAGAAGAGGTGAGCGATTTATTCTTTCTGTAGAGTCGGCGACGATTTAGACGATTGAGCAAATCGTATGGAATCTGCAGCAATTTGCGAGGAAGGCGGTGTTGCAGATCGAGAATATCGAAACGGGTAACCTTGCGCACGCTTGCACGATTCTTACGATAATACTCCATAACCTTCTCGTTGCCGATCACTCCGTAGGCCTCGACCTTCGAGAAGTAGCACTCCAACAGGTTGCGCAACTCGTCAGCATTATACTCTCGCACATGCCAAGGGTTGCGAGTGAGCGACATCGGTGCATTTGGGGTCGAAACCACAAACTTTCCGCCCGGGCGTAGAACTCGTGCCACCTCACGCACGCAGTCGATATCCTTCTCAATATGCTCGATAACCTGGAACGATACCACTGCGTCGAACGAGCAGTTCTCGAACTCGATTGGAGGCACCTCCATATCGTAATACTCTACATTGTCGAGCTGGTTTATCTGCTGCGGTAGCTCCTTGTCGATAGAGATATAGCGAGTAGCCTTCGGAGCGATGACCTCCACGCCATAGCCCATTCCGGTGCCGATTTCGAGAATATCGCCCTCGACCAACCCGGCGGCGTGATGATATGCCAGCACCGAGCGCTGGAAGACATAGTTGTCCGACTTTTCGAGCGACACACGCTCTGCTGTTGCGATTTTCGACATTTCGCTACTTCTTAACTGTTATCTCATTTTCGGTACAAGTCACTCTGCCGTGGCTCATAATCACGCCCAACGAGCGCTTGAACAACTTTTTGCTCATTCCTAGGCGCTCCTTAATCTCCTCGGGCGAACTGTTGTCAGTCAGCGCAAGCGAGCCTCCTGCCGCTACGATAGCATCGTACAACACCTCTGCCGAGTCCTTGACCTGTGCAAAGCCCTTTTGCTGCAACGAGAGGTCGATGCGGTTATCATCGGTGATGCGGCTCACATAGGCCTCCACCTTATCGCCGAGCTTCACATCACGGAAAATCTGATTCTTGTAAATCATTCCCCAATGGCGGTTCTCGACAATGGCACGGTAGCCAATCTCGCTCTCCGACACAATCAACGCCTCGACCTTCTGGCGTGGCGAGAGGGTGATGATATCCTCGTTATTGACATACTGCTTCAACTTCGATGTTGCCACGCAGCGGTCGGTGATGTTGTCTACATATAGGTATACCGCCTTGTACGAACCAACGACTACACCGCCCTGCTGATTGCGGTTAGGGAGGAACAAGTCCTTGCCCGTAATGCCCCAATCGAGGAATGCACCGTGGATATTCTTATCTACAACTTTGAGGTAGGCGCACTTGCCGGCGGTGATTTTTGGTGTTTCGGTAGTCGCCACAATACGATCCTCCGAGTCGTGATAAACAAACACCTCTACCTCGTCATCAACCTTCTGCGTCAGCGATACATAGCGGTTTGGGAGCAACACCTCGTTGCCCTCTTCGTCTGCAAGGTACAGACCAAACTCCGATACTCTAGCTACACGCAAGGTTTGTATCTCTCCAATTCTCATTGTAATTCAAAAAAATTCTCAATTCTCAATTTTCAATTCTCAATTTGGAAAGTTATTCGACTTTCCAAGTTTCGCCACCGAAGAACAAATCGTCAGCCTTCATATTCGGCTTTACGGTTTGCTGCTCCTCGATTTGGCGGGTAACCTCGCTGTCGTAGGTTGGGCGTGCAACATCACGAATAACTCCCACTGCTACAGGGAACTCAGGGTAGCGCATCGAAGCCAACATCGTATGCAAGGCGGTATCCTCCGAGTGTGCATCGTGTGTCAGCACATCGTCGAGGGTATAGCCATCTTCGCCAACGGTCACCACCTTCAAGTGCAAGCCGTCGAGCACCAAACCCTTCTCCTTGTTTGCGCCAAAGAGCATCTTCTCGCCATGACGAAGACGGATGGTACGCTCCTCACGGATAGCTTTCGACTCGGCATAGTCGGCGTGGGTCTTGTTGTTGAAAATCACGCAATTAACTAACGCCTCGGTAACAGACATGCCCTTATGGCAAGCCCCCTCGACAAGCATCTCCTTGGTAAGGTCGAGCTCCATGTCGATGGTACGAGCCACGAATGAAGCCTTTGCGCCAATAGCCAAAACAGCTGGTGAGAATGGCTCCTCGATAGTGCCGAATGGCGAGGTCTTGGTCACCTTGCCCAACTTCGAGGTTGGGGAGTACTGACCTTTGGTCAAACCGTAAATCTCGTTGTTGAACAGAATCAGGTTAAGGTCGATATTACGACGACATGCGTGGATAAAGTGGTTGCCACCAATAGCCAACGAGTCGCCATCGCCCGAGCATACCCACACCGAGAGGTCGGGACGAGCTGTCTTCAAGCCTGTAGCAATGGCTGCCGAACGACCGTGAATGGTGTGGAAACCATAGGTGTTCATATAATATACGAAGCGTGACGAGCAGCCGATACCCGAGATAAAAGCAAAGTTCTCTCGTGGAATATCCAATCTCTCTGCCACCTCTGGCAACGCCTTCAATACAGAATTGAATATGGCGTGATCGCCACAACCTGCGCACCACTTTACGGCATTGCCGTTACGGAAATCGTTTGCGGTATATTCTTTGGTTGCCATCTCTAATTCAAGTTTAAGTTTGTTAAAATTGCCTCTCTCAACGCCTCAACCTCGAAAGGTTTAGCCTCCATACTTGCCACCGAGCAGATATCCTTGTGGGTGGTTGTCGAGCGCAAGTGCGAAGCGAGTTGTCCGCTATTGCTCTCGCAAACCAATACTCTATGGTAGTGCGCCATCTTCTCCTGTAAACCGGCCTGAAGAGGGTTTATCATATCGACGGTGGCGTAAGCGATTGCCTTACCCTCGCTATGGAGTTGGGCTGCAGCCTCGCATACCTTTCCTGCGTTGCTACCCCAAGCCAAAACGAGCATATCGCCCTCGCTTGCACCCTCAATCTTTAACTCCGATATCAACGCTGCTGTCCTCTCAACACGCTCGGCACGCAATGCTCCCATTGCTGCGTGGTCAGCCGGGGTGTAGGATATTATGCCGGTCTTTGGTTGCTTCTCCAAGCCGCCCAAACGGTGCTCCAATCCCTCAGCACCTGGAATAGCCCAATAGCGAGCCAAATTCTCGTTCGCCGAATATGGGTTGAACAAACCTCGCTCGTTGAAACACTCTGCCTTATCGGCCAACTCCTCACGAGTAACGATTGGTGGGGTAATCGAAGGCATATCGGCAACTCGCTTTACGAGCCAAGGTTCGGTGCCGTTTGCTAAGTTTGCATCGGTCAAAAGTACCACAGGCATCATTCGCTCCAATGCGATCTTTGCCGCCATATAGGCCTTATCGAAGCAGTCTGCAGGCGAGTGTGCAGCCAATACTACAAGCGGAGAGTCGCCATTGCGACCATACATCGCCTGTAAGAGGTCTGCCTGCTCGCTCTTTGTAGGCAAGCCGGTCGAAGGACCTCCACGCTGAACATCGACCACAACCAACGGAATTTGTGCCATAACTGCCAAGCCGAGAGCCTCGCTCTTGAGTGCCAAGCCCGGGCCCGAAGTGGTTGTTACCGCCAATGCTCCACCGAACGATGCACCGATTGCGGTACAGATACCTGCAATCTCATCCTCTGCCTGAACGGTCTTTACTCCTAGAGCCTTGTGCTTTGCCAACTCCTCCAAAATACCCGTAGCCGGGGTAATAGGGTAGGAGCCACAGAAGAGAGGTCTGCCGCTCTTCTCTGCCGCAGCAATAAATCCCCAGGCAACAGCCTGATTTCCGTTAATCGAGCGATAAGTACCCTTTGCAAGTGCGCTTACGCCCTTCTCGGTGTGGGTTTCGCCTACGAGGTGGGTATTCTTTGCATAGTTTTCGCCAGCCTCGATTGCAGCGATATTAGCCTTGCAAACGAGTGGGTTCTTCTTGCCGAACTTCTTCTCTATAAACTTCTTTGCGTAGTCGGTAGCGATGTCGTACATTCCGAGCGTGATGCCCAGCACGACCATATTGCGACACTTCAAAGCCGACTTGCGATCCAACTCGCACTCGGCAACTGCATCGAGTGTCATCTGCGTAATTGGAGCCTCGATAATGTTACACTCCGAGAGAGCCAACTCCTCTACGATGGTTTCGATGTCGTAGCCAAGTTTTGCAACAGACTCCTTTGTAAAGCCGTCACTATCGAGTATCACTGTGGCAGTTGCTGCGGCATACTTGCTGTGTGCCACCAATGCCGCAGGATTCATAGCCACCAAGATGTTGCACTTGTCGCCCTCGTGGGTTACTGCGTGCGTGTCGAAGTGTACTTGAAAACCCGAAACGCCTGCTACTGTACCTTGCGGTGCACGCACCTCGGCAGGGTAGTCGGGAAAGGTGAATACACCGTATCCTGCAAATGCTACACTCTCCGAGAAGAGATTGCCTACCATCTGCATTCCATCGCCCGAATCACCCGAAAAACGAATTACAGTACTCATTTATATCTTTTTGTTAGTTTGTTAATCTTTTGCGATACCTTTGATAGTTAAAATCTCAGTTCCGCCCACAGAGTTGGAGCGAATTTGCACAATGCGTCGGAAGATGCCCTTATCGACCTTCTTCGATTCGAGAATAAGGTGTATCATTCCGTACTCGCCTACAGCTACCGGTTTGCGTGAGAACTCAGCCTTCAAACACGAACAGGTGGTTGTGGCAGAGAGTACCACCAAAGGCTCGGTGCCGTCGTTTACGAACTGAAAACTACACCTCTTATCCTCACTCTTGCGGGATACCTCGCCAAAGTCGCATTCGCTCTGCACGAATGAGATGTGTGCTCCTTTATACTCCTCTTTTGCCCTCTTATCCTCGGCGTGCAGTGGCAATACTGCCACCATACAGCACAGAAGTGTGAAT
This sequence comes from Alistipes sp., assembly GCA_017632115.1. Taxonomy (GTDB): domain Bacteria; phylum Bacteroidota; class Bacteroidia; order Bacteroidales; family Rikenellaceae; genus Alistipes. The sequence goes on along the minus strand of JAGBRY010000032.1, from coordinate 10,397 downwards.
AGATGCTTCATAGTGTGAGATTTTTACTTCATCTTAAATAGATAGGTTATGCGTCCGCCCTGTACGAAGGCTTTGCTCTCGGTGAAGCGGGCCTTGCGGGCTGCCGCCAATGCAGCATCGACAAGAGCCTTATCCGAAGTGGTCGAACCCTTTGGCTCGTATGCTGCCTCGGTTACAACTCCGGCCTGATTGACCGCTACACGCACAACAACCTTACCTCCACGATTTCCTGCGGGGTAGATAGGCTGTGGCAATGAGCCGACCAAGCCTCGTCCCTGCAAGCCCTCGTCGAGAGCCTCGTTGCCGATTGGATTAAGACCTCCTCCCGTACCGGCTGCGGTGGTCACCGTATCTTGTCGTGCGTAGGGGTTTCCCGCATTGGCAGGTTTGTCTGCTCCATCCTTCGACATCTTGAACAGTGCACGCTGGTTTACGGTACGAGTCTCCTCGGCCTTGCCCGCTGCCTGCTGGGAGTTATCCCTAGGGGCAAGGTGCTCGTGGCGTGGAGCCTCCTTCACCTTTGGTGCCGGTTTGGGTTTCGGCTTTGGTGGTGGCGTAGGCTCAACATACTCAATGTAGATGATATCGCTCTGCGGGTGCTCCTTCGGACGAATAGAGAGTTCGCCAAAGCGGAATACCGCAGCCAGCAATATCACATACACTGCCGAGAATATGTATGCGTAATGTTTTGATTCCATATTGTGTTAGCTATCAGCCTTTAGCCATTAGCCCTATTTTGCTTGTGTAGCCAGAATAAGTCTGTATCCGTTATCCTTGGCGATATTCATCACCTTTACAACTTCGTCAACGGCAACCTTCTTGTCGCAATGCAACGATACGGTAGGCTCCTGCTGACCATCCAGGCGAGCCTTCAATGCACGCTCGACACCCTCGATGCCTTGCACCTTGTCCAACTCGACATAGTAGGTATACTCCGAGCCTTTCTGCTCGATGCTGACGGTTGTTATAGCCTTGTCCTTCAACTGATTTGAACTCTTTGGCAACTCCAACTTCAACGCATTAGGGTTGATGAGTGTAGTTGCTATGAGCATAAATATCAGCAACAGGAACATCAGGTCGGTCATTGCCGATGAGGAGAATGACTTGTCGACCTTCGAACCTCTTTTAATTGCCATAGTCTACTATTTTTGAACAGGTTGATTCAAGATATCCATAAATGCGATGGTATTTGCCTCCATGCGGAATACCAACTTCTCGATGCGTGCAACAAGGTAGTTGTAACCAAAGTATGCCGGAATACCAACGATAAGACCACCTACGGTGGTTACCATTGCTACATACATACCGCCCGAGAGGAGTGCCATGTCGACAGTACCGCCTGCAGCCGACATATCCATAAAGGTACGAACCATACCGAGTACGGTACCCAAGAATCCGATCATTGGAGCACCACCTGCGATGGTTGCAAGGGTTGGTAAGCCATTCTCCAACTTCGATACCTCGAGGTTAGCTACATTCTCCACTGCATTCTGAACATCGCTCATTGGACGACCAAGACGCTCCAAACCCTTCTCGATCATGCGTGCAATAGGGGTGTTCTCGTGGTGGCAGAATGCGATAGCCTCCTTAACCTTGCCATCCATAACATAATCACGGATGCGGTTCATGAAGTGCATATCGAGGCGCTGTGCTCGCTGAATAGCTACAAAACGCTCTACGAAGATGAAGATGGTTACGCCTCCCAAGATGAGAAGTACCCACATCAACCAACCTCCGTTGTTGAACAACTCCCAAAGGGTCATCTTTTCTGCCGCTGCGTTCTCAGTTGCCGCTACGGCTGCCTGCAAAAGTTTAATCATAGTTTTGAATTTTTTATGTTTTTAATCTATTTAGTTTGTTCTCTGTCTACTCGACCGCTCTTCTTATCTCGCTTGAAGCGATTCTTGAGTCGCTGACGCAAATCCTTGGCATTGTTGAAATCCTCTTTAAAGTAGATTCCTATGCCTGTCTCCTGCAGACCCTGGTTCTCGTCAAAGCGGTCAATTGTATGGGTAAAGCCCTTCAAGCGGAGTGTACCTGCTCGGTCTATCAGCCAGGTGAGGTAGGCCTCGCCCGTGAAGTTAGAAGTGGCATTCACCACCTGTGTCTTATCCACAATGTAGTTACCCTCGACCTCTATCAACAGACGGTTGTCGACCAAACCCTTCGAGAATCCGAAGTCGACCTCGTCGCTCATCTGCTCGGTGCGAGGACGGTAGCGCAACACAATCTTGTAGTCGTCGTTCGAGAGCCAGTTGCTGAACTGGTTCGACAACATCTCAAATCCTGTAGCAGCGGTTGCCGATGCGCCCATCGACGATGTCATCGAGTTGCTCGACTCCGAGATAAAGCTGTTGGCTATTATCAGGTAGAGGAACTGCTGCGACTTACTCTCAGGTGTAGCCAAAGCACTTGCAATAAGATTCTGTACCTCCGAGTCGGCACTCGGCACTACAATATCGAAGGTTACCGTAGGCTGTGTCAGTCGGTCGGTCAGATGTATCAAACACTCTACAGGTACGGCACGGGTCGAACGGTTGCTCTCTGTGAGTGAGCCCTCGAGCAGTGGTTGCAACGAAGCTTTCAGCTTGTATACGGCGTCGATATTGAGCAGTGCATCGAGTGGCTCTCCTGTCCATTGGATGGTCGACCCCGACTCGATATCGAACCACTTATTCACGATGTTCTGCAAGGTGAAGAGGTAGCTTCCCTTCTCGATGGTGTAGTCGCCATACATCTCGAATATATCGGCCTGTGGGTTTATGCGGAGATTGAGTTGTCCTTCGCCAGTAGCCTTGATAATATCGCCCACGGTAGGGTCGATTACGAGTTGCACCTCGGCATTTGGTCGAATGTCGAGAGCCATCGTAATATCCATCGCATCTCCTCCCGATGTGCGACGCTTTTGGCGATTCTCGAACAACATCTTCTTGCGCACAAGGTACGATGTTGTATCGTTCGCCTTGGTTGCGAAGGTTACAAAGTCGGCAGTCGAGATATCGCTATTGTCGGTCAGTGGCATATAGAACTTGCTATTGTCGTCACTGCGTGCCACAAAGTCCATCTTTACACCCGCCTTATCACCTCGTACTGTTCCTGTTCCCGTAGCGAAGATTTTGCCGTAGAACATCGGATTATCTCGCTCGGAGGTGTTCAGTACCTCCATGTTATCCACCTGAAGGTCTATGTTGTACTCGATATTCGAGAGGTGGGCCAACGACACATCCAACGACATGCTTCCCTCGTGGCCATGACTGTCGAATATAGGTATATCGCTACTCTGCAAGCGATTGTTCGAAACCTTGATTGTAGCCTTTGGAGCCGAGTATCGACATCGTGTGTAGTCGATGGTTGTAGCAAGGCTATCGACCGTTATCTCGCCTCGCAACTCTGCATCACGACGCTCTCCGCTGATGGTCAAATCGACCGATGCAACACCATCCGTACCCGAGATAACGCCACTCAAGATAGGATCCAACAGATTCATCTTTACTCCGCCGGTTTGCATTCGTGCATAGTAGCGCATCTGCGAAGGCGCAAAGTAGCCCTGGATAACTCGTTTGCCCTCGTTGCGAGTGGTGATATCGAGCGAAGCACGACTGCGGCCGAAGTCCCACTGCGATGTGAGCAGCAGGTTTGGTACGGCTACGCCACTCACCGTTACACTATCCATCTCGATGCGTGCGTCGATGCGTGGATTCTTCATCGCAGAATGAAGCGTTGCGTATCCATTGGTGCGACCATTTACATCGTAGCCTATTTGGCTTGTTATCTGCGTAAATGGTGCCAGCGAGAAGTTGTGCAGACTCATATGAACCGAGTCCTTCTCGTTGCGTGAGGCTATACCGTCGAGGAACAACTCCTGAGAGTCGCTGCGTACCGCAAAGCGGCGTATAGCCACACGAGAGGAGTCCATTTCGATTCCGTCGGTGGTGATGTTCCACATGTTGTCGCCACTCTCTACCGACGAAGGGTTGAGCGAGATGGCGAGATTGCGACGATTGTTCTTGCGAGTAATCTTGGCATTGGCCGAGAGTTCACCCTGCAGATCACGCACCGAGTCGGCAAAGATTGCATCTATGCGTATATCGTTATCTCTTGCTCCGCCCTCGATGCCTACGCCCGAGAAGTGGAACGAACCGGCATAGAGATCCTCCGCTGCCAACGACATAGACAACGAATCGTTGGCATTGCCTGCCTTGACATCTATGTTGGTTGCAAGGTAGTTCTTGTGCATCAGGTACTCCGACGATGCCCGCATCAGGAATCGGTTATCCGAAGGGCTGACCAGCATCTCCACCTTCGAGCCTTCGGCCATCTCCAATCCGTCGGTGATACAGCCGAGCAGAGGGTCTATCTCTTTGGTTGTGACCGAAAGGATGGCCAACTCTTTGCCAATCTCTGCTATGTGGGTGCCGATATTCTCTCGTGCCTCCTTGTCGTAGAGGAGTGGAGCGTATTGAGCCAACAGATTCTTAAGGTAGTATATTACATTCTTATATGGCGTGCGGCTCTCGAATACAGCATCGGCAAAATCGGAGGAGAGTGTGAGCGTTCTTGCATCCTCATCGCTCTTGATGGAGAGCTCTACGAGGTCTGCATCGCAACTGCGGCCTACGGTTTCGTACTCGGCATCGGCCACTCGCAACATTCCGTTCAGGTTGTCGAGCGAAGTTCCTCGGGCCGACAAGCCCACATCGCAGTGCAATATCGAAACAGAATCTCGCTTGTTGATGTTCATCTTGTGAAGGTCGGCATACATGACGCTCATTACTGCATCGTAGAGTGGTTCACTCTTTTCGGTGAGGTCGAGCAATGCCTGTGCGTCGAGTCTCAATGCCTCGTCATTTACACCCAACGAGCCCGCAATGCGGTTGTCTTCGATGTCGGCAACTATGGTGAGGTCGTTGTAGTTGTGGCCATTCAGCATAATGCTCTGCACGGCTCCGCCTCCCTTGAGAACAAGCGGTTGCTCGTCGCCAAGTTCAACATCTGCTTCGGCCTTAAATGTGGTATTGCCAATGGCAGTTGTGGCAAGCAGAGCCGAAAGGTTGAGCTCCTCCGCCTCAATCGTAGCCTTTACCTCCTTGCGTCCTTCGGCCGGGTTCTGCATCGAACACTCCAACGCCACTGCTCCGCCACTCTTAAGCGAACTCTTAGCCTTGGCTTTGAACTCCCTGATTGTACCCTTGAACTCTCCCGAAGCGTCTATATTTTTGATGCGCTCAACATAGATTGCTGCCTTGTCGCCCAACGATAGGTGTGCGATGTTGTTGAGTAGGTATGTTACCTCGTCGGTCGAAGCCTTCAGTCTGTCGACCTTTATGTCGAACTTGGTCTTCTCCACATCTATGAGTCCTTGCACTCGTGCCGAGCCTCGCAGAGTACCGCCATCTTCGAGGGTGGCATTTGTTATTTTGCCCACAAAGTTAGCTACAGTGCCGTTCATCGAAGCTGTGGTGTTGCGCAGCGATGTCTTCCAACTCCACAATTCGGGCGCAAAGTATCCGATATCGTCCGTCGATATCTTGCTGTCGCTGATATTGCAGATGATAGGTATATTGTTGATAAAATCTCGATATTTGAGCCAATCGTTGCCGTCGAGCAGGAGGTAGTCGATGTTTATGTCGCTCAATGCTGTGCGAATCTCTCCCTCCTTGATCTCTATCTTGCCGTTATCGACAAGAAGTGAGCCCTTGAGGTTGTCGAGCGCAAAGCCGCTGCGCTCCACGAAGGAGAGGTTGTCGATGTATAGCGAAACATATCCGCCACTCTTAACCACAAGGTCGTTGATATGGGTGGCCGTTCCCAATAGGTGCATACTTGCAAAGTCTACACCTTCGTTGCGAGGTTCGTCAAAGCGAATGAGCGAGAAGTCTATGCCCGAAGCATCTATCGAGCGGATGTCGAGCCTGAAGTTACTCTCTTTCTCTCGGTTTACGAGTTGGTCGGTAATCTCCTTTACGCCAAATGAACCTCTTACGGTCTCTTTAACCACAAACTTTCCGCCTTCGGCCTTGGCGTGGTTAATGACGAGATTGCCCTTGGCAAGCGATGCGAGCGAGCCGAGGTAGGCATCTGCATGCTTGACATAAAGTAGGGTGTCGCCGTCCCAATCGGCTACATAGAAATCCTGGATTGCAACACGGTTGAGCAGTCCTATCGTTATGTGTCCGACCTCCACCTTGGTGCTGAGCTTCTCGCTTGCCCACTCGGCGGCACGGTCTATTGCGAGGTTCTGTATCGTAGGAATTGCAAGCAACAAAGCGGGCAACAAAGGTAAAATTATCAGCAATAATATGATTGCGGATAACATTCTTAACGATATTTTTGTAACTTTGCGCACTGCTTTGTACTGATTTTCGGCACTTTATGGCCTCGTAAGTTATAAATAACTTACAAAGATAATCATAATTTGCCAAATCTGCAAACAAAGCACCAAAAAAATGCAACAAAAACACACAACAGTGAATAACGATATTATTATACTCGGAATCGAGTCTTCATGCGACGACACATCGGCAGCAGTTTTGCGTAATACAACATTGCTCTCGAGTATTATTGCTTCGCAAGCTGTACACGAACGCTACGGCGGCGTAATCCCTGAACTTGCATCTCGTGCACACCAGCAGAACATTGTTCCCGTAGTGGATGCAGCATTGCGTGATGCCGGCATTACTCCCGACAAAATTGACGCTATAGCCTTTACTCGTGGTCCTGGCTTGCTCGGCTCGCTTATGGTGGGTACATCGTTTGCAAAGGGTTTAGCTATAGCAAACAATATACCTTTGGTGGAGGTTAATCATCTCCATGGCCATATCCTATCGCACTTTGTGGATATGCCCGACAGGGAGTGTGAGCATCCTAACTTTCCATTCCTTTGTCTGTTAGTTAGTGGTGGTCATACGCAGATAGTTAAGGTTAACTCTCCATTCGATATGGAGATTGTTGGCTCAACTATCGACGACGCAGCGGGCGAAGCGCTCGATAAGTGCGCTAAAGTTATGGGTTTGCCATACCCCGGCGGACCCGTTATCGACGCCCTCGCAAAGGAGGGAAATCCCGATGCTTTCAAGTTTGCTAAACCTCGCATCGGAGAGTTCGATTTCTCGTTTTCGGGCTTGAAGACCTCATTCCTCTATACATTGCGTGACGCAGTGGCCGAAAACCCTAATTTCATCGAGGAACGCAAGTGTGACCTATGCGCAGCCATACTACATACAGTAGTGGATATATTGGTTGAGCGCTTGGTTAAGGCTGCTAAGCACTATCGTATTTCGGACATAGCGATAGGTGGTGGAGTAGCCGCTAACTCGCTGCTCAGAGAGCGTATAGCGGAGGAGGGCCGCAAGCGTGGCTGGCGAACCTTCATACCTGAACGACGCTTCACAACCGATAATGCAGCGATGATTGCCGTTGCTGGTTATTATAAATATATGAACGAGGAGTTCTCGACCCTCGATGCTGCTCCGGTGGCAAGATTTTAGCGAAGCAGTTATCGCAGCGTAACAAGTGTAACAACATAACACCGTAACACCGTAACAGCGTAACATGGGGGCGTAACCGTGTTGCGCTGTTACGGTGTTGCGACTAAAAACTAAAAAGTTTTCCGCTTTCCGCTTTCAGTTTTCCGTTTATTTTCTTATCTTTGTCCTTCTAACGGCAAAAAGATAGGCAGATGATGGATTGGCACATAGCGGTGGCGTTGCTCGTTTCGGGTACGCTGGTCGGTATAATCAACACCCTCGCAGGAGGTGGTTCGATTATAACGATGACTATGTTTATGGCCTTTGGCCTGCCTATAAATGTTGCCAACGGAACCAATCGTATTGCGGTGTTGCTGCAAAATCTAACCGCTTCGATAACCTTTATCCGCAAAAAGACCTTCGATCTCAAACATGGCTTTCTGCTCTCTATCCCTGTAATAGTCGGCAATATCGCAGGTTCGTTCGTGGCCTCCTATATCAACGATTGGGTCTTCAAGATATGCTTTGGCGTGATTTTGCTCGTCATAATGGTATATCTGCTGCTCGATACACGCATTAAACTTAAATCGGGTAACCGATTGGAGATTAAACCGATACACTACTTCTGGTTCTTGCTTATAGGCTTCTACGGAGGCTATATCTATATCGGCATCGGCTATCTTATCCTCGCCATAGCGTTGTGGCTTATGCGTATGGATCTGGTTACGGCAAATGCCATCAAGGGCTTTGTGATTTTGCTCGCCACCCCTTTCTCGTTGGCTGTATTTATGATTATGGGCAATGTTGATTATACCTTTGGTATAATTCACGGCGTAGGTAATATGATAGGCTCGTTTGTTGCATCGCACTATATGGCCAATTGGGGCAAGAATTTCATTAAGATATTTATGGCGATAATCGTCGGTATCTGTTTCTGCGACCTTGTGGGGGTAATCTCGTTGCACGACTTTTTCTACTCGTTGCTTTCTATTAAGGAGTAATGCACAATGGAAGAGAAGATTAAAATCGTAGGTGCGAGGGTGCATAACCTCAAAAATATCGACCTCGAAATTCCTCGTAATGCATTGGTTGTCATTACAGGCTTGTCGGGATCGGGTAAGTCGTCGTTGGCATTCGATACCATCTATGCCGAGGGCCAGCGTCGCTACATGGAGACCCTCTCGATGTATGCACGACAATATATAGGCACTATGGAGCGCCCCGATGTCGATAAAATTTCGGGCTTGTCGCCTGTGGTGGCTATCGAGCAGAAGACTACCAATCGCAACCCACGCTCTACGGTGGGAACGGTAACCGAGATTGCCGATTTCCTGCGACTCCTCTTTGCGAGGGCCTCGAGAGCCTACTCTCCTGCTACGGGCGAGGAGATGGCTCACTATTCGGACGAGCAGATTGCCGATTTGATATTGCGAGATTATGAGGGAAGAAAGATCGCCTTTCTTGCGCCTGTTGTGCGTGAGCGAAAGGGCCACTATCGTGAACTGTTCGACTCATTCCTCCGCAAGGGATATATCTATGCCCGCATCGACGGCGTGATTCGTGATTTTACGACGGGAGAGCAGTTGGACCGCTATAAGACTCACTCGATTGAGTTGGTGGTGGATAGAATGACTGCCCGAGAGGATGCTCGTGACCGCATAATGACCTCACTTCGTGAGGCTATGCGCCAGGGTAAGGGGCAGATGGCTATCCACGACTACGGCACAGGCGAGATTCGCCACTATTCCCGCCACCTGATGTGCCCTACAACAGGTATTGCCTTCGAGGACCCCGAGCCGTTTACCTTCTCGTTCAATTCGCCAAAGGGCGCTTGTCCTCGTTGCAACGGCCTTGGCGAGGAGGCAGTGTTCGATATTAAAAAGGTTATCCCCGACGAGCATCTTTCGCTTCGTGACGGAGGCGTAGCACCGCTCGGCAAGGGGCGTGAAAATATCCTCTTTGCAACGCTCGAGGCGCTGGGTAAACGCTACGATTTTACTCTTGATGACCCACTTGGAACAATCTCGGAGGAGGGGTTGAATGCCATCCTCTATGGCGATGACGAACCGATGATGGTCGAGGTCTCTGAGTATTCGAGCCGAGGTCGCCAGATGCGCTCCTGGGAGGGCGTAGCCGAATATATAAACTCTAAAACCGAGGATGAAAACTCCCGCAAGGGCGAGAAGTGGAAAGAGCAGTTTGTGGCATATCGCAAATGTTCGCTCTGCGGTGGTAGTCGCTTGAAAGAGAATGCGTTGCATTTCAAGGTGGCAGGCAAAAATATAGCGGAGTTGTCGGCGATGTCTATATCCCGACTGCGTGAGTGGTTCGAGGGGGTAGAGGAGCAGATGACCGAGAAGGAACTGACTATTGCCCGGGAAATTCTCAAAGAGATAAAGGAGCGATTGCGCTTCTTGACCGATGTGGGTTTGGGCTATCTCTCGCTTGGCCGAGCTTCCCGTACACTCTCGGGTGGCGAGAGCCAGCGCATACGCCTTGCTACGCAGATTGGCTCTAAACTTGTCAATGTTTTGTATATCCTCGATGAGCCGAGTATCGGACTTCATCAACGAGATAACGAGCGTCTGATAAAGACCTTGAAGGCACTGCGTGATGCGGGCAATTCGGTGATTGTGGTAGAGCATGACGAGGATATGATGCGTGAGGCAGACTACATCGTCGATATAGGTCCGAAGGCTGGCCGAAGGGGTGGTCATATCGTGGCACAAGGCACCTATAGTGAAATTTTAAATGCAACGGGATATACCGCTGATTATCTTTCGGGTAGGCGTACCATAGAAATTCCGAAAGAAATGCGAAAGGGTAGCGGTGAATCGCTCCGGGTTTTGGGTGCTCGAAGCAATAATCTCAAGGGCGTGGATGTGGAGTTTCCGCTCGGAAAACTCATCTGTGTAACAGCTGTCAGTGGCT
>JAGBRY010000031.1 GCA_017632115.1 Alistipes sp. | reverse complement strand
TGGTTATATATATATATATATATAGGTTTGACTTTTTCTATTTAATAAGCTACTTAATTCCCAATCGTTTCACATCGTAGAGGTAGCGCTTGATAGAGCGCTTTGGAGTCTTCTCGAACTCGCTCGTATGAATTGCGATTGTAACCAAACGCTCGTAGGCAGCAACCTGCTCGTTGAGATTTTTGAGGTTCTCCTTCATGATCTCCTCCAGCTTAACACGGTCGATACCCTCCTTCTCGCAGTGGTCGAAATCAGGCACCACCAAACCGTAGAGTTTACCCTCATTCTCCAACACGAGCGACTCCAATACGAGTGGCATATTATTCAATTTATCCTCAATCTGCTCAGGATAGATATTCTGGCCTGTGTCGGTCAAAATCATAGTCTTGCAACGGCCCTTGATGTATACAGTACCGTCCGGATCCATAACACCCATATCGCCTGTATGCATCCAGCCATCAGACTCGAGTACAGCCTCGGTATCCTTCTGATTCTTATAGTAACCCTGCATAACCATCTCACCCTTGACCATAATCTCGCCAGGGATACGCTGAGGGTCTGCCGACTCGATCTTAACATCGAGATACTCCTTCAAATACTTACCGCACGAGCCGAGCTTGTACTCCTCAGGCTGTGGTGTTACGCAGATAAGCGGAGCGCACTCGGTCATACCATATCCTACGATAATTGGGAAGTGGATAGACTTCAAGAAAGTTTCGGTTTCGTGGTTCATTGGGGCGCCACCAACGATAAACATCTCCAAATTGCCACCAAACGAAGCCATCAACTTCTCTTTAATCTTCATACGCACGATTTCGTTTACCAAAGGCACCTTCATAGCGATGCTCAACGGTCCCTTCTCGAGCATTGGGGCAATCTGCTTGCGATAGACCTTCTCCAATACGAGAGGTACCGAGCAGATGATGCTTGGCTGAACCTTCGCCATAGCCTCAACCAACACCTTTGGTGTCGGCATCTTGCCGAGGAGGTTGATATGACCACCTGCTGCCAATGGAGCGAGGAAGTCGAAAGCGCAACCGAAGGCGTGTGCCAATGGCAAGAATGCCAAGGTACGACGACCCTTCTGGAACCAATGCTTACCGGTAGACTTATTTATCTTATTTACAGCGTAGTAAACATTTGCAGTAAGGTTGTTTACGGTGAGCATTACGCCCTTCGAATAGCCTGTAGTACCCGATGTGTAGCTCAGCACCATAAGTGCGTCATTTGGAACATCGGCATACTTGATATTCTCAACCGTAAAACCGTTAGGATAGCGCTTACGGTAGTTCTCGGTCATCGCATTCACAAGCTTGGTCAATTTATGGCCATCTCGCTCATAGAGTGCATGATAGTCTGTAATCGAGAATACCGCCTCTACCTCCGGAAGTGCATCCTCGTCCAAACCCTCCCAATACGAGTCGGTAAGGAACAACAGACGGCTACCCGAGTGATTTACGATATGGGCAATATCATTCGAGGTAAAGGTCTGCATGATAGGTACGATAACTGCACCATAGGTGATTGTTGCTATATATACCGCACACCAGCGAGGAGTATTGCGACCAACGAGGGCAATTTTATCGCCCTGCTTAATACCGGCCTCATCAAAAAGGATATGCAACTTGGCAACCTCCTTTGCAAAGCCGTAATACGAGTATGTTTCACCCGTAAAGTAATCAGTTACAGCACTCATTTCACGATTGTCACGAAATGACTGCTCGTACATTTTAATCAAATTTGCATCTAACATAATTTATAGTTTTTAAAGCTGTCGGACTTGTTACAAGTCACTAGCAGTTAACATTTTTATCGTTTTTATTCTCCTCCTCGACAATGCCCAATCTCGAGGCGATCTCGTGCGAGAAGAATCCCCAAGGGTCTATTTTCGGTTCGGAGCCATCGAGCAAACGCCCGACATTCTTGCGATGAGTCCACACCAACGCAATCGCAACCACGAACGAGAATACGAGGAACGATATGGAGGTATGACTCAAGACATGACGAACATATATACTACTCGAGAATATCGACACAAAGACCGGGAACGAACACCCCGCAATAATGGATGCGAGCGACACATAGTGCCACAACATCAACGAGACAAACCAGACCGCAAAGCACAAGAGTGCGATATTGGGCTGAATACCCGTTACGGCGCCAAGCACCGTAGCAACGCCCTTACCACCTCGGAAGTTGGCAAATACCGGGAAGATATGTCCCAAAACGACCACAAAAACCGCCAAAATCTTCATATTGACAATCCAAGCGCCCGATGGGATATTTACATCGTATTTTAGTAGCGAGAAGATACTCACCGCCACAAAACCTTTCAAGAAATCTATCGCAAACACAGGAGCAGCGGCACGAGCGCCCAGCACTCGCAACACATTTGTGGTTCCCGCATTCTTGCTGCCGTGCTCTCGGACATCCACGCCATAGTAGCGTTTACCAATCCACACCGCACTCGGAATCGAGCCCAGCAGATATGCGATAATAAACAGAGTTACAATACAATAATAGGTTATAACCATACTATTTTCGTGTACACATTCTGTGCAAATATAGTAATAATTTCTTAACCTCCAAAAAATAGGCAATCGAACAGAAGGGCGGAAATAATAATTTTCATTTTTTGACTCCCAATGTTTAATTTTTAATTAAATTGTAGTATATTTGCAAGTTGATATATTTTTTGGATAAAAATTCTTTAGATATGAAGATAGATTTCAACAACATTTGGTCGACACTCAAATCACCTCGTTGGTGGTGGTCGTGGTTTATGATTATCTTGGGTTGCTCGCTTTTGGCGGGCGGTTATGTGCTCTTTATCAGCCCTTACAACATCGTTCCCGGCGGAGTATACGGAGCAGGTATCGTTCTGCACAACCTCTTCCCTACCATCAAGGTCGGAACATTCGGATATATGTTCGACTCGGTGTTGCTCATACTCGCATTTATAGCCTTCGGACCTCGCTTTGGCTCAAAGACTGTCGTTGCGGCACTGCTGACACCTGGACTGATGAACATCTTCACCTCGTTGGCATTCCCGCCCGAGGCTATCGAGTCGCTCGACCCTTCGCAAATGCTGGGCGGTATCTTGGATCTCTCCGACCACCTTATGTTGGCTACCATCGTAGGTGCAGTAATCCTCGGTGTAGGAGTTGGCCTTGTGGTGCGTGAGCAGGCTACAACAGGAGGAACCGACATCGTGGCTATGATGCTTCAAAAATACTGCCACATTAGCTTCTCGCAGGGTGTTCTCATCGCCGACTCGTTGGTGGTATTGGCCGGTCTTATCGTCATCGGCTTTGGTCCGGACGGCAACGGAATGGAGGGTCTGATGCTCTCGTTCTACTCGCTCATTGCCATCTATGTATCGTCACGCATCCTTGCGCTTATGCTCGACGGAGCGTCGTACGACCGTATCATATTCATCATCACATCGAAGCACAACGAAGATTTCCGCCATTACATTCTCGAGGAGTTGGACCGCAGTGGTACCTACATCAAATCGAGCGGCATGTATACAAACACCGAGAAGGAGATGATCTTCCTCGTGGTGCCTCGTCACGAATTGGTAAAGGTTCAGCGAGCTATCAAGGAGTACGATCCTGCAGCTTTTATGGTGGTAGCAAACGCCTACAACACCTATGGCGAAGGTTTCAAACCAATGCCGGAGAAGCACGAATTGGAGAACATGTAATACCTTTCAGAGTTGAGAGTTAAAAAATATTTCCATTTATTCAAAATCGGAGGTGATTGAGGAAATTTTGTGCGTTACGCAGTGGTGGGAAACGCAGTTTACTAGGCGTAAATGAGCATTTACACCGCAAGTAAGGTGCAAAATTTACCAATCAGAACGATTTTCTAACAAAGGAGCAAAATGAGTTTAACGAATTTGCGACCATTGCAGGGCGATGGCAAAAAGATATTTATCGAGACCTATGGCTGTCAGATGAACTTTGGCGACAGCGAGATTGTGGTTTCGATTATGCAGAAGGAGGGATATTTCTACACCGAGAAGATAGAGGAGGCCGACATTATCCTTATTAACACCTGCTCGGTTCGAGATAATGCAGAGCAGAGAATTTGGGGACGATTGAGCGAGATGCGTCGTCTGCGTCGCAAGAAACCTACTCTCTTGGTTGGCGTTATCGGCTGTATGGCCGAGCGACTCAAGGAGGAGTTGCTCGAAAGCGGCAAGGGTGTAGACATTGTTGCCGGTCCCGACACCTATCGTGATCTTCCGAAACTTTGTCGTGAGGCTGAGAGCGGAGGCAAGGGGATCAACACCCTACTCTCGACCGAGGAGACCTATGCCGATATTGCACCGGTACGACTCGACAAGAATGGCGTGAGTGGTTTCATCTCCATTATGCGAGGTTGCAACAACTTCTGCGCATACTGTGTAGTGCCTTACACTCGTGGTCGTGAGCGCAGTCGCTCGCACGAAACAATCGTCAGCGAGGCTCGCACGCTATTCGAGAACGGCTATCGTGAGGTTACTCTGCTCGGACAGAATGTAAACTCCTATGCCGATGGCGAGGTCAATTTCCCTAAACTTTTAGCAAAGGTTGCCGACATCTCGCCACTCTTGCGAGTGCGCTTTGCAACATCGCATCCTAAGGATTTGAGCGACGAGTTGATCGCAACAATGGCATCATACAAGAACATCTGCAAGGCGGTGCATCTTCCTGCACAGTCAGGTTCGAATGCCCAGCTCGAGAAGATGAATCGCAAATATACCCGTGAGTGGTACTTGGAGCGTATGGCGGCTATCAAAAAGGCTATGCCGGAGTGCGCCATTACCACCGACCTTATTTCAGGCTTCTGCGGCGAGACATTGGAGGATCACGAGGCTACTCTATCGCTTATGAGAGAGGTGGGTTATGCTTCGGCCTTTATGTTTAAATACTCGGTACGCCCCGACACCTTCTCGGCTCGCCACTTCGAGGACGATGTTCCCGAGGAGGAGAAGACTCGCCGTCTGACCGAGGTTATTGCATTGCAGAACGAGTTATCGCTCCAGAGCAACCGCAACGATATCGGCAAGAGCTTCGAGGTGCTGATTGAGGGATCATCTAAACGTAGCGACAAGCAACTTTGCGGTCGCACCTCGCAGAATAAGATGGTCGTATTCGACCGAGTAGAGGGCTACGGAGCCGGCGACTATATCGAGGTGGAGATTACCGACTGCTCATCAGCAACTCTCTTCGGCAAAGCAAAAGAGTAAATTTTTTTGAAAGGTTTGCGATTATGAAACTACTAAAGGCCTTGTTTGCGATACTTGCAATAGGCATGGTGGCCTGCAACGAGCCGGACGCCCCGGCACCGACACCCGATACGACAATGGCTTCGCTCGGTGTACCTGCCGACAACGAGATATGGTTTACTACGATTGACGGCCGAGATCTTATGGCTCTCGACGAGGAGGCTTTCAATGCAGAGATCACCGATATTGAATATATCGAATATGGAGTAAATGTAATTCGCTTCGACGCTCCGCTTACCACCATTGGCGAGGGAGCATTCGATAATTGTCGCAATATCAACAATGTTTCGTTGCCCGAGAGTGTAACGACCATCGAGGAGAGAGCCTTCTTCGAGTGTATTCAGTTGGAGTGCCTCACTCTCGGCACAAAGATAAAAAAGTGTGGCGCAAAGGCTTTCGACAACTGCCTTTCGCTCTACTCGTTGCACATCTCTTCGATTGGAGATTGGTGTCAGATAGAGTTTGCACACTCTACGGCAAACCCACTATCTTATGGTGCTATCCTCATTGTAAACGGTAACAAAATTAGAAATTTGACACTTCCTGCGTGGATCTCGCACATTGGCGACTACGCCTTCTACAACTATTCGGGAATGGCGAGCGTAAAGATTCCTGCAAACATCAAGAGCATCGGCAAAGATGCATTCAAGGGATGTTCGGGATTGTCGAAGGTTGATATTGAAGATCTTGGAGCGTGGTGCAGAATGGATTTTGCAACCGTAGACTCGAATCCGCTCGTAGCCGCAGGAACACTATCCCTTAACGGTGTTTCAATCTCCACTCTATCACTCACCGACATTGAGAAGGTTGTACCTCAAGCATTTATGGGTTGCGAAAACATCACTTCGGTGGTTGCGGACGATTCGCTTCGCACTATTGGAGATGAGGCATTCCGAGGCTGCCCGCAACTCTCTTCCATAGCATTGGGTAAGGGGGTAACCAGCATCGGCGGCCGTGCATTTATGGGTTGCCAGGCTCTCAAGAGCGTAAAGTGCGATGCCGTCACACCGCCTGCACTTGGAGATAAGTATGTATTCGACTATAATGCCGACTCTCGCAAAATCTATGTTCCTGCCGAGTCGCTCGACGCATACAAAAACCACGAAGATTGGAGTCGTTATGCAGACAGTATCGAAGCTTTGAATTAGTATGATTGAGAAAATTTCGAAATACTTTCGACTTGTTAAGTTCTCGCACACCATCTTCGCAATGCCTTTTGCGTTGATGGCCTTCGCATACGCCTTGTGGAGCACCGAGGCGGAGTTCTCATGGTGGCTATTGCTACAGGTCGTTTTGTGTATGGTCTTTGCCCGCAATGTGGCGATGGGTTTTAACCGCTGGGCTGACCGCAAGATAGATGCCGAAAACCCTCGCACTGCCGATAGAGAGATTCCTGCCGGCGTGATTTCACCACGCAATGCAATGATATTCGTGGTGGTAAATGCCCTACTCTTCGTTGCTACCGCTTGCACCATAAACAGCCTGACAGCAATTCTCTCGCCTGTAGCATTGGCGGTAGTAATGTTCTACAGCTACTGCAAGCGATTTACATCGTTGGCGCACCTTGTACTCGGTCTTTCGCTCGGCATTGCCCCTGCGGGAGCCTATATTGCCGTTACCGGAACACTCTCCCTTGCGCCGTGTCTGCTCTCATTGTTGGTACTTACTTGGTGTGGCGGTTTCGACATCATCTACGCTTTGCAGGATGCAGAGTTCGACCGAAAGAGAGGTCTGCACTCGATACCTTCGAAATTCTCGATTGCGACATCGCTCTACATCAGCATTGCGCTTCACTGCATAAGCATCATCGCACTGTTCGCCTTTGCCAACTACCTGCCGCAGAGTTGGTTATTGTGGTGTGGAATAGTTGTTTTCTCGGCTATTTTGGTGGCTGAGCATATACTCGTAACCCCCAAGAAGCAACGCTCTATAGGTATCGCTTTCGGCACTTTGAATGGCCTGGCAAGCCTTACCTTGGCAGTATTCGTAATTGCAAACATCTTAATTTTCGGATAGGAATATGTGGGTTTCGTTGGCATTTCTTGCAGCGCTGTTGCTCGGCTTGTACGATGTAGCAAAGAAACGCTCGTTGAAAGATAATGCCGTACTGCCCGTACTGTGGCTAAATACACTGTTCTCGACCATTCTCTTTCTGCCGGCACTGCTCGATTCGACAGTTGGCGGAGGATGGCTCGACAACACGCTCTTTGAAACGGCAAGTGGTACCCTGCGAGATCATGCCCGAATTTTCATAAAGTCGGCAATGGTGCTTTCGTCGTGGATATTCGGCTACTTTGGCATCAAACATCTGCCACTAACCATAGTCGGCCCTATCAACGCCACACGCCCCATCTTTACACTTGTAGGCGCAATGATAATTTTTGGCGAGAGGTTGAACGGCTACCAATGGATTGGTGTCATCCTCGCCATCGTATCGCTCTTTCTATTGAGCCGTTCGAGCAAAAAGGAGGGTGTGAATTTCACGAATAACCGCTGGATATTGTGCATAGCCGCAGCGGCAGTGATTGGCGCAGGTTGCGGATTGTATGACCGTCACATAATGTACTCGATGAATCCGACATTCGTACAGAGTTGGTTCTCGTTCTATCAACTTCTACAGATGAGCGTCATCGTGGCAATTTTGTGGCTACCAAAGCGCAAGGAGCAGAAGTTCCATTGGTCGTGGGCAATACCTATGATCTCTATCTTGCTCTCGGCAGCCGATATGGCCTACTTCCACGCCCTGAGCGATAGTGCAGCGATGATTGCCGTTGTGTCGATGATTCGTCGTTCGTCGGTTTTGGTGTCGTTTGCTTGTGGCGCAATGTTGTTTGGGGAGCGCAACCTGAAGGCCAAGGCTCTCGACTTGCTGCTGATACTTATAGGAATGGTATTCCTCTACATAGGTTCAAAATAACAAACTTAAATAACACAAATTATGCAGTTGAAAAAGATTAAACTCGGACTCTTTCCGAAGGTGGTAATCGCCATCGCTTTGGGTGCTCTGCTCGGTCTGTTCCTGCCCGATGTATTCATCCGAATCTTCAAGACATTCAATGTTTTGTTCGCACAACTTCTGAAGTTCTCGGTGCCATTGTTGGTATTGGGACTCGTAACCCCTGCGGTTGCAAATTTGGGTAAAGGTGCAGGTAAAATGCTCATCTTCGTGATTGCTGTATCGTACATTTCGACCGTTGGTGGAGCACTCTTCTCCTACACTTGTGCAACAGAGTTCTTCCCTCACATCCTCTCGGTTGGTGAGCTCTCGCCTGAGGCACTTTCGGAGAAGGAGTTTGCACCATTCTTCGAGTTGAAGATTCCGCCTGTATGCGATATGATGACCGCTATTGTCCTCTCATTCGTCATTGGCTTGGGTTGCATCTTCCTCAAGGCCGACTCGGTTAAGGGTTGGTTCGAGGAGTTTGGCGAGATCGTAAAGTGGTTTATCGAGAGCGCAATCATTCCGTTGTTGCCAATCTACATCTTTACAATGATTTGCGAGATGAGTGCAAAGGGCGTTATCGATGTTGTACTCGGCACAGGCGCAAAGGTTATCGGCACAGGTGTTGTATTGTCAATCCTCTACCTCATCCTGCAGTACCTTATCGCAGGTCTTATCGCTCGCAAGAATCCGTTCCGTCTTATCTATAATATCCTCCCTGCATACCTTACAGGTTTCTCTATCTGCTCTTCGGCAGCGGTTATCCCTGTAACCACAAAATGCACCCTCAAGAGTGGCGTAAGCGAGGATATGGCAAACTTCGTAGTACCTATCTGCTCGAATACCCATATGTGCGGCTCGACCATTAAGCTGGTTACCACTTCGGTGGCAGTTGCCTATATGTTTGGCGTGGATATTCCGTTGGCGTTGTTCATCAATTTTGCGTTAATGCAGGCTATTGCAGCGGTATCGTCACCAGGCGTTATGGGTGGTGTTTTGATGGCTTCGGTCGGTTTGCTCGGCACTATTTTGGGATTCTCGGCCGAGATGACAGCTTTGTTGATGGCTATCTACTTGGCTCTCGACGGCTACGGACCTGCTTGTAATGTTTCGGGCGACGGTGCAATCGCTATCGTTATGGATAAACTCTTCGGCAAGAAATAATTTCGAGTTGAGAGTTAAAAGTTGGGAGTTGAGAGCTATGCTTTCAACTCTTTTTTTTTGCTCTTTTTTAATTAAAATCGGAATTATATAGTTTAGTGTTGTTGTTTTTTACAGACCCCCTCCGCTACGCTCGTC
>JAGBRY010000030.1 GCA_017632115.1 Alistipes sp. | reverse complement strand
TGAGCGATGTGGTTGCTGCGTCCGGCATTCGGAAGAGGTTGAAATCTACCGAGAGATCACCTCCGTAGGAGATTATGTGGTGTCGCTCCAATCGTGAGAAGATCAGATCGTTCTCGTCGATGTACATCTGCTTGTGATTGAACGAAGCGTAGTCGCAGCCGAGATTTAGGCGCAATCGCTTGAAGTGGATGAGTCCTCCCAGGCTCGCCTCAGGGTACCATATTGGCAATGCGTAGTTGAGGGAGGTGGCCACATAATTACGGTTTTCAATCTCGGAGGTATAGAAACCTCTCGGCACCAATCGTCCCGAGTGGAATGCGAGGTTCGACAGCGCCTTCTCGTGGTCGAAACCTCCGAGCGAGGTCTGGTATACCGCCGCAATCGAGAGCGAATGGTGGCGCACCACACCCGGCAAGTAGGCCTTACCATAGGCCGAAACGAGGTGGCTAAAGTTGTTATCCACAGGGTTGAGTGCGTAGTTGAGCGATAGGACATGTCCCCAACGAGGGAGGAAATCTTTGTGTGCCATTCGCACCTGATCCTGGTAGCCCCAGCCGAACTGTAGGAGGTGTACACCCTCCTTGTAGCCCACCTTGGCGAGGTTGCTCACGCTGCCTTTGTCGATATTGACCGACACCTTATCGACCTTAGCCACCAAACCATTGGTGTAGTTGTAGCCAGCCGATACTTGCACATAGCGAGTGTGGTAACCCGCCTGGAAGTAGAGAGGCAACGATGCCATAAGTCCGATATTGTAGTACTTGCCGAGGTCGGGAACCTCGTTCAAAACAAGTTCCTGCTTGCCGGTAATAGGGTTGCGTACATACTCCTCCTTTCCTCCCGGAAGCACCGTTTGATAGACCTTTGTGATAGGGTTATAGAGGAAGGTGTATGCCGAATAGAGTTGTTGGGTACCACCATAGGTGGCGTTTATGCTCAAATTTACACCCAAGCCATAATAGCGGAACGAGCCTTTGAAGACACTGCCCTCTCTTGCATTCCAACCCCAAGTGAGATAGCCATCGGCCGTAGAGAGTATATTCTGCGACATAATGGTTGCTCCGAGGTTAAAGTCCAATGTTCCCTCCTCGGCCAGGGCAAATGGGTCGTACGATACGGGTGCCCACGAGTGGATGTTGAAGAGGTGGGCCGGACCACTATAGCGCTTATCCTTGAGTGGCTTTTTATTGTTTTGGCTGGCGAGCTGCTCCATACGCATCGAGTCAACACCAATAAATCGCACCGTGTCGAGGTTTACGGTAGTCCACCTTTTGCGTTGCGGATTAACGAGGTTTATCGGCAACTTCGAGTAGCCAACCTTCGGCAAGGTATCTCGCACCACCTTCTGCTCGGCCAAGTGGTAGCCATAGCGGTCGTAGGTGGTCATCAAGACGGTATCCTGCTTGCTCGGCATAGGGGCAAACGAGCCGTAGGTCGACGCCGAAATGCGATACTCGGTGTCGGTGCGAAGATCATAGCAGTGCACCTCATCCTTACCCGACTGAATGGAGCCGAAATACAACACGCCATCCTTTGCTCTAAGGTCGCTCAATGTGATGTATGCACCCTGGGTGACATGTTCGATCTCTCGGTTTCTGCCTACACGACCGAGCCACATACCACTATCATCTGTTGCGATAAAGTAGAGGGCGTGGGTGTAGTTGTCGTAGGCCAAGCCGTGAATTTCGATATCGGACGGAATCTCAACACGCAAGTACTCCTCCTCGTGGCGAGGCTTAGGGTTTCCTCGCACGATGTTGTACTCGCCATTCGGGAAATACTCCACCCAAGCCAATTCGTACTCGCTGATAGGTGTAGGGTAGAGCGTTTTATCCATTCGGTTGAGGGTGCGAGTGCGACCTCTCTCCAAATCCATATAGCAGAGCCTCGAGTCTATGCGCTCGGCAAAGAGGGTGCTGCGACGATACTCTGTCCACCATACCCTGCCATCTACAACCTCGCTTGGGCGTGTCGAAATCACACCCGTATAGGCGAGATGTTGGCGCTCTCCGTTTTGGCTGTTTGTAACCACAAAAGCATTCGGTCTATCGAGTGTTTCGTAGAGCGAAAGCACCATATTGTTGTCGATATATTGCGGATAGCGATATTTTGTGTAACCCTTCTGCTCGTCGTTGGAGATTTGTGTCGAGGTGTTTGGCTGATATGGCAACGAGTTCCAATAGTCGCTCAAATCGGCAAAGGTCTCTCGGAAGAGCTTAGTTGTTGAGGTGCCGTAGTACTTGCGCATTGCCACATAGGTTGTTGCTATGGTGTATGGGTTGCGTACGGCATAACGCACAATCTTATCCCATATGTTCTCGTCATACTTGGTGTTTGCGTAGGATGTAATCTGGTAGCCGAGCTGGTAGTGGTCGGGAATATACTCTCGGTAGGAGCCGCAGAACCACTTGTTCGGACCTCGCTCCTTCGCAAGGTTGCCCATTGCTCGGTAGTGCATAGTGAATGATGGTTGCAGGGCACGACCAAATGACGACATCTGTGTTTCGGAGAGGGTCGCATCACCCTCCAAACCCCACAACGGCATAAAGAGCAAGCCTATGGTCGAACTCTGCTGTCCGAGCAGATAACTGAAGAATCGCACAAAACCCTTGTTGAGGTTGTTGTACTGCACGGCGTGACGGTACTCGTGTGCAGCAAGCTGCTTGAGCCAAGGCATCGAGTAGCCATTTACCGCCGGCGAAGAGAGAATCTCCACACGCTTTGGCAACCACATGACCATGCCATTCGACGAGAAGTTCTCGGGGTGGATGACAAACGGAATCTTCATCGGCCCATGACGAAATCCGAAGGCGATATCGGGTTGTACGGCTCGGGCATAGTACATCATCTTGTAGCCGAGCGTACGGGCCGTGTCGGGGTAGATGACATCAATCTTGTCGCCCTTGAGTATCTGCCACTGCATATAGGTCGGGTCGGCACCCCACGAGTAGTATTGTGCCGATGCCGTGTATGCGCCAAAGAGCGCAACAATGGCGATAACTATATGTCTGATCTTACCCTTCACGCTGTTGTCGGTATGTTAAACCTTTTTTGTCTGCGAATAGCCCTTCTTGATGAGCAAATCTGTAACTCGGTCACGGTGGTCACCCTGAATAATGATTTCGCCCTCCTTTACCGAGCCACCTACACCGCAACCCTGCTTTAGGGTTCGGCCCAGGTCGCTGAGGTCGCTCTCCGAGCCCACGAAACCTCGAACTATCGTAGCAACTTTTCCGCCACGACCTTTTGTATCACGCCACACTCGCAACTTCTGCTGTGCGGGGGCGAGGGTCTCGGCCTCCTGCTCTTCGCCGTAGTCGTATGCAAAGTCCGGATTTGTCGAATAGACCATTCCGAGTCGCTCTTTCCAATCTGCCATAATTTTCAGCCGTTAGCCATTAGCTTTAAGCTCTTGGCTTTTTTGTATGTTTACATTATCCCAATTAACGCTACAAAAGTAGCAATTATTTTTGTTTCTCGTCGATATTTTGTATATTTGTTACAACAAATATCACAAAAATGGCTGTTCGTAAGGCAAACAAGGAGCAAAAACGGCTGGAGATGCTCGAACGAATGAGGGCAAAGGCGTTGGCACGAGGCAAGGTCGATATCGCATCGTTGCCGTCGTCGCTGCCGATAAATGATGGTAAGCGATTGGTGCGAGTCTTTGTCGAGGGGTACGAGGATGTTGCCTTCTGGCGAGGTATCTTCGACCACTTCACAAACCCCTATCTCCGATTCGAGATCTCGGTGCCGACACGCAAGGATTTGCCCAAAGGCAAAAAGGTGTTACTCTCGATGGCTGACGATGCCGACGAGGAGTTGTTGCTCTGTATGGATTCGGATTTCGACTACCTCTTCGATGACGAGGATGAGGTGTCACGACAAATTGTGGAGTCGCCCTATATGTTCCACACTTATACCTACGCCACCGAGAACTATTTGTGCTACGCTCCGTCGCTCCACAATGTTTGCGTAAAAGCGGTCAAAAATGATGCGCATATATTTGATTTCGAGCGATTTATTGCGTACTACTCAAGCACTATATATCCAATCTTTTTGTGGTATGCCTACTCCGCATCACGCAAGACGGAGAATGTCCTGCCATTGGCAGATTTCAAGTCGGCGGTGCGTATCGGTTACCTCGATATAGAGGATAACGGAGCCAATACGATAGCGTGGTTGAAGCGCAATGTCGAGCGCCGTGTCGCCTCGCTCGAGGTGGATAATCCCGATATGGCGAGCGAGATCCCGACCTTTGCCGAGCGCATCCGCAAGAAGGGTGTTGAGCCTGAATTGACATACCTCTTCATGCACGGACATACGCTGATGGATAATGTGGTGTTGCCGGTGTTGAGCGGCGTGTGTGAGAAGCTTCGCCAGCTCTCGCTCTCGCAGATTATTTGCTCCTCGAAGGAGGGCGTTGCGCTGAAAAACGAGATGAGCAACTACACCAATTCGTTGCGTTCGATTCGTGATGTTCTGCTCGATAACGAGAACTACACATCCTCGCCGTTATACAAGAGGTTGAAAGCTGATATTCAGCAATATATAGACTCAACAATAGCAAAAATGGGAGTGCGATAACACTCCCATTTTTGATGTAAAACAGACTTGTTTATCGCTGAAAACACTTCGGCGTGCGGAGTGTGAGTTCGACTATACGGTCAATGATTTTTGCTCGCTGTTTATCGTTGATAATATAGTAGCGTCGGTTTGACCCTCTATCTTTGGTAAATATGGTGTAACTCTTGTAATCCACCATTACAAAACCTCTCTTCGAAAGCGAAGCATATCCCCCATTCGGCTCAACTGCAAAGAGCACTGCGGTAGGATCCCATAATGGGCGGTTATAAGGCATCTTTTGGTAGTACTCAAATGCCTTTACAAGTGGGTGATTATCAACATATTTGAACCCTTTGTAGATGGTCTGCCACGGATAGAGTGTGTAGCGACCGAGCTCGAAGTCGGTGAAGTACATCGGCACCGGACATTCGCCATAGAATTTCACAGCCGAGTGGTGGTCCTTGAATACATTGTATTCGCCTTTTCGTTCGGCAAAATTGCCAGCCATAATAACCACCTTCTTAACCTTCTGCTCGAAGAGTTCCTTACCCGAGAGTGGCGAGTGCTCGTCACCCTTCGACTCCATCATTCGGGCGAGGTTCGTCGAGAATCCTACGGCTACCACCACAACGCTCCTATCCTCCTCTTTTGCAAGGAGTTGGCGCAGAAGTTTGTAGCCGTCAGGCAGGGCGTTCCAATCCTTTACCGTATGCTTGTATGAGTTGTTTGCCACCACATAATCGGCATAGTTAAGGCGCTTATCCTTATCTGTATAGCCCTCCTCGGGGTATGTTTTTACAATGCCGATTGGGATGTTCGGATAGCCATAGAGGGTGTTCATCGCATCGATAAACTTCACGCTACCCAACTCTCGCTTACTCGAAATAATGCCCAGCAAATCTATTTTACCCTCATCCTGATATTTATAGAGCATATCGAGTGCTACGACATCATCCACATCGTTACCCATATCGGTGTCAAAGATAATCTTTACGGGCTTGGCTGCAAAGGTTGCCGACAGAGCGCAAATTGCCAAAATGCTCAATAAAAATCGTTTCATAACTCTCTATTTACAACGGCTTTACATAGCGCACAGTGTCGGGTGTAAGCTGGCTGATGATGAAGTCGTCGCACTCCACATATTTGTTGAGCAACTCGTCGTTATAGTGGCGAATGGTCAAGAGCTCCACCTTCTCGATAATCTCGGTATTGAAGCCCTCCTCCTGCAAGGCGGTAGCGACCTCCTCCAAGTGCCAGCTCGACTCAACGCACAAGCCCAACTCTACGGCGGTGTTGTGGATAAGGTTTGTCTTGATGCGGAAACGCTCCAAAGTTGCAAAAATAATAGGGAATTTCTCCTCCAACACAAACGAGAGATCTCGTGAGCGAAGGCGCAAGAAGCTCTGGTTGCGCTTAACGATGATAATAGGTGTTGCAACCGTATCGGCCTCGCCGTTAATTACCGTTCCAGCAGCGAGTTTGTTACCGAAAGGTTTTACATAGAGAGGTATATTTTTATTCTGCAACGGCTTGATGGTCTTGGGGTGGATAATCTGCGCACCACTATATGCCAACTCGATGGTATCCACATAGTTGAGGTGGTCAATCTTCACCGCATCGGGGAAGATTTTAGGGTCTGCATTGAGAATTCCGTCC
Organism: Alistipes sp.; assembly: GCA_017632115.1. Lineage (GTDB taxonomy): Bacteria > Bacteroidota > Bacteroidia > Bacteroidales > Rikenellaceae > Alistipes. Next base: position 50 of record JAGBRY010000030.1, on the reverse strand, counting down.
ACATCCTTCCATACGGTCATCGACTCTGCATCGAGGATATTTGCCACAAC
>JAGBRY010000029.1 GCA_017632115.1 Alistipes sp. | reverse complement strand
TTGCCTAACTTTGTAACGGAAAACGGCAAGGAGATATATCGCAGTCGTGTACGATTGGCCGAGTTGGACAACAAGTGCAACGAGATAAAGCGTTGGGAGTACACCGCACCAAAGAGTATGCAGTACTTCTGCCTCAACGAATACAAGAGTAACATCTATCTCACCTTCACGGAGGATCGTTTCGACCGAGCCGACAAGCAGAAGGGCAACATAGCTTTTGTAAAGACTAAACTTTGAGAATTGAGAATTGAGAATTGAGAATTTAAATTACATAAAAAACTTATATAAACCAAAAGCCAATGGCTAAAGGCTAAAAGCAATAAAAAATTACACTAATTCAAAATCGGAGATGATTAGGCTATTTTTGTGCGTTGCGCAGTGGCGTGAAGCGGAGCATAGTAAGCCTATGTGAGCATTTACGCTGCAAGTAAGGTGCAAAAAGAGCCAATCAGAACGATTTTCAAACAACGGAGATATGGAGTTAAAAGAGAGATTTTTGAAATATGTCGCTATCGACACACAGAGTGACGAGAATAGCGAAACATTCCCATCATCAGCAAAGGAGTGGGACTTGTTGAACCTTTTGGTCGAGGAGATGAAGGCCCTCGGTTTGGAGGATGTTTCTATCGACAAGTATGGTTATGCTATGGGTACAATCCCTGCCACAAAGGGCAAGGAGAATGCTCCGGTAATCGGTTTCTTGGCGCATGTCGACACATCGCCCGATATGAGTGGCAAGGATGTTCGTCCACGCATCATCGAGGAGTACGACGGCCGAGATATCGTGCTTAACCCAGGACTCACAATGAAGGTTGCAGAGTTTCCGGAGTTGAGCCGTTTTGTAGGTCATACCCTTATTCACACCGATGGCACCACTCTGCTCGGAGCTGACGACAAGGCGGGTGTAGCAGAGATTATGACCGCTGCAGAGTACCTTATGGCACACCCAGAGGTGGAGCACGGCAAAATTCGCATCGGCTTTACCCCTGACGAGGAGATCGGTCGTGGTGTAGACTTCTTCGATGTGAAGGCTTTCGGAGCAGACTTTGCCTACACAATGGATGGCGGCTACGAGGGCGAGTTGGAGTATGAGAACTTCAACGCCGCATCGGCAAAGATTGCTATTCAGGGTCGCAATGTTCACCCAGGTTACGCCAAGAATAAGATGATTAACGCTATCGAGGTGGCTTGCGAGTTGAACTCTATGATACCTGCCACCGAGCGACCAGAGCACACCGAGGGTTACGAGGGTTTCTACCACTGCGTAGGCTTCAATGGAACCGTCGAGGAGGCGACCATCTCGTATATCATCCGTGACCACGATGCCGAAAAGTTCGAGGCTAAGAAGGTGTGGATGTGGGACTGCGTAGGTATGCTCAACAAGAAGTATGGCGGTGCACTCACGCTCACAATCAAGGATCAGTACTACAATATGCGCAAGATGGTCGAGCCACATCCACAGGTTATCGAGTTGGCGAAGGAGGCTATGATCGAGGCCGATGTTACCCCTATCGTACGCCCTATTCGTGGTGGTACCGATGGTGCACGCCTCTCGTTTATGGGATTGCCTTGTCCTAACATCTTTGCCGGCGGTATGAACTTCCACGGCAAATTCGAGTATTGCTCGCTCAACTCTATGGAAAAG
>JAGBRY010000028.1 GCA_017632115.1 Alistipes sp. | reverse complement strand
GGTATATGGTCGATGACCGATATGTATAATGTCAACAATACATCCTACATCTCGGTGGGTAATCCCGACCTTAGACCTGCACAGGAACATAGTGCATTTGCCCGTTATACGAATGTGTCGTCACGCTTTGGTACAACATTTATGATTATGGCCAAGGCTGAGTATGTCGACGACTATATCGGCAACAAAATCGCATACGAGCCAGGAAAGATTACCTTGCCTGACCGTCAGGAGAATGGTGAGTGGAAGTACTCTACATATAATCCTACGCAGATTTCGCAACAGGTTAACCTCGATGGCTATTGGTCGAGCGAGTTCCGTACATCGTTGGGCTTGCCGTTGAAGCATATCCGCTCGAATGTAAACTTTGTGCTGGGAGGTACCTACTCGGATATCCCTATGGAGGTCGTTTCGTCGGATTTGAAGCCTGAGGAGATTATCGACAAGGATCAGGACTATCGTTTTGTGGCCAAGGGCGAGAATGTTATGATGCACAATGCCAACGCCTATGCGCAGGTGACATTGGGTAGTAATATCTCCGAGAATGTAGACTTTACAATCACCTGGCGAGGCAACTACAGCTATAATAATAGTACCCTCTCCGACTTTAATAATCAGTACTTTATGCACTACCTTCGAGGTAATATCAAGGCGGTGCTGCCGTTGGGCTTTACCATCACTTCGTCGGTGAATTTCACCCACTTTATGGTATTCACCCACAACTTCAACGACCTCTTCACACTGTGGAATATCTCGCTGGGCAAGAAGGTGCTGAATGGTCTTGGCGAGGTGGAGTTGTGTGTGAATGATGTGCTCAATCAGAACACTTCGTTTGGTCGTTATGTGATTGCCAACTACTCGCAGTTGCGCTACAATACGGTGCTTGGTCGTACCTACCTTGTGAAGTTTACCTACAACCTTCGCAGCCTTGGTGGTCAGCAACGACGCAACAAGTCGCTCCGTATACCGCAGGACCCATTGGGCGATATACAGTCACGCCTCGATTCAATAATTAAATTCTAGAGAATAGACTCCAACTCTTCGAACGGAATGAGTCTATCTTCGACTGCACCTATTGTGGTCGGGAAGATTATGTGCATAGCGTTGCCACTGCGCTTTTTGTCGCCTTTTATGGCGTCGAGCAACTGCTTGTGGTCGATCGGTAACTCGGTGGCGAAACCAAACTTCTCTATCAGCGAGAAGATGCGCTCTGCATCATTATTAGTTATCATTTTTTGCGCAAGAGCAGAGCTGGTAATATGGAAAAGTCCTATTGCTACGGCCTCGCCGTGCGAGAACTTCGATGTGCACTTCTCGATGGCGTGAGCAATAGTGTGTCCGAGGTTGAGGATGCGACGACGACCGCCCTCTCGCTCATCTTCGGCCACTACCGAGGCCTTTACCTTTACCGAGCGGAGAATTATCTCGCTGAGCAACTCATCGTTTTTGCGCAACTCCTCGAACGAGGTCTGCTCCAACATTTCGAACAACTCCTTGTCGCCCAGAATGGCGGTTTTGACCACTTCGGCTAAACCCGCACGGAACTCTCGCTCTGGGAGAGTGTGAAGCAACGCTACATCGCAAATGACGAATTTAGGCTGCGAGAAGGTGCCCACCATATTCTTGAAACCTCCAATGTTGACTCCGTTTTTGCCGCCTACCGACGCATCGACCGAGCCGAGTAGGGTGGTGGTTACAAAACCAAATTCCACACCACGCATATAGGTCGAGGCGACAAAGCCTGCTATGTCGGTTACGATACCTCCGCCAATGCCGAGGATAAAGGTCGAGCGGTCAGCTCCCAACTCTATGAGTTTGCGGTACACTTCGTCGAGAGTTACAAGGCTTTTTGCCTGCTCGCCCAATCCGACGAGGATGTGCTCGTAGGGTGCTATAAGGTCGTGATGGGTACGATCGAGGTTGGTGTCCGATATGACGATTATGCGTCGCTGGGGCAACAACTCCTTCAATAACTCATCTGCACAACCTATGTAAATACGGCTACCTCCGGTAACTTCAATCTGCTCAACCATAAATTTCCTAACGATTAGTTCTACAAAAGTAACAATTTTTCGATTATAATTCGTAATTTTGTGCGTTATTTAGGAAAAAAGAGTTTCTCTTATGCAAAAATTACGCAACATTGCAATCATTGCCCATGTCGACCACGGTAAAACTACCATCGTCGACAAGATGATTTTGGCGGGCAATCTTCTTCGTGAGCCATCGAAGACGGGCGACCTCGTACTCGACAACAACGACTTGGAGCGAGAGCGAGGCATCACCATCCTCTCTAAGAATGTATCGGTAGTATACAAGGACTATAAAATCAATCTCATCGACACTCCGGGCCACGCCGACTTTGGAGGCGAGGTTGAGCGAGTGTTGAACATGTGCGACGGAGTACTTCTGTTGGTCGATGCCTTCGAGGGTACCATGCCACAGACTCGTTTCGTGTTGCAGAAGGCTTTGGCGCTCGGTAAGAAACCTATCGTTGTAATCAACAAGGTCGACAAACCTAATTGCCGTCCGGAGGTTGTTAACGAGCAGGTTTTCGATTTGATGTTTACGCTCGATGCTACCGAGGAGCAGCTCGACTACAAAACCATCTACGGCTCGGCAAAGCAGGGCTGGATGTCGCATAAGTGGAACGAGAAGACCGACAGCATTGTGCCGCTCTTGGATGCTATTATCGACGAGATTCCCGAGCCGGCAACCGTAGAGGGCACTCCGCAGTTGCTTGTAACTTCGCTCGAGTACTCATCTTATATCGGCCGTATCGCAGTGGGAAAACTTACCCGTGGTACGCTTGTTAATGGCCAGAATGTAACCCTTGCAAAGCGTGACGGTAAGACTATGGTCAAGACCAAAATCAAGGATTTGATGGTATTCGACGGACTCGGCAAGAAGAAGGTTGACAAGGTTGAGTGTGGCGAGATTTGCGCCGTTGTAGGTATCGAAGGCTTCGAGATTGGCGATACAATTTGCGACTTCGAAAATCCTGAGCCACTTCCACCAATCAAGATCGACGAGCCTACGATGTCGATGCTCTTTACCATCAACAATTCGCCATTCTTTGGCCGTGAGGGTAAGTTTGTAACCTCTCGCCACATCAAGGATCGCCTCGATAGCGAGTTGGAGCGCAATTTGGCTTTGCGAGTAGAGCAGGGATTGAATGCCGACTCGTTCGTAGTCTTTGGTCGTGGCGTGTTGCACCTCTCGGTATTGGTCGAGACTATGCGTCGTGAGGGCTATGAGTTGCAGGTAGGTCAGCCAAAGGTTATTATCAAGGAGATTGACGGTGTTAAGTGCGAGCCTGTCGAGGAGATGACTGTCGACTGCCCTGAGGAGTGTGCCGGTACAGTTATCGAGCTCACAACTCGTCGCAAGGGTACTCTTACAAATATGGAGTCGGCAAATGGCCGTACACGCCTTGAGTTCGATATTCCATCACGAGGAATTATCGGTTTGCGCTCGAATATGCTTACCGCTACTGCCGGCGAGGCTATTATGTCGCATCGTCTGCGTGCCTTCGAGCCATATATGGGTGAGATAGATATGCGTACCAACGGTTCGATTATCGCATCCGAAACAGGTACTGCATACGCCTATTCTATCGACAAGTTGCAGGATCGTGGCCGCTTCTTTATCTCTCCTATGGAGGAGGTCTATATGGGTCAGGTCATTGGCGAGCATACCCGTAGCAACGATATAACCGTGAATGTCTGCAAGTCTAAGCAGCTTACCAATATGCGTGCATCGGGCTCCGACGACAAGGCGGTAATCGTACCTCCAAAAATCTTCTCGCTCGAAGAGGCGTTGGAGTATATCAAGGAGGATGAGTATGTTGAGGTTACTCCGAAGTCGATGCGTTTGCGCAAGATATTGCTTAACGAGGTTGACCGCAAACGAGCTTCAAAGTAAAAATTGTTCTGATTGGTAAATTTTGCACCTTGCTGCGGTCGTCAAATTCCTCACATAGGCATACTATGCTGCGGATTTGTCGCCTTGCAACGCACAAAATTTCCTCAATCATAAGCAATTTTTAGAGTAGGAGGTTCCGATTGGTGAATTTTACACCTCACTGCGGTCGTCAAATTCCTCACATAGGCAGACTGTGCTGCGGATAGCGAATTTTTACATAGGTAGAGTTAATTTGAAGGATGATATATGATATTGAGTAAACTTTTCGGATTCGATCCAACCAAGTCGACAATCAAGAGGGAAATTTTGGCGGGTATTACCACCTTCCTCACCATGTCCTATATCTTGGCCGTAAATCCGAATATATTCAAAGAGCTTCCGGGTATGCCGGAGGGCTCGGTATTTACCTCTACCGCCTTGGCGGCCATTATCGGCTGTCTTGCAATGGCATTTATCGGCAAACTTCCATTTGGACTTGCTCCGGGTATGGGTTTGAACGCCTTCTTCGTATATGGTGTATGTATCGGCATGGGCTACTCGTGGCAGTTTGCTCTTACGGCGGTGCTTATCGAAGGACTCATATTTATACTGCTTACGATAACAAATGTGCGTGAGGCTATTGTGAACGCCATACCATTGAGCCTTCGCAATGCTATTGGAGCAGGTATTGGCCTATTTATCGCCTTTATAGGCTTGAGCAGTGCCGGTGTCGTGGTGAATAACGAGGCTACTCTCGTAAGCCTTGGCGATATCACATCAGGCTCGGCTTTATTGGCTCTTATTGGTTTGGTTATCACCGGTTTTATGTTTATGCGAGATGTGCCGGGCGCAATCCTTATCGGTATTCTTGTCACGATGCTTATAGGTATACCTATGGGGGTAACCGAATTCAAGGGTATCTTGTCGAAGCCTGACTCCATTGCACCAATTTTCTGCCAGTTCGAGTTCAAAGAGATCTTCTCGCTCGATATGCTTGTGGTTGTCTTTACCTTCCTCTTTATTGATATGTTCGATACTGTCGGCACGCTCGTAGGTGTTTGCACCAAGGCGAATATGGTAGACGAGAAGGGTAATATCAGCCGTATCAAGGAGGCCTTTATGGCCGATGCCATTGCAACTACTGCAGGTGCAATGCTTGGCACCTCGACCACGACAACCTATGTGGAGAGTGCGGCAGGAGTGGCGCAGGGTGGCCGTTCGGGACTTACAGCCTTTGCTGTGGCAATATGCTTTGCCGTGGCACTCTTCTTCTCGCCGTTGTTCCTCTCTATCCCATCGGCAGCAACTGCTCCGGCACTAATTGTTGTCGGTCTTTTGATGATAGAGCCGATTACTAAAATTCCGTTTGGCGACTTTTCGGAGTCGATTCCTGCATTTGTTTGTATCATTATGATGCCATTGACCTACTCAATTTCGAATGGTATTTTGCTCGGTATGATTGCATACATTGTGATGAATGTGGTCAGCGGTAAGTTTAAGAAGATATCTGTTACAATGTATATATTGGCTATACTATTTATCCTTAAGTTTATATTTATATAGTCGGGTCTATCACACAGAAAAGGCGGAGAAATTCTCCGCCTTTTCTGTGTGATAGATATTCGCCTACAAACATGCAATCTTCTCAATTCGGCGAATATGGCGACCACCTTCAAACTCGGTCGAGAGCCACTCCTCGAGGATAGCGAGGGCCTCCTCGTTCGAGATGTAGCGTGCCGGCAATACAAGGACATTGCTGTCGTTGTGAAGGCGTGTCATGTGTGCAATCTCAGGCAACCAGCAGAGCGATGCACGCAGCTTCTGATGCTTGTTCAAGGTCATTGCCATACCCTCACCCGAGCCGCAGATACCGATAGCACGAGGGAACTCGCCTGCCTCCAAAGCATTTGCCATTGGGTGGGCAAAATCGGGATAGTCGCAACTCTCTTCCGAGTGGCAACCAAAGTCGAATACCTCGAATCCCTTTGCCGAGAGATAGCCTGTCAAAAACTCCTTCAAGTCGTAGCCTGCGTGGTCGCAGCAGATACCAATTTTATTCATATTATTTCGTTTTAGTTTTGAATTTACTCATTTCTTCTACAAATATACGAATTATTTGTATATTTGCCACGCAATGAAGATATTTTTAATCATAGTCGGCTCCGTATCGTTGGTATTGGGTGTTTTGGGCATCTTTTTGCCAATGCTACCCACCACTCCGTTTCTGCTTTTGTCGGCTGCAGCTTGGGTTAAAGCGTCACCTTCGCTCTATGAGTGGCTTATCAACCATCGAGTTCTTGGCGAATATATCCGCAACTTCCGTGAGCATCGAGCTATCCCCTTGCGTGTAAAAATTATCTCAGTGTCACTCGTCTGGCTCACAATAGGTTACTGCATCTTCGCTGTGGTCGATGAGTGGTGGTGGGCACAGGTGCTTATGACGCTGCTTGCCACAGCTATCTCGTGGCATATCCTCTCGTTTGCTACATTGAAGAAAAAATAAAAGCTAATAGCCAATGGCTAATAGCTAAAAGCAAAGAAAAAGATGGTTTCATCGAAACCATCTTTTCTCTTATATCTTGGTGTCCACCGGTCCGGCGTAGATTCCGAGGTAGACCTTTCGAGCAGTCTTAAGGTCGAGTCCATACTCCATAAATCGAGCCTCGGCATAGGCCATACGACCCTTGAATGTCTTGTATGCAGCAGGGGTGTAGTGCTCGGCGTGCTGCTTCGAACGATGGAGAATATCGTGAGCTATGTAGTTGGTATCGTGCAATTTATAGTTCTTGTAGATGCGGTTATCGATAATCTCTTTGAGTGTGCGGTAGGCCTCAGCCTTTGGCAACTCTGCGCACATCGCCAACTCCTCTTTGGTGATTGGCTCGCAGATGGTGATGTTTACATCGCCCTTCGGCATTCGGATGCCGTAGAGAATACTGTTTACATCTTCGTTCTTGCCCTTCTGGTAGGTGCCGCCCATAAGCTGAACAGTAGTTTCGATAGCCTTCTTTATGTCGCAAGGCTCATATTGGTACGATATTGCAATAGGGGCAATGCTTACCTCGCTGAAGTTCTCCACAAAGTCGCTCGGACCACTTAGGCTCAACATCTTCAAAACGCCCTGATCGGTGGCGTCGATACCATCCTTCGTGCGGCCATTGCGCTGCGATATCCACATCGACTTGCCTTGCGAGATGTACCAACGGATATACTCGGAGAGGTGCTGCGAGTTCAGCAAGAACTCTCGTGGCGATATCTCGTCGGTCTTGCGAATTACACGCACGGCACGGTTTATACGGCAGATGTCGATAATAAACTGCGAGCGTAACAAGTTGTCGCCCAGAGTTGTAGCCGTTGTCGGCATACCGTTCGAGAAGAGTGTGTATTGCAAGAAAAACGAGTCGAGTGTAATATCTCGATGGTTCGAGATGTAGAGGTATCCCTTGCCTCGCTCGATGTTCTCAAGTCCCGACCAAGTGAAGTTGTCGACCGATGTTTCGATAATACGGCGGATGATGCTTATCATCACACGCTCTTGCATCTGGTCTACGGTCTTACAGGTACGCACAACCTCCTTGATGCGCTCCATGTCGGCATCGGGGAATGCAAAGTTGACTGCTGGTACAAAGGCCGGATCATTCGCTATACGCTCTAATGCCGCAGGAATTTCGTCATCATTATAAGGACGAATATCACTATACAAATCCTCTGTCATAATGTTCGATTAGTCGTAATGTTTTTACAAAGATAAGTAAAATTTCCCGAAAGGACAAATTTTAGCGGAATTATCCCCACTGTCGGCTTGTTCATCATCCCGTAGGAGCGTAGCGACTGTGGGGAGGAGATCTGTGTGTATAAAAATCTGCCCGACAATTTTACTTGTCGGGCAGATCTTGTCGCATCAAGCTCGTTACTCAACTACTCGCTTGTAAATCTCACGGGTATTCTGCTTATTTACCGAGTCGTAGTGGTCCAAAACGAGATATTCATTATTTAATGCAGATAGCTTGTATTCTACATTATATCCATCATCATTATTCAATACGAGCATATGCGTCTCCATATCGTATAGCCAATTAAATTCCACTATGCGTTCGCCTGTTCCCTCTAAGCCAAGCACAACACTCATTGCTGTTTCTCGACCTTTTCCGTCGGCGGAAAAAGTGTATTTTATCGAGGCTAACCCCATATAGTGGAGATCTCCTTTGAATAACATAGTTTCCTCTATTGTTTGCCAATTATCGTCATATACAAACATAGAATTTCGTTCCCAAATGCCGAGTATGTTGTTATGAATACCTTCGGTTCCTAAATTCTGAGATTGAGATATTAAATTGTCGATATATGTCTCTTGCTCATTCTTTTGTGATTCGTTGTAGTCGCACGCAACAAGTGCGAACAAAGCTGTAAGTAACAGCAGAGTAAAGTTCTTTCTCATAGTAAAAAAGTTTAGCTGTTAATAGAATTGTGTTATTTGTGAGCTATGCTCTTTACAAAGATAAGTAAAATTCCTCGAATAGGCAAATTTACTGTGTGAAATATGTTGGTCTGCTCTGCAGACACCTCTTCTGGTGAGCTCTAAAGGTGTTATTCGAATATCCGAATAAATATGCAAAAAATTGTAATAAACTTTTTATAAAAGTTTTTTGTAATTTACATAGTAAAGTATTATCTTTGCGCCGCTATGTTAAGAAGACATTTAAATTCATTATTAACCTGTCTGCTCCTTGCCTTTGCAATGGTGCCTATCTTTGCGTCTGCGCAAGGCGGTGCTGTTGTTACGGTGAGCGGTGTTGTAACCTCGGCCGAGGATAAGCAACCGCTGATTGGAGTAGCTGTCGTCACCGAAAAGATGCAGGGTGTTACGACGCTGCTTGATGGAACCTATACCATCAAAGCCGAGGCAGGTACAAAACTTTCATTTTCCTATTTGGGCTACCGCTCGGTAGAGTGGACTGTGCCTGCGGGTAACAGCAAGGTTACCTACAACCTCGTTATGCAGAGCGAGAGCGAGTCTATCGACGATGTCGTGGTTATCGCCTACGGTGTGCGTAAGAAGGGTACTGTAGCGGGTTCGGTTTCGGCCGTTGAGATGGAGAATATCACCGATACTCCTACCGCAGCCTTCGACCAGGCATTGCAGGGTCAGGTGGCAGGTCTTTCGGTTATGTCCTCGACCGGTGAGCCGAGTGCTTCGGCAAAGATGACCATCCGAGGCGTGAACTCCATCAACTCGGGAACGGCTCCGCTCTATATCTTGGACGGAGTGCCTATCGAGAGTAGCGACTTCAACGCAATCAACCCTGCCGACATCGAGTCGTTGTCGGTATTGAAGGATGCGGCATCTACCTCTATCTATGGTGCTCGTGCAGCAAATGGCGTTATCGTTATCACCACCAAGCGTGGTGCGAAGGCCGACCGCCCTCGCATCGACTACCGTATGCAGCTCGGTTTTTCGGAGATTGCCGGTAATAATTGGGACTTGATGAACACCACCGAGCGTATTCAGTACGAGAAGGAGGTGGGCTTGACCGAAGGTAAGGACTACGACTTGCTCAGCAAGACCGATATCTGCTGGCTCGACGAGGTCTACAAACAGGCGGCTCTGTTGCAGAACTACGAGCTCTCGATTTCGGGTGCTGACGACAAGACCTCGTACTATGTTTCGGGTGGCTACTACAACCAGGAGGGTACCGCTCTCGGCTCGGGCTTTGCTCGATTCTCGTTCCGTGCCAACATGGAGCGTAAGGCTGCAAAGTGGCTCAAACTCGGCACAAATACGATGCTCAACTACCAGCAGATTCAGCAGGCCGATGAGGGTTCTTACACACTCGTAACACCTATCTCGGCTGCACGATTTATGTTGCCATACTACTCGCCATACAAGGCTGATGGCTCGTTGGCTTCGATCAACGATGGCTCGTGGAAGGGTATCGGTCAGAACCCTATCGAGTGGCAGCAGAACAACCCTGTAACTTTCAAGAAGTACAAGTTGCTCTCTACCGTATACCTCGACGCAACCCCAATCGAGGGTCTTTCGTTGCGCTCGCAATTGGCGGTTGACTACTCGCATACAACAGGCTTTGGTGTGTCGTACCCGAGCTATTTGCCAAATCAGGGCCAGGGCTCTGCATCACGCTCTTCGACCGATGGCGGCTCACTCACTATCACCAATACTGCGAACTATCGCTTTACCAAGGACTATAAGCACAACTTCAACTTCCTCCTTGGACAGGAGGGTATCGCATACCACTATGAGGCGTTCAGCCTCCTGGCCGAGGGCCAGAATAACGACTTCCTGACAAATGTATCGTCGGGTACCCGTGTTTCATCGTGGAGCGACACTACCGACTCGGACTACGGCTTCTTGTCGTTCTTCGGTCGAGGTGAGTATAACTACGATAGTCGCTATTTCGCCGAGTTCTCGGTGCGTGCCGATGGATCTTCTCGCTTTGGTAAGAAGAATCGTTGGGCAGGCTTCTGGTCATTGGGCTTTATGTGGAGCTTGCGTGACGAGGCCTTTATGGAGTCCTCTCGTCGTTGGCTCACCCACGCACAGATTGCACTCTCGACAGGTACTTCGGGTAACTCGTCAATTCCGAACTACGAGCACTTGGCTCTTATCGGTGGAGGCGTAGACTATGGTGGCGATGCAGGTATCTTGTTGATGCAGCCGGGCAACGAGGAGTTGCGTTGGGAGCGTCCGTGGACCTCGAACTTCGCTTTGCACTTCGGCTTCTGGCACCGCTTGACTGTCGATGCCGAGGTCTACTACAAGCGAACTTCGGATATGTTGATGCAGGTGCCACTTCCATACTCGACTTCGGGCTTTGGCTACAAGTGGGATAACGTCGGTACAATGACAAATGTCGGTGTCGAGGTTAACTTGCAGGGTACACTCATTCAGACCAAGCACTTTATGTGGACTGCGAATGCAAACTTCTCATACAACCGCAACCGTATCACTTCGCTCTATAACGGTG
>JAGBRY010000027.1 GCA_017632115.1 Alistipes sp. | reverse complement strand
TTACTACCTTTGTGTCAAAGGTGGTAAATTTATGTGGTTAGAACGAAGCAAACTCCTCTTTGGCGAGGAGAAATTAAATATTCTGCAAGGGGCAAATGTGTTGGTTGTCGGACTTGGTGGCGTAGGTGCATACGCTGCCGAGATGTTGGTGCGCAGCGGCATCGGCAAGATGACCATTGCCGACTCGGACTGCGTGGGCGAGAGCAATATAAACCGTCAACTTATAGCCCTCCACTCCACCATTGGTCGTCCGAAGAGCGAGGTGCTGGCAGAGCGTCTGCTCGACATCAACCCGAAGCTCGACCTGAGAGTTGTGAACGACTACATCAAAGACGAAAAGACAGACCTTCTGCTCGATGGCGAAGTATTTGATTATGTGGTAGATGCAATAGACACCCTCTCGCCAAAACTCGCCTTGATAAAGGGCTGTTTGGATAGGGGCTATCCCGTTGTAAGTTCGATGGGTGCAGGGGCAAAGTTGGACCCTACAAAGGTTGAGGTTACCGACATCTCGAAGACTCATCACTGCCCTTTGGCGCATATGTTGCGTAAGCGACTGCATAAGATAGGTATCCGCAAGGGCTTCAAGGCTGTATTCTCAGCTGAGCCACCCGTTGAAGGGGCAATGGTGTTGTGCGAGGAGCAGAACCACAAGTCGCAGGTGGGTACGGTATCCTATATGCCGGCCACTTTCGGCATTGCCTGCGCATCAGTGGTCGTACGAGAACTCACAACCACCGAAATTAAAAATTAAGAATATAAAAATAGAGAGCAATATATGGCAAAGATTGTATTTTTGGACGAGTATTCATTGGGCGATATGGATTTGTCGCCTATCAAGCAATTAGGAGAATATGTAGGTTACGATCGCACCTCGAAGGAGCAGGTATTGGAGCGCTGCAAGGATGCAGAGGTCGTGATTGCAAATAAGACCTTGTTGCGAGCCGACACACTTCGTGCATTGCCGAACCTCCGTTTTATCGCCATTGCCGCTACGGGAATGAACAATGTCGATTTGGATGTGGCAGCAGAGTTGGGCATTGGCGTAAAGAATGTGGCCGGCTACTCGACCTCGTCGGTGGCCGAGGCGACACTCACCTTCGCACTCTCACTATTTAAGAACACCGCCTATTTCGACAACTACTTCAAGGGCGGAGCCTACGCTGCAACCGAGGACATCTTCCACTTTGGTCGTCCCGTACGACAGTTGCGAGGCTCGAAGTGGGGCGTTATCGGCATGGGTGCCATTGGTCGTGAGGTTGCACGATTGGCATCGGCATTCGGTTGCGAGGTGGCATATGCCTCAACCTCGGGAGCCGTTCGCAAGGAGGAGTATCCGCAACTCTCACTCGAGGAGCTGCTCTCTTGGGCAGATGTCATCTCCATTCACTGTCCACTGATCCCTGCAACAAAGGGACTAATTGGCGAGAAGGAGCTCGCAATGATGAAGCCAACCTCGATAATCATAAATGTTGCCCGTGGCGGTATCATCGACGAAGCAGCATTAACCAAGGCATTGAATGACAATGTCATAGCAGGTGCAGGCCTGGATGTCTTCTCACGAGAGCCGTTACACTCGTCGCCACTCTACGATCTCTCGGACAAATACACTCTTGTAGCCTCGCCACACACCGCTTGGGCAGCCGACGAGGCACGAAAGGTGTTAATCGAAAAGATAGCCGAGAATATCAGAGAGTACCTCTCAAGCAG
>JAGBRY010000026.1 GCA_017632115.1 Alistipes sp. | reverse complement strand
GCCATCTGCGCAAAAGTCCACCCTGCAACTCCTTACCGTCGATGTAGACTCCGCCTTGGCTTGGTACATAGAGTCCGAGCAATATATTAAGCAGGGTAGTCTTACCCACACCCGACTCGCCGTTAATTCCCACCTTCTCGCCCTTGCGAATGGCGAGAGAAAGGTTGTGTAGGGTATCGCTTGCGTTGCCGTCAAAACGGAATGAGAGGTTGCGCAATTCGATCGACTCGTTGAACTCGAGATGTTCGTTGCTTGCCGATTTCTTGCTTATATCAACGCTCGCTTCGTTAAGAATGTCAATCGTATAGCGGTTGTATCGCAGTGCGCTCCAAGCTCCCATTATATTGCGAGCCGAAGGCAGAAGACGCAGACCTGCAACGGCAAATACTCCGAAAAGAATCTTCATATCGGCCCCCTCCAACATCGTTCCCAACGACAAGAGAAGTGCCATACCCACGGCCAAACCGGTCTCGGTGAAGTTCTGTGGCAACATCGAGATCGTTGCATTCTTTCTTCCAACCTCGACTATGGTATCGAGCTCTCGCTCAAAGAGTGAAAGACGATGTGGGAATGCGTTGTTGATCTCTATGTCGGCATAACCTCTGAAGGTCTCTATCACATCACGATACTTGCGGCGTTGAGCCTCGTTCTCGATATTGCCGTAGCGGTCAAGACGATAGCGCATCAGCGAGAAGTATAACCACGCCACAGGAATAAATACTGCTACCGATAGCAGTGCTCCGATAGGCGAGTAGATGGCAATCGAGATGAATATCATAACGAGCAACAACGCTTCGCTGGCCAGCATAGCCAATGGTCGCAAGACGCCTGTGATGAAGGTGTAGCATACGACATTTACATTGCGTGATAGCACGGCCGAATTCTCCCTCTTTATAAACTGCAAACCCTGCTCGAAATAGCCAACGAAGAGGCGACGAGAGAGGTGGCGGTAGAGGGTATAGATGTAATCTCGCTCCACACGATAGAGTAGTAGGTTTACGAGGTTCTTTACAATGATAAACAGTACTACTGCAACCGAAACTGCAATTACGAAGTGCTTGTCCGAGGAGAAACCGAAGAGGTTGTAGATACTCTCAAGAATAGCATTTGAGTGCAGATTTTCCGCATCGAGAATGAGATATAGCACCGGCAGAAGGGCTGCCAATCCGACAAAGTTCAAGAGCGCTCGCACAAAGATAGTAAGGCTTACGCCTACACCCTTTGCACGAAATGGCTGTGGTATTATATCGAAAATTTTGAAATTCATTCTACAAAGATAACACTAAATAGTAAAATATCAAGCTCTATTGGTCGATTCGGGTGATTTTGCCCGTAGGAACATACCAAACATAGCCTTTAACAGTGTCGTAGCCCATAGCCTTCAGCGCTTTCACATACTCCTCGACCTGCTCTTTGTGCGATTTAAGCTCTTTACCAAACTTGTAATCGATGACCACCGCCTCGTTGCCTCGTGTCATCACTCTGTCGGGGCGTTTGTACTCGCCATTTGGCATAAGGATGTTGCGCTCACGATGCAATGTTCCCCAGCTGCCATCGAACCACTCGCCTACAATCGGATCCTCGAGCGTGGTAGCTATTCGCTCTTTCAAAGAGTCTATATTTGTCGGCTGCAACTCGCCATTCTTTACCATTTCGTCCAACTTTGCGAAGATCTCCTCTCGGGTTGTAGCACCCTCGAATGCTCGGTGCAGACGAATACCCTCGCTGCGAGGTGTCAGAGCACTCTCTTCGTCGCTGAAGTAACGAGATAACGAGGTGCGGAATTGGAGAGAAACTGGCGAAACATCGTAGCTCTTGATAACTGAAGTCTTCACCTTCTCCTCTCTCTTAGCTTCCGGTTCGGGGGTGTCGAATGTTCCAATCTCGTAGTGGCGATAGCTTGCTCCCTCCTCCTGTTGCATCCTGTCGCCATAGATATCGAGAAGTAGCGAGTCGATATTATGACCTCGCTTGCGACACGGAAGGAAGAGGTGTAGCTGCTCCTTTGCTCGGGTTGTAGCCACATAGAGCATATTCAATGCATCGACACAGGTGTAGACCGACTCTCGGAAGTATCCATCGGCAAATAACGACTCGCCAACCGAGCGGTTGAACGATACCGGGAATACACCCACATCGTCGAGATGCGGATTTGGGGCAGCCTTCGACCATACGATGTTCGATACAAAACCACTCGAATCGAGAGGCTCGAGCGACCACGAACAACGAGGCATGATAATAACCTTATTCTCAAGACCTTTCGCCTTGTGAATAGTCAGAATTTCGATGGCTCTGTCGCTGCGCTCAACACGCACCGACAATCCGTCGCCCTTCTCGCTCCACCACTTGTCGAAGAGCGCAATATCGGCAACCTTACCGGCCGAGAAACGGGCAATCTGCTCGTGAAGAGCCAGAACATAGGCCGTCTGTCCCTCCAAGTCTTCGGCATAGCGAATTGTAATATGGTTGAAAGCCTCCTCTGGCGACATCGTGCGAATCTCATCGAGAAACGCCTGCTCCTCCTCGTCGAGCTTTGTGCCGAAGAGGTCGCTGTTGTGCAGGTGGTTGTATTGCACAAGTGAAGTTATATCGTTGCGGTTAATCGCAAGACGCATTATCGCAATAATGAGTTTGACTGCTGGTGAAGCCGAAAGGCTTAATGCCTCTTCGGTCGTTATCTCGAACCAAAGCTCCTTCGGAAGCCGATCTCTGTAATAGAGCAACTCCTCGGCAATCTCCATTCCCTCGCTATTCTTGCGCACGAGGATGGTTATATCTCGAGGTAGGAAACCTCGTTGGAGTACCTCCTGGATGCGCTCGATATAGAGCGGCATACCATTTTTGCCGAGCAACTCTTTCTCGCCTTCGATCGGAGCAATAATCGAGATGTGGCCATTGAGCGTATGCTTGCGACGAGGTGTCTGCTCGTGCTTGAAGTATGCTTTCCGGAGTGTGTCGTATAATTCACTCTTGCATTCAGGTGATATGCGATGAGCCTTGCCTGCCTCGTCAAGACGGGTGTTCAGAAGATTATTTTCTCTCTCTACAACCGAAGCAAAGAGTGAGTTGTTGAACTCGACAATGTTGGGCAGACTGCGCCAATTGTTCTCTAATGGCACACTTGTGCACTCTTCAAGACTGCGTTCCACATCTCCACCGAGAATACGCCAATCTCCTCCACGCCAGCGGTAGATGGATTGCTTGACATCGCCTACGATAAGTACCGAGGTGTCGGTAGATTGGGCCATTGCATTGCGTAAAAGCGGTAAAAAGTTGTTCCACTCCTTTGCAGAGGTGTCCTGGAACTCGTCGATCATAAATTTGTCGAAGTAGTTGCCCACCTTCTCGTAGATGAATGGGGCGTCCGACTCCGAAATAAAGCCTGCAATGGCGTGCTTGGTTTCGGATAGGAACATCGAATTCTCCTCCTTGCAGATATCTTCAACCCTCTTCTGCAGGTCGTGCAGTAGGGCAAATCCTCGGAAGTTACGAGCGAGAATGCGATGAGTGTTCTCTAGCGTTTTGAGTTCGAGGAAGTCGTTGTAGATCTCGATGAACATTGCTTGCAACTCTGTCGCAAGGGCGATAAGTTCGGGCGTTGCCTTGCCTTTGTTAAACCACTCTTCCGGTGAGTCGTCGAGGTGTCGTAGGGTAGCATCGGTAATTTTATCGAGCGTACCATCTGCCACTTTATCGAAAATTTTTGTGAATTTCAGCTTGAAATCATCGTGCGAGTAACCTCGTGAGGCGATTGTCTGTAGTGCAGTTTCGCCTTTGGCGGTCATAGCCTTTCGCTTCTCGGCAACAACGGCCGAGAACTTGCGAATTGAACTTTTGAGAGCCTCCTTGTCTTTGCTGTTTTTGATTATATCCTTGGTCGACTCCTTGAATAGCTCGCCCGTAAGAGAGTTTATGGCAGCCCTAATATCCCACCTCTCTCCGTCGTTTATGCGCTCTTCGGTCAACTCCTCCAGCCACTTGCGCAGCTCAGGTTCTGTGGTTATGCTCTCGATGAGTGTATTCACACTTTTGGTGAGTATCGGCGCAGTATCCAACTCGGTCGAGAAGTTCATATCTATATTTAACTCACGAACAAAGGCTCGCAGAATACGCTGGAAGAATGTGTCGTTGGTAAGTACCGTAAAGTGGGAGTAGTCGTGCAGAATAAGCGAACGAACAATCTTTGCTCGTTTGCGCAGAGTAGTTTCGTCCAGAGCGGTCTCCTTCATCAAGTCGTCGAGGTGGTCGCTCTTTCGGCCCGAGGCAAGCAGATCTATCTCCTTCAATATGCGGGACTTCATCTCCTCGGTAGCCTTATTGGTGAAGGTTACCGCCAGAATACGCTTGTAGAAGTTGCGGTCGAAATAGGCCTCACCTTCATCGTTGTATCTATTGCGAAGAACATCGTATATGTATTCGTGGGCAATACGATAGGTCTTGCCCGAGCCCGCACTTGCCGGCACGATTACTGCACGATTAGCTGTTCTATTTTGCTGCATAGGCAAAAAATCTGTTTCTCCAATTTTTTTGTAAAGTTAATAAATAAAGATTGAAAAATTGGATGTTTAAGAAAAAAGTTGTAACTTGCATACCTAAATATATAATAATATAGGTATGAAAAGATTGTTCGCAATAATCATATTTGCAATGGCGGTACTCTCGGCTTCGGCTCAGGAGGTAGCACCGTCAGCAACCGCAACTGCACAAACATCGACCACCGAGCAGGTTGTTTCAATCCCTAAGACAGACTGGATTACTCCGTTCAACTGCGTTAAGGTGGATGGTCCAATGAATGTCGTATTCAAGAAGGTTGCCACTGCCGAGGAGAGCCGTATAACCTACGATACAAAGGGTAATATCACATCGAAATTTAAGTTCGAAGTGGATAAGAAGGGTGTGCTTGTTGTTAGCGAGAAGTCCGACCCTAAGCGTACATCGGTTACCGATGTTACGATCTACTACAATTCGTTGCGAGAGGTGAGAATTGCTCACGCAAAGGCTGAGTTCGAGAATGTTGTGGAGAGTGATTTGTTCGACCTCTCCGTAACGGGTGGTGCGATGGTAACACTCGAGGTTAAGACCCTCGACTCGGCAGTGGAGTGTACAGGCGTAAGTCGCTTGACATTAAATGGTTCCACCAAGTATCTCCCGATGAAGGTATCTACTGCAAAGGTCGATTGCACTAAGCTTTCGGTGGTGTCGGCAACGGTCGATGTTTCGCATTCGGCAGAGGTGCGAATGACAATATCGGAGCGCCTTGAGGCTATCACCTCGACCGGTGCAAAGTTGTTGTATAAAGGTACCCCTGTAATTCTTCGAGATCACACCGCAATCTTTGGTGGTGAGATTATCAACATCAACTAATCCCTCCGAAATATAGTCGGTTATGGCTACCTTTATCGAGGAGGTTGCGGCTCGTATATACGAGAAGTATGGCGACGATATATCGTCGCTAACGGTGGTTCTGCCGTCGAAACGAGCGAGATTATTCTTTGCCGAGGCGTTGTCGAAAGCGGCAAAACGCCCTATCTGGGAGCCAAACTACACCTCGATAGACGACTTGATGTCTGCGCTCTCTTCGCTTGTCAAGGCCGATAAATTCCGCCTTGTAACCGAGCTTTATAATATCTATACCAAATACAACAAGGGTAAATTCGACGAGTTCTACCATTGGGGCGAGGTGCTTATTGCCGACTTCGATATGATAGATAAGTATCAGGTCGATGCGTCGCAACTCTTCACCAATATCAGCGACTTGAAGGAGCTGGAGTCCTATACAGGCTATCTTCGTGTTGAGCATATCGAACTCATCAACCGCTTCTGGCATACAATGATAGCTCCTTCCGACGATACGATCAAAGGGTCGAAGGAGAAGGATGCATTCCTTAAGGTCTGGCGTTCGCTTGGGGCTATATACGAGGAGTTCCGTGCCTGCTTGCGAGAGCAGGGTATTGGCTATACCGGTATGATATATCGTGAGGCGGTAGAGCGTCTAAAGCAAGAGAAGACCTCGATAGCGGAAGATAAACGATACCTCTTTGTCGGATTCAATGCGTTGTCGCAGTGCGAGAAGGAGTTGTTGTCGTACATGCAGGAGCACTGCAAGGTGGAGTTCTATTGGGACTACGACAACTACTATGTCGAGAATGAGTACCAGGAGGCAGGCCTCTTTATCCGAGAAAATCTAAAAATGTTCGGTGAAGAGCAAGGTGTATCGCACAATAATCTCCGCAATATAAAGTCTATAAATGTACTTTCGACATCTTCGAATGTTGCTCAATGTCAGTGTGTTGTCGATATTTTGGAGAAGATTGCTGCCGAGAATAACGGCATTCTCGGCAAGGATACGGCCGTGGTGCTTACCGACGAGAATCTGCTACTTCCTCTCCTGTATGCTCTGCCCGAGAAGTTCAAGACGGAGCAGAAAGATGAGAATGGGAAGGTTGTAAATCCTGCGATAAATGTGACGATGGGTTATCCGCTTCGCAATACTTTGGCATACTCTTTTGTAGAGCGTTTGCTCGAGTTGCAGAAGCACGCCCGAGGCGGCGATGATGGTCGGGAGGCAACATTCTACTATGTCGATGTTGAGGGTCTGCTCACACATCCGTATGTGGCCGATGCCTCGACCTCGCAGTATAGAGAGTTGCGTGCCGAGATTGTGAAACATCGTATGTTCCAAGTGCCGGCGTCGATGCTGACAAAGAGTTCTTTGTTGGAAAAAATGTTCCGCAAAACCGATAATTGGCTGGAGTTGTCTGAATACTTGTTGGATGTTATAGATGCCGTTGCAATCGCTTCGGAGAGTGGCGAAGAGAAGGCCTTTCGCTCGGAGTTCCTGGCAATGGTATCGGAGGCGCTCTCTAAGTTGCAAAGCGTTGTTATCCAGTGCAATGTGGCAATTTCGGAGCAGATATATGCCTCGCTTGTGCGTCGCCATTTACAGGCCGAGCGAGTACCATTTACGGGCGAACCATTGGAGGGCTTGCAGGTTATGGGTATTCTCGAAACCCGAAACCTCGACTTCAAGAATGTTATTTTGCTCTCTATGACCGACAATAACTTCCCCGGAAGTCGTGCTACCGATATGTCGTTCATTCCGTATGGTTTGCGTTTTGGCTTCAATATCCCTACGGCCGAACACCACGAAGGTGTCTATGCCTACTACTTCTATCGCTTGATTGAGCGCACCGAAAATCTCTATATGCTCTACTCATCGGCAGCCGACGACAAGAGTACCGGCGAGCCGAGCCGTTATATTCGACAGATAGAGTACGAAACCGACTTCAAGATCGACTATACCAATGTCGGAGTCGAGGTATCCCTCTCGGAGAGTAACGATATAGAGGTGGAGAAGAGTGTTGAGGTGTTCGATAAATTGTTGCGCTTCACACGAGATAAAGGCCTCTCGCCAACAGCATTCTCTACCTATGTGAAGTGCCCACTCAAATTCTACTTTAATGTGGTGGAACTTCTTCGCCCCGAGGATGAACTGGAGGAGTCGGTCGACAATATGACCTTTGGAAACATCTTCCACGAGGCGGCCGACCTGCTCTACAAACAGACAAGTGGTTATGCCGAACCGGCTCTTCGCTTGGCCGAACTCCGAGATGAGGGTAAGGTCGAGGAGTGTGTGGATCAAGCTATTGCCAAGGTCTACTTTGGAGATAAAAGTGGCGTGTTGAGGCACCAACTTGGCGGAGAGATGCTTATCATACGCAATATCGTATGCGAATATCTGCGTAAGAATCTGCTTAACTACGATATTCGAAACAATGAGTTTGCGTCTGTTGTAGCAGAGTGTAATGTGAGCATGTTGCTGCCTATTAGGGTGGGGGATAAGCAGTTCGATGTCCGTTTGGCAGGTCGTGCCGACCGTATCGATACCCTCAAGAACGGAATGTTGCGAGTTATTGACTACAAAACAGGTAAGCCACGCCTTAACTATAGTGGCATAGAATCACTCTTCCATGGCGAGCCTATAGCAACCAAGCGAGAGTCGAATATCATAAATACATTGCTCTATGCGATGATGATCTCGCACGAGCACGGCAAAGATGTTCGCCCCGAGTTGTACTATGTCGGCTCTATGGTGCACGACGACTACTCGCCTCGATTTGTCGAGACAATTGAGCGCAAGAGCCGAACTCTCGAGGCCTATTCGGAGGTTGCCGGCGAGTTCGAAGAGGAGGTCAAAAGTACACTGCGAGAGATGTTCGATAGGTCCATTCCATTTAGGCAGTGCGAAGATTCCTCGGCATGTAAGTATTGTGATTATCAGACAATATGCAATAGAAAATAAGAGGTCGGCAAATTGCCGACCTCTCTATTTGTGTTCGCTATATTCTATTTGTCAACAATCGAACGGATATTCTGAATAAGCATTGAAACTGCCACCGAGTTGAATCCTCCCTCCGGAATAATCACATCGGCATAACGCTTCGATGGCTCAACAAACTGCTCGTGCATAGGCTTTACGGTTGTGGTATATTGCGAAATGACCGACTCCATCGAGCGACCACGCTCACGCACATCACGCAAGATACGACGAGCCAAACGAACATCTGCATCGGTATCGACAAACACCTTGATGTCCATAATGTTGCGCAACTCCTCGTTCTCGAAGATGAGAATACCATCCACGATAATAACCTTCGATGGCTTTATCGGCAAGGTTTCATCGGCACGGTTGTGCTCTACAAATGAGTAGGTCGGGCACTCAACATCCTTGCCCTCCTTCAACGCCTTGATGTGCTCGACCATAAGCCAAGTGTCGAAAGCGTCCGGATGGTCATAGTTGAGCTTTGTACGCTCCTCGTATGTAAGCTCAGGGTGAGCCTTATAGTAGAAGTCGTGGCATATGGTAGCCACATCGTCATTCTTGAATGCCTCCTGCAAACGCTTTACAAGCGTGCTCTTTCCCGATCCTGTACCTCCTGCAACACCAATTACTACAACATCTTTCATAATTAAAAGTTAAGAGTTAAAAATAGTTCTCAATTCTTAATCCTCAATCCTCAATTCTCAATTAAACAAAAAGCGAGCATAAGCCCGCTCTTTGTTTATGCGTCGATATTTGCGTAGGTTGCGTTCTCCTCGATAAACTCTCGGCGTGGAGCAACCTCATCACCCATCAACATCGAGAAGATGCGGTCAGCCTCGGCTGCGTTCTCGATTGTTACCTGGCGAAGGAGACGAGTTTCAGGGTTCATTGTGGTATCCCACAACTGCTGATGGCTCATCTCTCCAAGACCTTTGTATCGCTGAACCTGAGCACCCTTGCCGAGCTCTGCGATATGGCCTTCACGCTCCTCTTCTGTCCAGCAGTAGAACTCCTTATTGCCCTTGTAAACACGATACAATGGCGGAGTAGCGATATATACATGGCCATTCTCTACCAACTCCTTCATCTTACGGAAGAAGAAGGTAAGCATAAGTGTCGAGATGTGAGCACCGTCGACATCGGCATCGGTCATGATGATAACCTTGTTGTAACGCAACTTCTCGAGGTTCAAAGCCTTCGAATCCTCCTCGGTGCCGATGGTAACACCCAAGGCGATAAACATATTCTTAATCTCCTCGTTGTCCCACATCTTGTGCTCGAGAGCCTTCTCCACATTCAAGATCTTACCACGGAGTGGCATAATAGCCTGGTAGTTACGGTCACGACCCTGCTTTGCGGTACCACCCGCCGAATCTCCCTCGACGAAGAAGATCTCGGCAATCGAACGATCTCGTGAAGAGCAGTCTGCCAACTTACCTGGAAGACCTGCACCCGAAAGAGGACTCTTGCGCTGTACCGACTCACGAGCCTGACGAGCTGCGTGGCGAGCAGTAGCGGCCAAGATAACCTTCTGTACGATAGCCTTTGCGTCCTTTGGATTCTCCTCCAAGTAGTTGCTCAACGCCTCCGACAATGCACCGTCTACGGCAGCCGAAACCTCGTCGTTACCGAGTTTGGTCTTGGTCTGACCCTCGAACTGAGGCTCTGCAACCTTTACTGATACTACAGCGGTCAAACCCTCACGGAAGTCGTCACCATTGATCTCAAACTTAATTTTTGAAAGCATGCCCGACTCGTCGGCATAACGCTTCAAGGTGCGGGTCAAAGCACGGCGGAAACCTGTGAGGTGAGTACCACCCTCTATGGTGTTGATATTATTTACATAAGAGTGTACATTCTCCGAGAATGAGTTGTTGTACTGCATTGCAACCTCTACCGGAATACCGTTCTTCTCCGAGTCGAGATAGATGATATTCTCGATAATCTTCTCGCCACGGGTGCGGTCGAGGTACTGAACAAACTCCTGCAAACCGTTCTCCGAGTAGAAACGCTCCGAACGAGGCTCGCCGGTCTGCTCATCCTTGTCACGCATATCGGTGATGGTAAGAGCAATGCCCTTGTTGAGGAATGCCAACTCACGCAAACGGGCAGCAAGAATCTCGTAGCGATATACGGTTGTCAATGTAAAGATCGAACCATCCGGTTTGAAGGTTACTGTTGTACCACGATCCTCGCAATCGCCTACGATCTCAACCTTCGAAGTAGGGTGACCCTGGCTATATGTCTGCTTGTAGATCTTACCACCACGGTGAATTTCAGCCTCGAGGAATGTCGAAAGGGCATTTACACACGATACACCCACACCGTGCAAACCTCCCGAAACCTTGTAGCTACCCTTGTCGAACTTACCACCGGCGTGGAGCACTGTCAAAACAACCTCCAATGCCGACTTACCCTCCTTCTCGTGCCAGTCGGTCGGAATACCACGACCATTATCACGAACGGAGATAGAGTTGTCTTCGTTGATGGTTACGAAAATCTCGTTACAATAGCCTGCCAACGCCTCGTCGATAGAGTTGTCGACAACCTCATATACAAGGTGGTGCAGACCCTTCTCGCCCACATCACCGATGTACATCGCAGGACGCTTACGCACTGCCTCCAAACCCTCCAAAACCTGGATATTGGACGCTGAGTACTCCTCTTCCTGACCCTTCTTCAAAATTTCTGTCTCGTTAGTCATATATATAGTTTGAAATTTATTTGCCTAAATAGTGCGCAAATATAACGCTTTTTTCTGAAACTTCCAACTCTAAATCGAAGATTTAGGTGCTATAAGCCCTTGGATGTCCACTTCTTGCGCCTTGTTTTGGGCAAAAAGGAGCGTTCTTGCGGGGTGGCTCTCTATGAGAGCAGTGTTGTGGGTGGACATAATAACCGCTGTTCCTTTGCTCGCAATTTCGTGGAAAAGCTGTGCTATTCCGTCGGCTGTTACAGGGTCGAGGTTTACAGTCGGCTCGTCAGCAAGAATCACCTCCGGCGAGTTGAGCAGTGCTCTGGCAATAACCAGGCGCTGGCGCTCTCCGCCCGAAAGCTCGAATGGCATCTTGCCCTCCTTGCCACTCAATCCCACAAGTGCTAAAACCTCCTCAATGCGGTGCTCTATTGCCCCTTTTCCGCTCCAGCCCGTTGCTTGGAGTGCGCAGAGCAGATTGTCGTGCACATTGCTATCCGAGAGTAGTATCAACTCCTGAAATACCATGCCGACCTTGCGACGCAGGTATGGTATTTTGCTCTGTTTGAGGTGTGTCAAGTCGAAGCCTGCAATCTCGCCCAGGCCCTCCACCAATGGCAACTCTCCGTAGAGAGTCTTCAAGAGTGAAGATTTGCCGCTTCCGATGCGCCCGATGAGATATACAACCTCGCCTGCTGCTACTTCGATGTTGAGGTTTTCGAGCACCTTCTCGCCGGCCTTCTCTCGGGTTCGAGGTGTGAGTGTAACATTGGGATTTTCAGCGTGATAAATGCCTGCCCCCTGTAATTTTACGACTATCTTTTTGTCCATCTTTTCAATGCTTGTTTTCTCTGCGTAAAGATACGAAAAATAAATTAAAAACGAAGAATTAAAAATTAGAAATTTTTAGATTTTTTTTGAAAAAGAGAGAAAAATACCCAAGAGAGTCGACCGACCGAGCCGCCGAAACGAAAAGACTACAACCGAGGATAACACTAAAATAAAATCAGAGAGTCGACCGGCGTCCGCAGCCGAGAGATGACCGCAGTAGAGAAAGAAACGGAGTTGGGCAACGAAGTTGCAAGTGTTGAGCGGATAGTCGGAAGGTAAATGTATTTAAAATTTCGACTATCTGCTCAAGACTTATTATAGCGTAGCAATTCTACTCCGTTTCTATCGCACGCAGATAAGTCATCCGAGGCGCCACACGCTGACCGACCGAGCTGCCGAAACGAAAAAAAAAGAGCGAAAAATCGCTCTTTTTTGAAGTGGAGGTGGCGAGAGTCGAACTCGCGTCCAAACAAGGAGCCCGAAGGCTTTCTACACGCTTAGTTGTCACTTATTCCTCCTCCGAGAGCCCGGCAGACAACCGCCAAACTCAAGGCCCAGCCCCTCAATTTCGCACGATAACCGAGGCACATATCGCACTATCTCTAAATGGATGATACCCCGTATGAAACGTCGTTAAAGAGCGGAACGCCGCTTCGGGATACTCGTCGTCCGACTAACCT
>JAGBRY010000025.1 GCA_017632115.1 Alistipes sp. | reverse complement strand
TTGAGCATATGACCCATATGCAACATACCTGTTACATTTGGTGGTGGGATAACGATAGTGTAAGGCTCACGAGCATCAGGCTCCGAGTGGAAAAGGTTCTTCTCAATCCAGTAATCATACCACTTACCCTCAATCTCTTGTGGTAAGTACTTGTCTGCAATTGCCATAATTTTTTATATATTTTTTCGTTTTTTATTGTCTTTACGCAACTAAATGGCAAAAGTAGCAAACTTTTCGGAAATAAGCAACTCTTTGCATAGCAAAAAGACCAACAAGCCCATTTTAAACCATTTTTTGATTTTTAATTCTTAATTTTCAATTAAGTTTCTTATCTTTGTACCGAATATGGCCTTGGAGAAAGTAATACATATCGCCATTGTCGGCAACCCGAATAGCGGAAAGACTTCGCTATACAACCACATTACGGGTGAGCACGAACATACAGGAAATTATGGCGGCACGACGGTAGAGGCACAAACTACCAGCTGCCACTACAAGGGTTACGAACTCCAAATAACCGATCTCCCCGGGGCAAATGCTCTGTCGGGTGCTACCCCCGAGGAGAGATATGTGCGCAAATACCTTGCAGAGCACACTCCCGACATCGTTTTGAATGTGGTCTGTGCATCGAACCTGCAGCGCAATCTCTACATCACAACCGAACTTATCGACATCGGCTACCGAATGGTTGTAGCCTTGAGCATGTACGACGAGTTGGAGCGCAATGGCGCTACGCTCGACCACGACATGCTCGGCAAGATGATGGGTCTTCCGATGTTCCCCGTTGTGGGACACAATGGCAGAGGTATCGAAGTATTGCTCGATACCATCATTGCCGTACACGAGAAGCAGGACGAGCGAGTGCGTCATATTCACATCTATCAGGGTATTGTCGAGGAGAGCGTAATGACCCTCAACAAGCAGATGAAGGAGCACCGTGAGGAGCTGCCAAAGTGTTTTTCGCCTCGTTACTTGGCCATGAAGATGCTTGAGGGCGACGAGGAGGTGTGCAAGATGTTGGCAGAGTGTCCGCACTTCGAAGAGTGGCAGCACACTTGCGAAAAGGAGCAATCACACTTGCAGTCAGACCTCGGTGCAAACGAGGATATCAAGACCACGATGGCCGATCAGAAACGAGGTTTTATCGCAGGTGCACTACTCGAGACCTACTCCCGAGGAAATAATCGTTTGGAGAACATCTCGAATGCCATAGATGCAATAGTTACACACCGCATCCTCGGATATCCGATATTTATCTTTGTGATGTGGTTGATGTTCTACTGCACCTTCCGCCTTGGAGCCTATCCACAGGAGTGGATTGAGCAGTTGGTGGCGCTCATCGGCTCAACATTCGAGCGCTGGTTACCTGACGGTATTCTCAAAGATATGATTTGCGACGGTGTTATCGGCGGTGTCGGCAGTGTGATTGTCTTCCTACCGAACATTATGATTCTCTACCTCTTTATCTCATTTATGGAGGATTCGGGATACCTGGCTCGTGCATCGTTCGTTATGGATAGGCTGATGCACAAGATTGGCCTGCACGGCAAGTCGTTCATTCCGTTGGTTATGGGCTTCGGATGCAATGTTCCGGCAGTGATGTCCTCACGCATTATTGAGAGTCGCAGCAGCCGACTTATCACCGTCTTCATCACTCCGTTTATGTCGTGCAGTGCACGCTTGCCGATATACATAATCCTTATCGGAACATTCTTCGCTGCTCACTCCTCGTGGGTGATGTGCGGACTCTATCTGCTCGGTATTGCTGTAGCAATGATTACGGCAGTGCTGATGCGCAAATTTATGTTCAAGAGGGATGAGACGCCATTTGTCATGGAGTTGCCACCATACCGCATCCCTACCCTCAAGGCTACTCTATCGCACATGTGGCAACGATGCGCCCAATATCTCCGCAACATCGCAGGTATGATACTCGTAGCTTCGATTGTGGTGTGGGCACTAGGTTACTTCCCTCGACAGAAGGAGGGCGAGAGCGAGATGCAGCACTACGAAGAGTCGTATATTGGCCGTGTAGGCAAGCTCTGCGAGCCCGCATTCGAGCCAATAGGCCTCGATTGGAAGGCAAGCGTATCGCTCCTGTCGGGTATTGCAGCCAAGGAGTTGATGGTGAGCACCCTCGGAGTACTCTATAGCAATGACGCCGAGAATAGTCCGGCACAACTGAAGCATAACTTGGCCAAGAGCGGCGATTTTACATCGCCCTCAGTCTTGGCATTATTGGTATTTACGCTGCTCTATATGCCTTGCATAGGCACAATTACGGCCATAGGCTCGGAGAGCGGCTGGAAGTGGGCTGTAGGCTCGGCCATATATAGCACAGCGGTAGCGTGGTTGTGCGCCTTTGCCGTATACCACATAGCACAACTATTTATGTAACAGCACTATGGCGTGGCACGAGATATTAGCTTGGATGATAATTGTGATAGCCTTTGGAGTGACTATCGTATGGTGTGTACGACGCTTCACTTGCCCTGCATCCGAGTGCGACAAGTGCAACAGAAATTGCAAAAGAAGAACAACTAAATAATTAAACTTTATGAAGAGATTTTTACTCATTCTGTCGGCGTTGTTTATTGCAACAATCGCCCTTGCACAGAGCTCCCGTGAGGAGATCGACCAACATCCACATCTGGCCATATCGACACACTCGGTATATGCCGGTCCATACTACTTTGAGCCTATCGCCAAGGCTCCAAAGGGTTACGAGCCATTCTACATCTCGCACTACGGCCGCCACGGTTCACGATACGAGGCGAACGGCAAACACCCTGCCGAGGTTGTAGACTACTTCAACTATGCCGACAAGCATGGACTTCTCACCCCAAAGGGCAAGGAGGCAAAGGCTCTCTTCGATAAGATCTACGCAGCGCATGATGGCCGCATTGGCGAGCTCACCCAGGTAGGTGCCGAGCAGCACAAGGCTATTGCACGCCGTATGTACGACCGCTTCAAGCCGGTATTCCAGCGTGGCGCAATCATCAGCTCTCGCTCATCGACCTACACTCGTTGTATCCTCTCGATGGCAGCGTTCAACGAGTCGCTCAAAGAGTGTAATCCACTCATCGAAACTCGCTTGGTAGCATCGGAGAGTGACCAGAAGATGATTCGTCCGCTCGGCCCACTCGCAAGCACCTACCACCACAACATCCGCCGTGACAACCCTCATTGCTGGGATTCAATCATGGATAAATGGAGTGCAAAGCAGAACTTCTCGCACGCCATAAGCGCTCTCTTCACCGATATCAAGCCTATCTGCAACCACTTTGGCGAGAGCGAGATATATGTTATCTCCTCTATTTATAAGCGTTTGGCATTTATGCAGAACCTCAATTGGCACGACCGCTCGTTTGTAGACAGTGTATTTACCGCTGCCGAGCGTCACGCAATCTATAAGTACGAAACCTATCGACTTTTCTGCATCTTTGCCGGCACATCGCTTCCTGATTCAGGCAAGTACTTCGCTTCGATGGATATTCTTGTAAATGATATCATCAAGTATGCCGACCTCGCAATCGAGGGCAAGAACAGCGCCTCGGCAGACCTTCGTTTCGGACACGATTACTACCTGCTCGGTCTGCTCGCAACCACCAACTTCAACGAAATTAAGATGGACTGCGACTACTCGGATATCGACAAGTTGGCAGAGAGTTGGCAGCCTCACAAGTTTATCACTATGGCTTCGAATATGCAGTTCGTATTCTACCGCAGCAAGAAGTCTTCGGATGTATTGGTTCGTATTCTCCACAACGAGAACGATATGACACTCCCTATCAAGGGTACTGAGGGTCCGTTCTATAAGTGGGAGGATGTGAAGAGCTACCTCAATGCTCGTTGCGCTTCGTTCCGCAAGTAGTCTTTGTTAGGTTGAAAAACAAGAAAACGGCAGTGAACTTTCACTGCCGTTTTTATTATCTCATATCTTCCTACTCTTGTGGTTGCTGCAACTTCTCGAAATCTCTGCGATAAAAGAGTTTGCTACCCAGCAATACCACAACGCCTGCAACAAGCCAGATGATGCCCAAGATCGAAAGACCCATTGAAAGGGTTGCATACTGCTTGATAACACCGAGAAGGATAGGGGCGAACGAGCCCACACCAAAACCGAACATAATCAACACTCCCGAGGTTGAAGAGTGATACTTCGGAGGTATAACATCGAACATAACCACATAGGTGTTGGCATCGAACAACGAGCGGAAGAAGCCGAAGCCCGCCAAACCTACGCACACCAGCCACAACTCAGTCGAATTACCCATCAACAGAATAAATGGCGCAGCAAGAATAAGGCCCACACCCTGCATATACATACGCCACTCCAGACGCTTAGTTCCGATTTTATCGGCAATACGACCTGCAATAAGGATACCTACGGCAGCGAAGCAGTGAGTCCAAAGCATCGACTGAAAACCTGCATCTTTCAGCTCCATACCAAAGCTCTGATGCATATATGCCGGCATCCAAGTGAGGTAGCCCGTGAGTACAAAGATGAGTGCTGCATAGCCAACCGCCATAAAGCAAGCTGTCGGCGTGGTAAATATCACCTTAAAGCCATCGAGCAGCGAGGTCTTCTCCTTTGCAGGCTCTGCTTCAGCCACCTTCTCCGGTTGGCCATCCTTCAATCGCCAAGCC
The DNA here is from genome assembly GCA_017632115.1 of Alistipes sp. GTDB lineage: Bacteria > Bacteroidota > Bacteroidia > Bacteroidales > Rikenellaceae > Alistipes. The sequence continues at coordinate 10,065 of JAGBRY010000025.1, read as the reverse complement.
ATAATCAGACCGTGCAGAATACCCACCAAACCAAATACGATAAATGTCCATCGCCAACCGAACTCCTGACCTATCCAGCCGGCCAACCAGCCGCTTGCGATAACACCTATATAGTATGCAATCTGTACGATAGCCATCGCTACGGCTCGGGTATTCTTGTGGTATTCGGCCAAGAGTGGCAGATAGTTAGGGCCAAACAACGCCTCGCCACCGCCTGTAGCCACACTTCGCATCACCACCAATGCAATAAAGCTGCTGCACAAACCTGTAAACATTGTTGCAACGCTCCAGAAGAGTACGGTCAGCGTCAAGATCCATTTGCGACTCACTCTATCGCCCAACCAACCTCCGAGTGGTACAAGCACTGCGTAGAAGAGGTTGAAGATTGTAGCAATCAAACCAATCTGCACATCGGTCAAACCGATATCGGTCTGGATGAGTGGCAAAACGATATTGAATGCCTGACGGTCGGCCTGATTAAGGAAAAATGCGATCCAAATCAGCACCAAAATCTCCCACTTGTTGCGAGAAGTTTTTTCGAGCGTTAATGATCTGTTCATTTTTTTTTTTGATTTATACATTTATTTATAGTACAAATATAGCCAAATTGCGGGAAAATATCACTATATTTGCCAATAAATTAACCCTAAGGAGATGATTATCATTGCTGACGGAGGCTCAACCAAGTGCGATTGGGCAGTGGTCGATAAGAGAAACAGTAAAATTATCGAGCACTTCAAAACCGAGGGAATAAACCCCTTTGCCGTTTCGATCGAGAAGATTCGAGAGGTACTCCACACCCACTTTGCCCCTGTGGCATCCAAGTACGACATCACAAACATATGGTTCTACGGCTCGGGCTGCGTATTTGCCACGGTCGACAAGGTTAAGACTCTGCTTGCCGAGATTGTTCCCGATGCAGATATTTTTGTAGGTACCGACCTCGATGGTGCAGTTAATGCTTGTTGCCCCGACGGCAACGGCATAGCCTGCATTATAGGTACAGGCTCCTCATCGGCTCAGCACGAAGGTGGCGTTCGCACAAAGCAGGTGCCTGCACTCGGTTATCTCTTGGGCGATGAGGGTAGCGGAACTGTTATGGGGCGCCTTATCTTGTCGGACTTCCTGAAGGGCGTTATGCCTGCGCATCTCACCAAGGCCTTCGCCGAGGAGTATGGCGTAACACAGGCCGAGGCCCTCGAGAGAGCATACCATCAACCTGCAGCAAACCGTTACTTTGGTTCGTTTGCTCCATTCCTTTCAAAACATATCGACGATCCATACATCCGAGTCTTTGTTAAGGAGAATTTGCGTCGTTTCGTGGTACGCAACATCTGCCAATACCGCATCGACCTCTACCCTGCAAACTTTATCGGTTCGATAGCTTCGGTATTCGAGCCCATCTTGAGCGAGATACTTGCCGAAGAGGGTGTACGCAAGGGAATTATCACCTCTTCGCCAATGGAGTTGTTAGTTAAATATCATTCAAAATAGTAGATTATGAGTTATGTGAAAATCACCGAGCAACCGTCGCTCTACAACGACTTGGAGAAGATGTCGCCGCTCGAAATTCTAACTTGCATCAACCGTGAGGACCACAAGGTAGCAGATGCTGTCGAGAAGGTTATTCCGGCAATCGAAAAGCTTGTAGTAGGCGCTACCGAGCGTATGAAGCAGGGAGGTCGCCTCTTCTATATGGGCTCGGGCACAAGTGGTCGTGTGGGTATTGTCGATGCGTCGGAGATTCCGCCAACCTACGGAATGCCGGCATCGTTGGTTGTAGGTATCATTGCAGGTGGCGACGGTGCTATTCGCCGTGCTGTCGAGGGTGCTGAGGACAATGCTGAGCAGGGTTGGAAAGATCTTGAGGCACACAATGTGACCGACAAAGATACCCTTGTGGGTGTTGCGGCATCGGGCACTACCCCATATGTTATCGGAGCTATCACCGAGGCTCGCAAGCGTGGTCTTTTGACCGCCTGCATAACCTCAAATCCAGGCTCACCAATCACCGAGGTGGCCGAGATTCCGATTACTCCGGTCGTTGGTCCCGAGTTCGTAACAGGCTCTTCAAGAATGAAGTCGGGAACAAGTCAGAAGCTCATCTGTAATATGATTACCACCTCTATTATGATCGGTCTTGGCCGTGTGCGTGGCAATAAGATGGTCAATATGCAGCTCTCGAACCAGAAGCTCGTAGATCGTGGTACCCGAATGTTGGTCGAGGAGTTGGGTTTGCCATACGACGAGGCTAAGGCACTGCTCCTGATTCACGGCGAGGTACAACGAGCAATCGACGCCTACCGCAGTGCAGAAAAATAGTACAACACAAAACGAAAAACGGCAGTGAAATTTCACTGCCGTTTCTGTTTATCCTTTAGTCGACTACTTTGCGACAAACTCGTATCGCTTATTCTTTTCGGTTGCGAACTTGACAACATACCAATCACCAATCTTCTCGGCAGCGACCTCAATACCCTTGACTTTCAATGGTGTACGGCTACGGAGGGTGCACTCACTGCCCGCAAGCGAGAGGATTGACCCCCTCTTCACCTCACCCTTGCGCCACTGCAAATCGACCTCGAAAGCACCTCTTGTACGCAGACCTCGGAACGAGCCCTTCGTCCACGCCTTTGGCAGTGCCGGTAAAAGGTCAATCGAGCCAAACTGCGACTGCACGAGCAACTCTGCCACACCGGCAGGAGCCGCAAAGTTGGCGTCAATCTGGAATGGTGGATGAGCATCGAGCATATTTGGATAGGTTCCACCCAGCACACCCGAAGCCTTAACCTTGGTATTAAGGGCACGAGTATAACTCAACAACGAACGATAGTAGTTGTATGCATTCTCGCCATCCAGCAATCGGGCATATAGACCTATACGCCAACCCTTCGACCAACCTGTCGAGCGAGGACCTCGCAATTCGATGGTTCGCATAGCCGCCTGCGATAGCTCGCTATTGATCTCCGGTGATATCTGATTGCCAGGAAATACACCTACAAGGTGTGAAAGATGACGATGGTGTGGATCCTTGGCTTCAAAGTCATGATACCACTCCTGCAAGCCACCTTGTTTGCCTATTTGATATGGATATAAGCGAACCGTAGCCTCCTTAATCTGCTGCTGTAGTGCCTCGTCTACGCCAAGAATCTTGGCTGCAGAGTTGGTTGCTGCAAATATCTCACGAATAATTGCCAAATCGCAAGTCGCTCCGTATGATGTCGAGACACGCTTGCCATTTATAGGCTCAAAGAAATCATTCTCCGGAGATACCGAAGGTGAAGTTACGAGATAACCCCTACCATCTTCAACCAGTACATCGAGTAAAAATTCGGCCGAACCCTTCAATATCGGATAGGCATACTCGGCAAGATATCTCTTATCCTGTGTATAGAGGTAGTGCTCCCATAGATGGGTAGCTAACCACGCTCCGCCCATATTCCAATTCGCCCAACGAGGATTACCGCTACCCTCTCCAACAGGGTGAGTCATGACCCATAAATCGGTATTGTGATGTGCACACCAACCTCTACTATCGTAGTAGTCGTGAGCCGTCTTTGCACCCGACTTTGCCAATAGAGAGAGGAAGGATAATAGCGGGTCGTGCAACTCCGAGAGGTTGAGCACTTCAATTGGCCAATAGTTCTGCTCGGTGTTGATATTTATAGTATAGTTACTATTCCAAGGCGGCAGGAGTTGCTCGTTCCAGATACCCTGCAAGTTTGTAGGTATATACTTGGTTCGAGATGAGGATATTGCCAAGTAGCGAGCAAAATGGAGATACAACGCCTCCAACTCCCCGTCCTCACCACCTTCGGTGTAGGCCTGCAGACGCTTATCGGTAGGGATCTGCGACATATCCTTGCCATTAAACTCAACATCTACACGGTCGAAGAGCGATGTATAGTCGGCAAGATGACGCTCCTTCAACTCCTCAAACGAGAGTTTCTCGGCATCGGCCAACTGTTTGTGTGCAATTGCCATATAGTCCCTACCCTCTTTTACAGGATCTTTGTCGTAGCCATTAAAACTTGTAGCAGCGGTAACAAGCAATACGGCACGCCTGCAACCTTTGAGATAGAGTTTTCCATCTCTACACTCAACCTCTCCGTCATACTCTACCGGCTTGACAAGTGTAGCGAAGTGGATACCACGATTCTCATCCCACGAAACCTCTTTAGTCTTGAAAGAGATGTTGTAAGGAGCATATCCATCGGCCACAAGAAGGCCATCTTTGGCTGTTATAGTGTAGCGCAGCTCTCCTCCCAACGACAACTCGGCATCTATCGCCTTCCGGCCCTTTGCGGTAAGTTCAACGACCACCACATTGTCGGGATGCGACACAAAATAGGTACGATTATATTCGGTTTTGCCAAGTGTATAGTTCACCCTGGCAATCGCCTTGGTAAGGTCGAGCTCTCGACGATAGTTCTGCACCTGATCACCTCCCCCGAAGTTGATATTCAGCGAGGCCATTGGCAGATAGACCTGCGAGAATTTACCTTGCATGCGATACTGCAGTTTGTTGGCCTTACAATAATCTTCGTTGCGCAAAGCCTTGCGTATCTCGGTCAAAACCCTCTTTTGTTCCTTTGCGTCGACATCGTTTTTAACGGGTTCACCCGACCATAGGCTCATCTCGTTGAGATTGATAAGCTCATCTTCAACTCCGCCATAGACAATGGCTCCCATACGGCCATTTCCAATAACTAACGACTCAATAAACTCGTCGGCAGGATAGTCATACCATAGCGTCATTCTCGAGTCGCTACTTTTGGTGCAGCCCGCTACGGCAAGGCTACACAATATCACTACCAGACTCAGTATCCTCTTCATAATTCAGGTATATTTAAAGTTATAGGTTTTCAAGCGTGTAGTCAATCATCTTCTGTCGCACATGGGTTGTGGCAGATGGACGCATCGAGTGATTTTGGTCGGGATAGACCATCATATCGTAGTGCTTGCCCGCAGCATTGAGGCGACGGCACATCTCCATCGAGTTCTGGAAATGGACATTATCGTCGGCCGTGCCGTGAATGATGAGCAACTGAGTACGCTCGGCCAACTTCTCGGCGTGCGAGAGTGGTGAATTGTCGTCGTAACCCTTTGGGTTATTCTGCGGAAGACCATTGTAAATTTCGGTGTAGATTGTATCGTAGTAACGCCACGAAGTAACCGGAGCTACAGCAATTGCCATACGGAACAATCCCTCGCCGTGCAATGCGCAGTTCAGTGCCATAAAACCACCGTACGACCAACCATAGATGCCTATGCGCTCGGCATCGACAAACTCCTGCTTGGCAAGGTAACGAGCGAACGAAATCTGATCCTCAACCTCCTTGCGACCGAGGTCGGCATAGGTGCACTTCTTGAACGCTTCACCTCTGAAGCCCGTGCCACGACCATCGCAGCATGCCACAATATAGCCCTCGTGCGGAAGTGCATCCTCCCAATCGAGCGACCAGCGGTTTCGTACCGACTGCGATCCGGGACCAGAGTATTGCGTCAAGAGCACAGGATATTTTTTACCCTTCTCAAAGCCGAATGGCAACTGAATATAGTAGTTGAGCGTATCGCCACGCTCGGTTACAAACTGCTTAAACTCACGCTTTGCCCACACTCCTCGCTCGGCAACCTTTGCTCGGTTATCAACCAATGTATCAACCACTTCACCCGAAGCACGGTGCACTGTCACAACATTCGGCATATCGGCCGTAGTGGCGGTGCGGAGGTAGTAGCGCATACCCGCCGACGGTTGCACCGAGTAGAAACCGCTCTCCTCGGTATGCAGTTTTTTACCCTTGCCATTCAAACCCACCGAGTACAAATCACGACAGAGTGGCGAACGCTCGGTCGAGAGGTAGTAGATACGATTTTTTGCAACACCCACAACCGATGTAACCTGCCACCTACCCGAAGTGATGGCATTCAGACGACCTTTGTTAATATCGTGAAGATAGAGGTGGTTATATCCCGCAGAGCTCTCCTCCTGCACAATAAATCGCTTCTCATCGAGAAAGCTGATAGTTGCTGCCGAAGGTCTTTCGACATAGGTAGCCGACCTCTCCTCGTATATTGGGCGCACCACTCCACCATCTTCGCACACAAGCACCTCGAAGTGGTTTTGCAGGCGATTGACACGATAGAATGAGAGTTTGCCCGCAGGTGTCCACACCAAATTGAGGATATATTGGTCGGTATTCTCGCCCGTAGCAATCTGTTCGCTCTTGCCCGTAGCAACATCGTAGAGATGAAGCGCTACAACCGAGTTCTTATCGCCCGCCTTCGGATATTTGAACGAGTAGGCCTTATTATAGAGCTTGTCGTCGTAGCGCATCATCTCGAAGGTCGGCACCTCGCTCTCGTCGAAGCGCAGATAGGCAATTTTAGCTCCGTCGGGCGAAACGGCATAGGCCTTCGTGAAGCCATATTCCTCCTCGTAGACCCAATCACTTGTGCCATTGATAATTTTGTTCCATTCGCCATCGGTGGTCACAGCCTTCGACTTGGCCGAGGCGATATCGTAGAGGTAGAGGTTGTTGCCCTTAGCATATACAAGCGATTTGCCATCGGTCGAAAACTCTACATCACGCACCTGCTCCAACACCTTCTGCGCCTTGCCCTGCACATCGGCAAGGTAGTAGTCGGCAGTTGCCGAGTGGCGATAGATTGGTTTAACGCTCTTTGCATCGGAGATGAGAAGCTTGCGCTCATCGCCCGAGAAGGCATACGAGCCAATACGGAAATCGCCATCGAAAACCACAAGGCTATCCGCACGGTCGGCATAGGAGCAACGCACAATCTCCTTGCCCTTGATAATTGTAAAGTGTTCACCATCGACCATCGAGCGCACGCCATATATCGCACCATTTGCAGCACGACACTTGGCTATATCCTCATACTTTATGGTCGAGCCGTATGCAATGACAGTAGCGCATAGAATCGCTACTGTCGATAGAAACATTCTCTTCATCTGCTAAATATCATCTACATTGAAGTCGTAATCGAGACGCTTTCCGGTTACGAACTTCGAGTTATCCATCTTGGTATTAAACTGCTCAACGGTTACTCGCTTATTCTCCTCGTACGGAGGTGTAAGCAGATCGAAGTTGAGAGCATAGTTGATGGCCGCCTCGAGTACCGATACCAAGTTCTCTCGAGAGATAGACTCCTTGCCAAAGCTCATGGCACGCACCAAACTCTGGCGCTTACCCTCGACGAAGAACATCTTCTCTCGGTTGATGAAGATACGACCAATCAGATAGCCCTCGTCGGCCGAACGGTTAAATTTGAACGAGTCGGAGAGGAAGTCGTAAATATCGATAATACCGCAGTAGGCATTCGCCTTGTCGCTCTGCACATAGTCGTTCTGCCAGATGATATGGTTCGAGTCGAAGCTGAAGACATCGGTGTGCATACGCACGATAAGCAGATCCGAAGCGACCTGGAGTTGCGCCTCGAACTTTCCTCTATCACGGTACTCGATACGCACACGACGGTCGAGTTTGCCATCCAACGCATCGTCAATCTCGGAAGCCATCTCCAACAACGCATCTTTCAACTCGCCAAACACTGCAAATGTATTGTCGAAAACTCGCTGCTTAAGCGAGGACTTGTCGATAATTGCCGACAAGATTTTCTCACGAATCTCTATCATAATTTAATATGTTTTATTCTATTTCCAATCGTTTTTATTGAAGATAATTCGCTCACCCCAGCAAGGAATCCAGAGATGGTCGTGGGTCCACTTCTCCTTCAAACGAAGTGCATCGTGAAATGTCCAACGCCACTTTCTGATACGATGTCCCAACTCTTGAATGTGCGACATAAAGATGTGGTGTGGGTGGAATTTCTCGATTGCAGCCGGAATGTTCAAATTAACTCGGATATGAGGGATGAAGATATCAACCTGCTTCTGCGGATTGAGCTGGGTGTAGTCGTGCGAATCGCCCGTATGGAAGATTACCGTATGGTTGGTATTCGCACCGCAGTCTATCTCGTACGAGGCAACAAAGTTGCGAAGATTCTTCTTATTGTGGTCGCCTACGGTCACTCTCACCGTAACATCACCCATAGTGTAGACACCACCGTGCTCCACTCTCTTCTCCTCAACTCCCTTTATGTCGAAAGCGGCAAGAACAGGCTTATTGCGCTTCTCCATACCCTTTGTGAAGGCGATATGATTGTGGTCGCTGTGGGCATGGGTAATCATTCCAAAGTCTATCATATCGAGCAAGCGGTCGGTATATTTCGAGTAGAGGTCAATACCGAAAGTCGTGGTCGGTGTTTTTACAATATAACCCATATTGTAGAGCAACCACACTGCAATGGTTCCCTCCTTGACCTTGGTAGTACGCAACTCCTTGCATACCTTCTCGAACGATTGACGCAAGAAATATGGCACACCCGACTTCTCCAACTCGGCAATCTTCTTCGGGTCGCTCTCCTTACGATAGGCAGTCCACGACTCACGCTCGAAACGGTTCAGTACGCTCTGCGTAATCTCCATAGCCTCCAATCGTTTAGGTGTAATATCATGGCCATTTGTCTTATACATAAGCGTTTTGACCGCTTTGCGGAACTGTCTATCGGTTGGAAGTTCCGACATCTTGACAATTTGTGCCGACAGCGTAGATACCGAGAATACAGTCAATAGGAGTACAATTGTAAATCTCTTCATAATGGTATAATGTTTAATTTCTTACTTCAATCTTATGATTTCGCCTTTGCGAACATCCTCGTTGAGGCGCAGATGATTAAGTTTGGCCAGCGACTTGAGGCGTATGCCATACGACTGCGAGAGGGAGTAGAGATTCTCCTCTCGTACAACCTTATGTTGCATAACATTACCCAGCCACTGCGTCTTCTTGCGTTCGATATAGATGATATCGCCCTTGGATAATTTGGCATCTTTTGCCACATCGTTGAACTTGCGCAACATCTTCGCCGAGATATCGAAAACCTCGCCCACCGACTCAAAGGTATCGCCCTCCTTTGCCACAACATAGAAGGTGTGGTTGGTACGATAGACTCCATAGCCCTTATGCGAATTTACCGTTACACGGAAGGCATTAGGGTTAATCTGCTCATCCGATGTGGCGATATTGCTCTCCCACCACGCCTCGGTATTTGCCGTTGCACTCTTTGCTGCAGCATAAATTTTATTGCCATTCTCCTTGTCGAGGAGATAGAGTTTCATCGACTCGATAATTTTGACCAATCGCTCGGCATAGTCGGGAGCAGTAGCATAACCCGCAGCCTTCAAACCCCTTGCCCAACTGCGATAGTCGTCCGACGGATAGGCAAACAACGAGTCGTAGCGAGGTGATTGGTCGAGGAAGTCGGCATGGTCCTGATAGGAGGCCTCGACCGAAGGGTATGCACGGAAGCACTCACCCTTTGCATCGTCGTCGTGATAGACCCTGTCGCCCGTCCACGACTTCTTGCATTTGATGCCGAAGTGGTTGTTCGACGATGTCGACAAGCGGCTATTTCCGCTATCCGACTCCAAGATTCCCTGTGCCATAGTGATACTTGCAGGGATACCATATCGCTCCATATGGGCAATGGCTATCGCCTTGTACTTCTCGACATACTCCTCACGAGTTTGCCGCTCCTTTGCCGCAACCGACATCACGCAAACAAATGCACAAAGAAGTATTACAACTGATTTCTTCATATCGTTTTTCTACATTTTTTCCGTTTCTACCTATTAATGATAGCATAGTTCTCGGCCGCAACCTCGACGTCCTCGAAGAGATATGGCTTTTTCGAGTAGTTCACTACCACACGAGTACCATCCGAGTAGGTCGAACAATAGACACCCTCGGCCAATTTATCGTGTTGCTCCAAGGTCTCGAACTGCAAATGCTCCCACTTCTTAAACTCATCGTAGCCCCTCTTGATTGCCGCCACAGACTTCTCCAAATCGGCCTTATCCTTGTATGTCAAGTCGGCCGTACCCATCCAATTCTTTTTCGGATTATCGACAAATGCCGAATAGAAATAGAACATCGGACGAGCCGCATACTCCACATTGCGCAATGCGTAGAACGGCTCTTTCAG
>JAGBRY010000024.1 GCA_017632115.1 Alistipes sp. | reverse complement strand
TTGTACCAAAGCGTGACGACACCTTCTTATAACGGGCAAATGCACTATGTTCCTGTTCAGGTATAAGGTCGTGATTAACCACCGAGATGTAGGTTGTATTGTTGACTTTATACATATCGGTCATCGACCATATACCCTGAGTACGCATCTTGGAGTTGAACGCTACACGCAGACTATGTTTGCCTGACGAGGCGATATTCAAGGTTGCGTTGTAGAGGAAGTTGTTGTAGATATTACTCTTACGAATTGGGCTTTCGAGCATATTTCCCGGAACACCCTTGTAGATGGTTGCAATCTCCGTATTGCGATAGCGAAGATTTATAGAGAACCACTTCTTGCCCTTTCCGTAGCGCATACCTGCACTCGCCTCGTAGAAGATATTCTCGCCAGCATATATCGACGAACTCTTAGGTTTAAGTTTCTCTGTCAGCACCGTGTGTGAGCTGTCGGTTGTGTAGTTCAACACATCACGATCACGCATCTGGTACTGTATATTACACGATACATTTACAGTCGTATATCGGCCTATCCTATCACGATAGGTTGGATTTATACGGAATGTGGATACCGTATTGTAGGTGTCGTTATAGGAGAAGGTATATTTGTTTTGCTCCCAACGCTCCGCCTCGGTGGCCAATGGTCCCGAGTAAGATTCATACTTGCGCCAACTATCGCTATCGCTATGCGAGAGGTTAGCCACAATGAGCATATTACGACCACGCCTTAGGAAGTTGTAGGAGTATTGCGCATACAAGCCCGAATTGTAGGAGATGTTACGGCCCTCGTTGTAGCTCGGATAGTAGCGTACGCCCGACTGCGAACCCGGCAGTCGCATCGAAGTTGTATCCTGCTGATTTATCGAGAAGTTGTTGGTATAGCTGAATGTTGGTGTCAAGTACAATCGCTGTCGTTTAGCAACCTTCCACTCCAAACGACCTCGGAAACGGAAATTGAGGTTATTAGGGTTGGCATACTGATCGTAGTGAATGGTATCGATCTTCGATGGCGCATTATACCAACGGTCAATCGTAAATCTATTCTCCGAATTGTTGTGGTTGAAGAATACATTGCCATCGAATTTGGCTCTATTGCGCTTACCCCACCTATCCGAGTAGCTTATGGCAAATATCTCCGATGCGGCAACTCCCGACTGACGATTTACCGAGAACGACGACGAGGCATTTGTACGGTTTGTCGAGCCCGACATCGAGATACCCTCATCCGAGAGGTTCTGTTTGTTAAGGTTATTGACCAGGGCCATAACCGTGAGGCGCATATCATCTCTAAAGACATTCATTGCACCTCCAGCCGAGTAGCGGCCGACCAACTTATCTTCATATCGGCCGATATTGCTCTCGTCGAATTCACCCATATCGAAGCGGGTAGGCGTTCTATTATAGCCCAATCCACCCGAGGCGTGCATCTTTCCGAATTCGCTATGCGAGAGTGAGCCCTTGGTGACGATATTTATAACCTTACCGCCATTTCCATCATCCACACCCGTAATCTGCGAAGCCTCGCTCAAACGGTTGTAGACCTCGATACTCTCGACTGCCTGTGCCGGAATACTCTGCAAAACCTGTTGGATATTTCCTCCGAAGAACTCCTTATTATCGACATAGATTTGGGTAACTCGCTCACCCTGAGCCTCAATTACGCCATTGTTTATGGATATACCAGGCAACTTTCGCAGCAATGTCTCGAGCTCGGCATCGACCGTAACCTTAAACTGCGAGGCGCTATATCGGAGTGTATCGCCCATAATCTGGGCACGAGGAACAACAACTGTCTTGACAACCAAACCGACATCGATAGCAGACTGCTGCATCGCCATATCGTTGAGATTTACAGGCAGTGCATCGACCTTGAAGTTGCGGACATAATCTTGATAGCCAAGGAATGTTGAAGTGAGTTTATACTCTCCTCGAGGCATTGGAGGAGTCTTGAAATAGCCACCATAACCGGTGGTATAGTGCCTACGGAAGAGCGAGTCCTTAGGTGAGGTAATCTCGATAATGGCTCCCACCACTCCCTCTTTCGTTTCGGCATCAAAAAAGCGTCCACTGACCACAGCGCTCTGTCCCCACGCCACAAGGCAGGAGAGAAGTGCGATAAAGAGGGTTAGTGAGCGACGCATAAATTTGTTAAAGCTATTGGCCTGAAGCCACTAGCTTCGATCTGCTTATTTATTATAAATAGAGGTAGGTGGATTGTGGGCCACCTACCTCCGATATTGAATACTAGTCCTCGAGCTTTGCCGCCAAGAACTCACGATTCAAACGAGCAATGTGTGCAATGCTGATCTGCTTTGGACACTCTGCCTGGCAAGCACCTGTGTTGGTACAGTTACCGAAACCGAGCTCATCCATCTTAGCAACCATAGCCTTTGCACGGCGTGCGCCCTCTACCTTACCCTGTGGCAACTTCGCAAGCGAAGATACACGAGCAGCAACGAAGAGCATTGCCGAACCATTCTTACAAGTTGCAGCACAAGCACCACAACCTACGCAAGCTGCTGCATCCATCGACTCGTCAGCATCTGCCTTAGGAATTGGAATAGCGTTTCCGTCAGGTACCGAGTTGGTACGAACCGAAACGAAACCTCCGGCCTGAAGAATCTGGTCGTATGCACCACGATTTACTACGAGGTCCTTGATTACAGGGAACGCTGCCGAACGCCAAGGCTCAACAGTGATGGTTGCACCATCCTTGAACTGACGCATATAGATCTGACAGGTAGTAACCGCCTGCGATGGACCGTGTGCGTGGCCGTCGATGTGCAACGAACACATACCGCAGATACCCTCACGGCAGTCGTGGTCAAATGCTACAGGCTCCTCGCCTTTGTGCACGAGGTCATTGTTCAAGATATCGAGCATTTCGAGGACCGAGGTGTCCGAAGATACATTCTCAACCTTGTACTCTACGAATTTACCCTTAGAGTGAGCGTCTTTCTGACGCCATATTTTCAATGTGAAATTCATAATTTCCTTAATTTTCAAATGATTAACGCCAAAAATTAGTCCTTATAGTTACGCTGTGCACGGTGTGTGAACTCATAGGTAAGATCCTCCTTAGTCAACTCAGGAGCCTCGTTCTCGCCCTTGTACTCCCAAACTGCTGCGTATGCAAACTCATCGTCGTGACGGAGTGCCTCACCCTCCTCAGTCTGGTGCTCCGAACGGAAGTGACCACCGCACGACTCCTCACGATTGAGAGCGTCACGAGCCATCAACTCACCGAGCTCGAGGTAATCAACCAAGCGCAAAGCCTTCTCCAACTCAACATTGAACGAGTCGGCAGTACCTACAACCTTTACATCAGCCCAGAACTCCTTGCGAAGTGCCTGAATCTCAACGATAGCCTTCTCCAACGACTCCTTGGTACGAGCCATACCTACATTGTTCCACATGATAAGACCAAGTCGCTTGTGGATATCGTCCACCGACTGCTTACCGTTAATCGAGAGCAACTTCTCGATCTTCTCCTTAACTGCCGTCTCAGCCTCGTCGAATGCAGGTGTCGAGGTTGAAACCTTAGGAGCCTGAATCTTCTTCGAGAGGTAGTCACCGATAGTGTAAGGCAATACGAAGTAACCGTC
>JAGBRY010000003.1 GCA_017632115.1 Alistipes sp. | reverse complement strand
TGCTCGTTACCTACTGCAGCATCATCCTCCAAGTCGGCCTTCTTGCCACCGCAGAGGCTGTTCCACAAGGTGTTAATCCAGAGTCGCTTACCGCTCTTCAATACCTTATCGAAAAACTTCTTCTCGTTTGGCCAAGTACCATTCCAGCACATCTCAAATGCGATGAACGGAAGATCGGTCGAGAGATAGTCATTGAAGAGTTGCTCATGCTTTGCCCAATGCTTCTCGTTGTAGTTGATGATAGGCATATAGAGCATATTCTTCTCGTGCTTGGAGAAGAACTCCTTCATCGCTGCTGCCGACTTGCTGCTCTTGATGATAACCTGATCCTCCATTTTACGCTCTATGAGCATCTTCATGATCTGGTCGTAGTAGTTGATTCCCTTATCGATGTTGATAAGAACACGACCCTTGCAAACATCGAGAGCCTCTGCCAAAGTAGGTATCTTGTAGCGAGTTACAACCTTGTGTCCGGCACGAAGCTTGCGAGAGCAAACATAGTCAGAATTCAATTCGCTAATTTTACCCTTACCATTGGTTGTGCGGTCGAGCGTCTTGTCGTGACACACCACCAACACGCCATCGGCAGTGCTGTGTACATCCAACTCTACAATATCGACACCCATCTGAATAGACGACTCGATACCCTCCAACGAGTTCTCAGGGAAGTTTCGCCAGTCGGCACGATGTGCGATAACAAACACATAGTCCGACTTCGGATTGCGCAACTCACGCAACAACTTGTCGGTGCGACTCTCCGCTACAGCAACTACCGCCATAGCCACAAGTGCAACTGTTAGAATAAATTTTTTCATCGTTTTGAATTATTATTTGATTATGAAATTTCCTTCGAGTTCTGCTGTCGAGTCGGCGCCAACCCACACCTTAAACTCTCCCGCATCGGCCTTGAAGCTCAAGTCACGGTGGCAGTATGCCAAGTCTGCAGTCGGAACCTCGAAAGTGATAACCTTCGACTCGCCGGCCTTCAACGAGAAGCGCTCAAAGCCCTTCAACTCACGCATAGGGCGTGTGGTCTCGGCAACAACATCACGCACATAGAGCTGCGCTACATCTTCGCCATCGTACTTACCCTTGTTGGTAACCTTAACGCTGATTTTAACCTCGCCACCAAGTTCAACCTCAGGGGTCAAAACCTGCAAATCAGAGTACTCGAACTCGCTGTAGCTCAAACCATAGCCGAATGGGAACAATGGCTCGTTCGGAGTGTACATGTAACGAGATGAATACTTCGCATTGTTGGTCGGACTCTTGCGAGGGCGACCTGTGGTCTTCATATTGTAGTGGATAGGAGCCTGACCTACGCAGTATGGGAACGACATTGTGAGGTGGCCCGACGGGTTCTTATCGCCAGAGAGAAGGTCTGCAACTGCAGGGCCCTCCATAGTACCACCATGCCAAGTTACAAGTACTGCATCGGCCTTCTCAATCTCATTACGGAGATCCATTGCACGACCTGTACCGAGCAATACAACAACCTTCTTACCTGTCTTCTTCACAGCATCGAGCAGAGCCTGCTGAGCCTCAGGAACGGTTATCTCGGTGAGCGAAGTAGCCTCGCCCGACTCCTTGTAGCCCAAGCCAATCGAGAGCACCACAACATCGGCCTTACGAGCAGCACGAACTGCCTCCTCGATACCACCCTTGATAGGAGCACGGAAGTCCGAGCCCTTAACATAAATCACATTCTTGGCGCCAAAGCGATCCTGCAAGCCCTTGAGGATAGTTACCGAGTGGCTCGCCTCGCCGAAGCCGTGCCAAGCACCAATCTGATCACGAGGTGCATCGGCCAAAGGACCAATCAAAGCGATCTTTGTCTTCTCGGCAAGTGGCAAAACGCCATTGTTCGAGAGCAATACCATCGACTTTGCTGCAACCTCACGAGCAACCTGCAAGTTCTCCGGGCGATACATAACCTCGCTGTGGTTCTGACGGCCATACTTGAATGGGTCGCTAAACAAACCGAGGCGATACTTAACAGCCAAAACCTCGCGGCAGAGCTCGTTGATTGTAGCCTCCGAAACCAAGCCCTC
>JAGBRY010000023.1 GCA_017632115.1 Alistipes sp. | reverse complement strand
CGGCTCTACGAGCCTCGCAATGACGGAACTAAATTAAATTCAAAAGCGTTATGAAAAGAGATATTTTGAGCTATTCTGCTCCAGAGATTGATATTTTCGAGGTTGTAGCCGAGCGTGGCTACAGCGTAAGTGAGCCGGTTCCTGGTGGTGTCGGTTCAGCCCTTCCGGGCTTCGGAACGGAAGACGACGAACTTATTTACTAAAAGCAATTGCGGGGCCCACAAGGCTCCGCAATTTGCTTTCAGCAAAGGTGTGTTACCTAT
Organism: Alistipes sp.; assembly: GCA_017632115.1. GTDB lineage: Bacteria > Bacteroidota > Bacteroidia > Bacteroidales > Rikenellaceae > Alistipes. The sequence goes on along the minus strand of JAGBRY010000023.1, from coordinate 3,625 downwards.
CCCCCAAACCCCCTTTCTGTAAAGGGGGCTTGTCGCTTCGCTCGTCCCCCTAACTTAGAGGGGGACTTTTATTTTTTCTATTCCTCCCCTGAGTTAGGGGAGGTGCCCGTTAGGGCGGTGGGGTCTGTCGGTTTCGTCGCATTTGCAACATGGGCGGTCGGAGGCTATGGCCGAGCGAGAAAAGCACCATATATTTGTTGCTATAAAATAAATATAAGGTATATGGTGGATATTTTCGAGCGTCTGGAGCATAGTGCCGGTGGGCCTATCGGACAATACATGAGTCGTGTGCATGGGTATTTTGCCTTCCCGAAATTGGAGGGCGAGATTGGCCCTCATATGCGTTTTAGGGGTAAGGAGGTGTTGAACTGGAGCCTAAACAACTATCTCGGCTTGGCCAACCACCCCGAGGTGCGAAGGGCCGATGCCGATAGTGCCAAGCAATTTGGCCTGGCGGCCCCGATGGGAGCCCGAATGATGAGCGGTCAGACTCGTTATCACGAAGAGCTGGAACGAGAGCTCGCCGAGTTTGTGGGCAAGGAGGATGCCTTCCTACTGAACTTCGGATATCAGGGTATGATTTCGATTATCGACACCCTGCTCTCGCCCCGAGATGTGGTGGTATACGATGCCGAGGCACACGCCTGCATAATCGACGGCTTGCGTATGCACCGAGGTCGTCGCTTTGTCTATGCCCACAACGACAAGGCCTCGCTACGCCGTCAGTTGCGTCACGCCACCGACCTGGCCGAGGAGCAAGGCGGAGGTGTTCTCGTTATTACGGAGGGGGTCTTCGGAATGAAGGGCGACCTCGGCTTTTTGGATGTCATAGCGGAACTGAAGGGCGAATTTCAGTTCCGACTTTTGGTCGATGATGCACACGGCTTCGGCACTATGGGCAGGGGTGGTAGAGGTACGGCCGACCACTTTGGTGTGAGCGATGCGGTGGATCTCTTGTTCAGCACCTTCGCCAAGTCGATGGCCGGCTTTGGAGCCTTTGTGGCGGGCGAGAGGTGGCTCGTTAATGTGCTACGCTACAATATGCGCTCGCAGTTGTATGCCAAGTCGTTGCCACTGCCAATGGTGGTGGGTGCGCTGAAACGATTGGATATTATCCGTCACCACCCCGAGTATCAGGAGCAGTTGTGGCGTATTACCCACGCCCTGCAAGAGGGGTTGCGCCGAAACGGCTTCGATATTGGCATAACAGAGTCGCCCGTAACACCTGTGTATATGCGTGGCGGAAACGAGGAGGGCACAAACCTGATTGTCGACCTGAGGGAGAACTACGGTGTTTTCTGCTCGATAGTCATCTATCCCGTGATTCCGAAGGGAGAGATTATCCTGCGCCTTATCCCTACCGCAGCTCACACGCTGGCCGATGTCGAACGGACAATCGAAGCATTCAAGGCGGTACGAGAGAAGTTCGAGTCGGGCTACTACCGCTCGATGGCTATACCTCAAATGGCTGACCCCGAGTTTCGATTGCGATAACTCCACCTCGCCAAACAAGCAAGCGCAAATAGAGTGGCGAGTGCAACAATAATAAACCCTTTCTAATACCGCAGCATACTAAGCGTATGTGAGGATTTAGAAAGGGTTTTTAGGGGAAGCAATCGCCCTATATTTGCGCTTGCTATACGGTCATGATCTCCTTCTCCTTCTTATCAAAAGCAGCGTCGATAGCCTTGTTGAACTTCTCGAGGAGCTTCTGTGCCTGGCTCTCGCCATCCTTGCCCTCGTCTTCAGGCATACCCTCTTTTACAGCCTTTTTGAATGCCTCAACAGCATCACGACGAGCATTACGCAACGAAACACGAGCATTCTCGGCCTCAGCCTTAGACTGCTTTACGAGCTCCTTACGACGCTCCTCGGTGAGCGGTGGCATAGAGAGGCGGATGCTCTCGCCATTGTTCGACGGAGTAAGACCGATGTTCGAGTCGATAATAGCCTTCTCGATTGGACGAATCATATTCTTGTCCCAAGGCTGGATAAGGATGGTCTTTGCATCGGGTACAGTAACACTTGCCACGCCCGAAACAGGAGTCTGCGAACCGTAGTACTCCACAAAAACGCCATTCAAGACATTCACCGAAGCCTTGCCTGCACGGATGTTTGCCAAAGATTCCTCCAAGAAATCTACCGTCTTCTGCATACGAGCGGTAGCGTCATTAAGAATTGTTTTAGTATCCATAAAAGTCTGTTTTATTATTTTTTAATCTCCTTTTCAATCAACTTGATAAGCTCTGCAAACTCCGCCTCGTCGTAGCCCACACTCGCCTTTACGACCTTGCCATCTTTGCCAATAAGGAAGTTGCGAGGGATGTAGGTCTGCGCATACTCGGCATAGACACGACCATCGGTGTCGAGTCCCATAGGGAAGGTGTAGCCCATCTTCTCACGGAAAGCCGCTACAGTCTCCCTCTTCTCGCCACGAGATACAGGGATAAAGACAAATGGCTCACCCTTGAACTTCTCGATGATATCCTTCTCTACTCGAGCCAACTCGGCACGACACGGAGGACACCAGGTTGCCCAGAAGTTCAACAATACGACCTTACCCTTCAAGTCGGCAAGTTTCACGGTCGAACCGTCGAACATCTGCACCTCGAAGGCTGGTGCCTTCTGACCATCCTTTACGATGGTTGCCTCCTCTGGGGTCGGACGATTATTTTGAGCCTTGGCGGTCAATGAACCACCAAACAACAATGCTGCACAGAGAACGATTGCAAGGATTGCCATTACAACCATGCTCAAAGTGCTCTTCTTCTGATGTCTTCTTTTCATAGGTTTCAGTTTATTTGTGTACCAATGTTCCGATATTCTCGCCACGCAACACCTTCATCAAGTTGCCGGGAGTATCCATATCGAAAACGATAATGTTAAGACCGTTCTCCTTGCAGAGTGTGAAGGCGGTCATATCCATTATCTTCAAATTTCGTGCATAAATTTCGTCGAACGAGATCTCGTCGAACTTGGTTGCTGTAGGATCCTTCTCCGGATCGGCTGTATAGACACCATCTACACGGGTACCCTTGAAGAAGCCGTCGGCCTCAATCTCGATACCTCGCAAAGCCGAAGCCGAATCGGTCGAGAAGTATGGGTTCGAGGTTCCACCGCCAATGATTACGACATAACCCTGGCTCAAATACTCGAGCGCCTTATCCTTCGAGTAGTACTCGCCGATAGGCTCCATACGAATCGAGGTCAACACCTTACACTTTACACCCTCATCGTTCAACACTGCCTGCAGAGCCAACGAGTTAATAATGGTTGCTAGCATACCCATCTGGTCGCCCTTCACACGGTCGAAGCCCTTCTTTGCGCCCTGCAAACCACGGAAGATGTTACCACCACCGATAACGATACCGATCTCGGTACCGAGCTCCTGTGCCTCTTTGATCTGCTGTGCATATACACGAGCCTGATCCATCGAGATACCATACTTTTGCTCGCCTTGCAACGACTCGCCACTCAACTTGAGAAGAATTCTTTTATATTTCATAGGGGTTCATTTTTTGTTTCTAACTACAAATATACGAAATATAAATCAAAAACTAACAATTCGGAATTAAAATTTGACGCAAAGCCTCTCTTTTAGAGAGCCCTCAGCAAATCGCAAGGT
>JAGBRY010000022.1 GCA_017632115.1 Alistipes sp. | reverse complement strand
GCACTCACCAAGATTTGCGACATAGTCGGTAATCATATTGATAACAAGAGAGTCGGGAGCCAACTCGCCACGCTCGATGCATGCCTGCATCTGCAATCCAAGTTCGGTTTTTGCAGCAATCTGCTCACGAATAACATTTCCTGTTGAGATATGACGAAGCGAAAAACGCTTCTCCAAGAGTTCCGACTGTGTACCCTTACCGCAGCCCGGAGCACCAAAAAGTACGATATTAAGCATCTTTTTTATGTAAATATTGTTTAGATCGGCAAAGATAGCGCAAAAAACGGAAAACGAAAAGCGTAAAGCGGAAAACTTTTATTTATCTTTGCAGAGCAAAGGAAAGGTATTCCGATTTTCGCTTGTAGTGGGAAAGCGTAACCGACGCACGAAGCAAGAGCAGAGGGTGCTTGCACACTATGCCTTGCAAGAAGGAGGAAAAGCCTGCGTAGCAGGATTAAAACGGAAAACGGAAAACTTTTAGTTATCTTTGCGTAGCAAAATTTATAGAAAATGAGAATTTACAGAGTAACCAAACCTACTGAGCAATTTTCCGATGCTCTCGCAACACTTCTGCCTCAACTTTCGACCTCGGCCACAATGCCAAGCGAAGCGTATCTCGAAGAGATGCTCGCCAACGAGAATATCCACCTCTTTGCGGCGGAGCACGAAGGCGCAATTGTCGGTATGCTTTCGCTCGTCGTGGTCGATATCCCGACAGGTCGCAAGGCGTGGATTGAGGATGTAGTGGTCGACAGCAAGGCGAGAGGTCTTGGCGTTGGACATGCCCTTGTCGAGAGAGCAAAGGAGTGCGCCAAGGAGGTAGGTGCAAAGAAATTGTATCTCACCTCGAACCCCTCACGCAAAGCGGCACACGCTTTGTACCACAAATGCGGATTCGAGGAGTACGACACAACAGTATTCAGAGTGAAAGGTTAAAGAATCTCTATTTTTTTATATTTTATAAAAAAGTTTTCCGTTTTCCGTTTTCCGTTTTCCGCTTTTTTGTATATTTGCGCCCAGATAACTCTTTTACACTATGGGAATATCACTTAACAAATCAACTATCGGCACAACCCTCAAGGAGTACACTTTGATGGCGCTCGGTATGTTTCTCTACTCGTTTGGATGGATCTGCTGTATCCTTCCTGCGAATGCAGCGGGTGGCGGAGCAACCGGTCTTTCGTTGCTTCTCTATCACCTCACAGGCGGAGCGATATCGATTGGTACTATGGTACTTATCATAAATATCATACTCCTCATTATCGCAGGTTTTATCGTCGGATGGAACTTCGGCGTAAAGACAATCTACTGCGTGGTGGTGATGTCGGTAATTATGCACTTCTTGCAGATATGGTTCACTACGCCAGATGGCTGGGTGGCGCAGATTATCACCGCACGAGATGCACTGACTGTTCCTAACGGCACAATTGTCGACCTATTCAACCTCAATAACCGTTTGCTATCAGCGATTCTCGGAGGTATATGTTCGGGTGTCGGAGTGGCGATGTGTTTCCAGCAGGGCGGCTCTACAGGTGGCTCGGATATCGTTGTGATGATTGTGAATAAGTTCTACACTATCTCTTACGGTAAGTTTATCCGTTACACCGATGGTGTAATTATCTCGTCGGCACTCTTCCTTCCTGATGTAGGTATCGACGGTGTAATCTACGGTTTTGTGATGGTTGCAGTATTCAGCTATACGGTCGATATGATTCTCTCGGGTAACCAGCAGTCGAGCCAGATATTTATCATCAGCAAGGACTACAAGGCTATGGCAGATGCCATCAACCAGGAGGCAAAGCGAGGTGCTACCGTAATCGACGCTATGGGTTGGTACTCGAAGGAGAACTCGAAGGTTGTGATGTGTGTATGCCGCAAGCGAGATTTGGCAATGGTATTGAAGGTCGTTCGCAATGTCGATCCCGAGGCATTTATCACCATCGGCTCGGTAATGGGTGTCTACGGCAAGGGTTTCGAGGCCTTGAATAAGGTATAACAACAGAAATACTACAATAAGAAAAGCCTCTCGGACTGAGAGGCTTTTTCTATTTTAGAAGCGGAATGCAAAGGTCAGTGCTATGTTGTGGTTTACCAAATCTAAACCATACATCGGACTTGCATTAGGGATATCGCCCAACTTGGTATAGAACGAATAGTAGTCCGAGTAGCGGGTATTGCGATATTGGTATGCCAAGTCAATCGAGGTAACATCGCTCACACGGAAGCCCACACCTGCCGAGGCGTACCACATCTTATCGGCTATAGGCTCCGAAAAGGCGACATGATCAAAGCTGTTTATCAGCACATTTGTTCTGAATCCACCACCGGCACGCAATGCCAACCAAGGCAGAACCTTTCCCTCGACACCCGCACGCAAGGTATGCGTAGCCTTCAAGTTATTGCGGAAGATATCGTTTGTATAGCCCGTATCGGCAGGGGTATAATTCCACTTCAAGGCACGATAGGCATCGTACTGATAGTCCGCCGAAATGATTGCATACTTACCGATAGCGTATGACACACCTGCCAACAAGCGTGTAGGAGTGGTAAATCGCCAACGGCTATCGCCACCATCCTTCAGTATTGGTGTTCTCTCGTCGGCATACACTCTACCATTCACAACCTCCCAACCATAAGGGTTATTGCCCGCACTCAAAGCCACCGAAGAGAGCGATGCCGAGTAACGATATGCCACCGAATAGTAGGTCGGAGTATGCAATGCAAAACCGATACGCAACGGAGCAACAGGACGCACCACGATACCGAACTTGGCACCTACGCCCGAGCCATTCAAATTCATCGACTGCGAGAAGTCAAACTCCTGGAGTTGATACGGATAGTCTGCACCATTTGGTCGCTGGCCCTCTTCATAGGCTATATACTCATTGTAGTAGATAGTCTGATTGCGAGAGATGCTCTGAATATCGAGCGAGGCTCCAAGGTAGACGATATTGTCGAAGTTGAAGCCAAATGCAAACGACCACTCACCTGCCGAGCCACGGCTCTGGAGGTTGGTATATTGCGACATCTGTGCACCCGGAGCAATCTCATCGGGATACCAGCCATTTGCGCCCTTATTTATAAGACCTGCCTTGTAGCCCATAACTGCACCCCAGAAATATGGGTTCATATCGTAGTCGTAGTAGCCACGATTGTCGGCAATTTTATTCTCCGAGTTGATAATCAAACCATTACCATTCGCCATATCGGCAAAGGCATCCGCCAACGACGAAATCGTTACAGGGCTTGAGTACGACATATCGTAGTTGTAGTCGGCAGTCTTGCTATAGCCAAACGCAAAATTCACGGCTACCAACTTGCCCGTACCCTCGTAGACCTGGAACGATGCGCCGACATTGTTTATCGCAGTACGCACGCTTGTATTGGCAGAGGAATTATCGGAGATGTAGGCGTTATAGTTCTTAGCCTGAGTAACGCCCAAGCCGAGTGTCACCGATATCTCGTTGCGCTGATACATTCCGAGGCCCGCAGGGTTGTAGCCGAGCGAAGCCATATCGCCGCCAAGCGATGTAAATGCTCCACCCATACCCATCGAGCGAGCTGTGCCGGCCACCTCACGCTGCGAGAGCGAGAGGAGTGTAGATGCGGGAAGGATATCCCTATTGAGAAGTATTCCCGATGTATTTTGCGCCTGCACCGCCACTGCCGATGCAAGGATAATTGCCACTACCGAAAGAAACTTTTTCATAATTCAATCTGTTAAGCATTAAAAACTATCTGCCACGAGAGTTTCCTCCACCGCCACCCGAATAGGACGAATGGCCACTGCTCATGCTCGAACTCGACGAAGGCGAAGAGTAGGAGCGTACCGACGATGAGCCGCTGCTGCGATATGACGAAGAGCTGCTCGATGAGCCACTGCTACGGTACGACGACGAGCCTGTGCTGCGATACGACGAGCTACCCTTTCCGCTCGATGTAGCGGTTGCGTTATTGCGATAGGTTGGCTGCGACACACGACCCGACGATGGTGCCGAAGGGCGAACACTACTACCTCTGTCCACTGGGCGTGATGCACCAGGATTGCGGCCTACAACCTGACCTGGGCGGTTGTGGTGGTGGCCCGTGTTACCCACACTACCCGAGCCTGCATAAGGAGGGTGGTTGTGAGATGGGCGGTGATGAGGATGATAGTGGTTATGGTGATGGCCATGATGGTGGTGATAGTGGTGGTAGTACGGATAACCACAACCCCATCCCCAATAATATGGATTATTCCAACTATAATACCAACCATATCTGTATGGTCTGTTCCAATAGTAGAACGGATCGTTCCAACCATAGTACCAATTATACGCAGGGAGCGAAACAGCGCCCCACGAGCCGAACATCGAAGTTACATACTTTGGCTCAACCCAAACCATATCGCCCGAAATCATTATATTGTAGAAGGCAGGGTCGTAGGCCGAGGCATAGAAGAATGCATCGGAGTAACGCAACGAGTAGTACGACGACGGCATACGATAGGTAGGCGACGAGAAGGCGTACAGACGACGAGCATAGGCACTCTCATACGAGTCGGCCAATACAGCATCGAAGCCGTTGACATTTCCCTCGGTCGCTACCGTAACATTCTGCTTAGCAGCCTCGGCCTTAATCTTTGCCAAGGTTGCCTCATACTGCGCCTGCTGAGCCTCGTATTGTGCTTTGGCGAGCTCAGCCTCCCTCTTCTGTCGCTCGGCAATAGCTATTTTGTTGTGTATGGAGTATAAATCGTCCGAATACGAAACATTCTGCCATGCTGCACATCCCGACAGGAACAAAACCTGCACCGCAATTACGGCCATTGTTACAATCTTTCTCATAGCGATATAGTTTATCTTACATACTAAACGAACAAAAAGAGCGGTTTAGTATACTACAAATATAAGAATTATATTTATGAAAAACTATTACGACAGGTAGACTTAACAAAAAAAGTGCAAATTATTGAGTGAAATTGTTGGAGTTTAAAAATAAATTCGTACATTTGCAACCGCAAAACGCATTGGAAAGATGCCGGAGTGGTCGATCGGGCCGCACTCGAAATGCGGTGTACGGGCAACTGTACCGGGGGTTCGAATCCCTCTCTTTCCGCAAAAATAAAACGAAGCAAGGAGATGTCGATATTATCGGCATCTTTTTGTTTTTGCAGCACTACGCACACAAATTCATTTGTAGGGCGTAGCGATGTGAAAACAAAATCGGGTTGATTTATCAACTCCTTGCGTAGTGCTGATTTTTGCAAGGAGCCCGCCGGCAAGGCAAGGGAAAGACGAGCAGACACGAAGTGGCTACGAAGTCAATCCCTCATTCGGTTACACAACAAATTCTCCTTGCTTCGCTTTTTTGTGGCGGAAAGAGAGGGATTCGGACCCTCGGTGCTTGATAGAATGCGCTGAAGGGTTATGCGCTCTCCTATTCAATCCTATTTAAGGGCTTTTGAGCCCGTTCCTATTCAAGCGGTCGTCAGACTGCGCTCCTACCTGAAAATCAAGGCGTGGATGGTCGACATTGCACTATCTGCAGCAGAGAGCAGACATCTTGCAGTGGCGGAATGGCGTTTGCCTCGTCTTTGCCAGCGACGCAACAGATCGACCTTTAGCAAATTGTTCACAGGAACGGCAAACTTCTCTATACGACACTGCGCAACAAGTTGCATGAGCCGAACATATACCATCTCAAAGTCCGATTTGGCAAACGCTGCATCACTCATCACAAGCAGATATTTGCGAAAGACTATCTTTACCCTATCGGCTACGATATTTCGCAAAAAGGCTATACGCACCGAGGAGCGCACACCTCTCGACGAAGCTACAAAGTAGCGGGCCATACCCTCGGTAACGGCCACCAACTGCGCAAGGCTACGCATCTGCACCTTTACATCCATAGTCTGTCCCTCTCGAGCCACATTGTAGCGGTAGAGAGGAATATCGGCAAAGGCGATAGTTCTAACTCGGAAGAGCGGAAAGAACACCCACTCCTGGTCGGTATATGACACACCCTCGCTCTGGCGATAGTTCATCTTGCGAAGCAGCTCGGTACGATAACATACCCCGTGCATGGCAAAGAAACGAATTGCGCCATATGCAAAGACCTTCTCAGCATCGTAGGACTTGCCATACTCGTAGATTTTCTTGCCATATATATTGTACTCCACCCTATGCTCTCGGCGTTTATCGACCTCGATAAATGGGGTTACAACCATATCTACCCCCTGCATCTTCTTCAGGAAGGCGAGGAACTCGGCCACACGAGAGCCCTCGAAGCGATCATCGGCATCGAGAATCTTGACATACTCGCCCTGCACAACCTTCAGCGCAGCATTTATGGTTGAGCCATAGTTGCCATTCGGTTTATCTATCACTCGCACCGTATCGGCATATCGCTCGGCATATTGGCGAGCAATGCGCAAGGTTCTATCCTTGCTACCATCATTCACGACAACAATCTCCACCGCTGCCAACGAGGGGGCACGAAGTATCGACTCCACGCACTGCGGGAGATATGCCTCCATATTGTAGGCAGGGACTATTATCGAGAGTAGTTTCATCGTTCGTTCTCAGTATCGAATGACAACTTATATGGTGCGTGGTTTATCTGCTCCTCCTCGGGCAATACGGGGCGAAGGTTCGGGTAGTGGTGGCGCAGATATACCTCTATATTGCGTGGCGCCTTGACCATCATACCGCCAAACTCCATCTCTACCGTATTTTCGATATCGGCTCTAGCGATCTGATCCTTAGGCATACGCACGATATTTACCCGTTCGGTCGTCCACGAGTTGTAGCGACCCAAGACCTTGTTCATCTTGCGATATATAGCCTTGCGTGAGAGGAGTGACACCACTGCACGAATTGCGGCACAGCCTATCCAGGACTTCGGCAGCGGAGCGTCAATTTCGCACTCTCCGCAATGGCCCCAGAGCCAAATCTCCTTGCCCATAAAGCAGTTTATCCAGAACTTGGCCGAAAAGCGATGCAGCTTTTCAAGCCAGCGATTGTCGGGAATACGGTCGTAGGGGAATATATCGACTAAGATGCCGTGATGAATCGCCATATTGCGCCAAATCTCCTCCACAAAGAGGGTATTATTGCGCTTAACCTTGGCAAAGTAGAATGGTGTATTCGCCTCCGTGCCAAACCACTCAAGGAAATAGTCAGGCGAGAGGTGCTCGGGTGCTTCACGCAGAAATCGCTCATAATTCTCACGAGTCATTCCCACATCTATATCATCATCCCATGGCACAATACCTTTGTTGTATAGTGCGCCTATGGCCGAGCCTCCCTGGATGAAATATGGAATGTCGCACACCTCGCAGACACGAATAACCTCTGCAAGCGTACGATACAACTCCTCGTGGAGCTTAGCCAAATCCTCCTTTGCGTACTTCATATCACTCTACTGCACCAACAAGTTACAACCTCTGATATCACTTTGCGAAATGCGGCCTTCGATACGGAACGAGCCGTCATCGTAGCAAACACCCATATCCTGCGTCGCAATAAATGCGCACGAGGAGCGATTGGCCAGATCTATAATATCCAAACCTCCACGACGACCCGCAGCAAGGCGAGCAAACGGATTATTCACATCTCGCACCAATACCTTCATCCACTTCGGTGTACGGAACACACCTTCACCAAAGGAGTAGGCCTGCGACAACAACTCTGCCATACCATACTCCGAGTGGATGCGCTCCACGCCGAATGCCGAACAGAGCACCTTGTGCAGCTCGCTCTTCGGCAACTCCTTGCGCTTACCCTTCATACCACCGGTCTCCATAACAACCGTATTTTCGAGTTTTGGAGCGTAGTTCTCGGCCAGGTCGAGCAGGGCATATGTTACACCCAACAAAATTTTTGGATTAGGGTCGTGCGACATATCGCTGAGCAGCTTCTCGTAGTCGTGGAGATAGAATCCTCCGCCACCACACGCCTTTATCAGGTGGTCGGCCATATAGACCAGCGACGACCCCTCTCGCTCGAGATACGACGGCAATAGTGCATATATACTACACTCTCTCTCATCGCCATAGAAGCAACGAAATGCCTCGGTAAAAGCTCTCTCGTAGAGGGCCACATCCTCGACATAATGGTGCGATTGCACCATACCTGTAGTGGCGCTCGAGGTGAAGACCACCTGTGGCTCGCACTCGCCACAATATACTTTGTGCGACTTGAATATCTCGATAGGGAGCATCGGAATATCCTCTACCCTATGCACCGCCGATGGCTCTACACCGAGCAACTGAACATACTCGGCATAGGGCGCACAATGCTCCGCCTGGTAGCGAAACAGCGCCAACGCCTCACGCTCAAACTCCGCATCGGAGCCAATCGAAAATATCTCGTCGTACTTTGCCATAAGACAAAGATATAAAAAAAAGACGAAAGATAAAAGTCTTTCGCCTATTGCTCCACTCTAAACTATGCACTTTGAGGTTATAACAACAAAAAAGAGGTATCAAGCTCTTGCTCGATACCTCTTTTTCGTTGAGTATTATACTACTCTTTATCGTCTACCAAATCAGGATTGTAGCCCTGACGGATGGTCAACTCCATGAACTTCTCATCCTCCCAACCATCAACATACGAGATGCGGAAAGTCACGATACGAGGCTGCTGCTCATCGTTTGCTGCAACAAAGAACGAACATACGCCATTCTGGAACTTAAAGCCATTTAGGATAGTCTTATCAGACGACCAGCCCGAAAGTTCGTGGTCCAAGCAAGAGGTGCGCAAGCGGAACGAAATCTCGCCACCTTCCCACTCTACAGGCATACGGGTACCGTTATCCATCGAGAAGTGCTCCTTGTCATCATCGTGAATTGCGAGGTAATCCTCGAAACGACCCTTCTGCTTAATCTTGATAGTATCACGACGGCTGTACGACGAAAGCACCAAGCGAGCTACACGCTTGTCGTTGTTGTTCTGCAAGTGCTTGAACTCGATAGCCTCGTTACCCTTACCTGGGCGAACAGTGCCCTCGGTATCAGCAAACGAAAGCCACTCCGAGCCCGAGATGATTGTCGCCTCGTACTCGATATTTGCGATAACAGCCAATCTGCAGAAATCCTCTGTATTCTCGCATACCAAACTGCTGGTCTCGGCACCGAGTGAAACTACGGGACGATACTCAGGATAGTATGGAGAAGAGCACGAAGCCAAAGCTGCAACGGCCAATATAGTTACAAAAATCTTCTTCATAGTACCAAATTATTTGTTTTGAGTAATGTTAGTAAAGAGCTCGTAGTCCATATCCAAACGACGGACACGGAGTGTAGCATATCGCAGATTACCCTGGTTATCATTATACTCCATTGGCAAGTAGGTTACACCTGCTCCACCACGAACTGTGCAGTATTTGTCGGTACCCTCGAAGAAGGCTACACCTTCGACAACCTTTACCTCTACAGTCTGTACACGGCCATACTCGTCCTTGATCTGCTGACCATACTCGTCTTTCTGTGCCTCCTTGTAGTGGTCGTCGAGCCAGCACCAAATCTGCGCATCATCCTGAGCAGTGAGAGTTGCCTCCCACGGACCAGTTGCAGTGATGTAGAAATAGTGGATATTCTCACCATTGATACCCTTCTTCGAAGCGGTCTTTGGAATTGTCAAGTCATAGTTATCTACAGTCAAAGGCAATGTAGGCTCATATGGCTTAACACACGATGTTGCTACGCTTGCAGCAAAAAGCACCGTAAGAATTGCTAATATCTTTTTCATTATAATCCGTATTTTTCGTATTCTGGGTTACTCAAATTGTAGTTCGAAAGAACAATCTGCTGGTCAGGAATTGGATAGTACTCACGGCAAGGGCCCTCCTTAACATAGTTAACGATATCGTTACCTGCCGAGCCCTCAATTACTCGGTCATACCAAATTCCCCAACGAACGAGGTTGTGACGACGGGTAAACTCGCCGAACAACTCACGAGCTGACTCAATCTGCAACTCTTCCATAAACAGCTGCTCATCAGCATGACCACCGCTCAAATCCTGACGACCTGCACGCTGCTTCGAAGCATTCAAGTAGTCGAATGCCAAGTCCCAATTACCTACACGCATATTAGCCTCAGCCAAGTCGAGAATAACATGAGCAAAGCGGAAGATCTTGAGGTTGTTCGAGTCCTGAGTATAGATCATACCTGGGCACCAGAACTTGTCACCAAGATATGGGCGACCATCCTTAGTCTTAGTAGAGTTGAAGAAGTGACCTCCCGGTGGGTTGCTTGGGTCGTTGATATCAACATTCTTGTCCTTCCAACCCCTGTAGCACCAAGCCAACCAGCCTGCACCACCTTCAACCTCTACAACATCCTGAGGTGTACACTTTGCAGCATCATAGGTCGAACGACGCTTATCAACTGCATTGTATGGCAACACGGTCTTATACATATAGTTGGTTGGACGGTAAGGCGATGTTGTACGAGCATTTACACCCAACTCAGGAATACGAACTCCGTCGAAGATATCATCCTTCTGAGAGAAGTCCATACCCTCCTCCTCGACCATCTCATCGTCTGCGTTATCTACAGCACCCTCAGTGATAGAAGATGAACGCATTGGAGTACAACGAGAAGCCAAGCCCTGAGTTACTCGCAAACCATACTCCTTAGCATATCCCGGCAACTCCAAGATAGACTCTGCAGTGTAGCGGTTACGGAACTGAACATCCTTCAAGTCGTAGCCCATCAAGGCATCACGAGCGTGATATACGCCCTCGATGTCAACTGTACCATAAACCTTCTCGATTGGAGCAAAGAACTCGATAGCCTTGTCGAAACGCTTGTTCCACATAGCCAACTTACCTGCGATGGTAAGACCGACCATTGCACCAATACGATACTCGTTTGCTGGATCGTATGTCTTAATCATTGGCAACGCCTGCTTATCGAGCAACCAGTACTCCAACTGATCCATCAACTCGGCACGAAGCTCGCTTGCCGGCTTACGGCCCATCAACGAGATGCGCTCGTTGTTCTCGGCTGTTACCTCCTCGAAGTAGTAAGGTACATCACCAAAGTTGATAGTCAAAATGTAGTAGTAGAATGCACGCAAGATAACTGCCTCTGCCAACAATGGAGCCTTCTCCTCATCGGTGAGTGGAGCTCGCTCGATAGCGGCATAGATGGCGTTACAACGCATTACACCAAGGTAACCCTGGTTCCAGATACTGGTACCGAAACGAGGAATTGACTGTGTGTAGTGGCACATACCGTCATAGTATGAGTCCGAGTTGTGATAGATCAAATCGGCTGCAACCTCACACACCTCGAAGTAGTCTCCGTTCGAATAGAGGCTCTTCAATGGAATGTAGCATCCATTAAGACCTGTCTGGCACTGTGGAACTGTATTATAATAGTTCGAAGGCTGTGGGTCGTAAACCTGCTCCTCGAGTGTACATCCAACAAGTGCAATCGCTGAAAGTATTACTAAAATCTTCTTCATAATTAGTAGCGAATTTGAATTGCAATTGAATAGTTACGGTTCTTAGGATAACGACCTGTGTCAATACGACGACCGCTACTTACTGCATCCGGGTCATAACCAGGGAACTTTGTCATGAGAGCAACATTGTTTACCGATGCGGTCAACGAGATGTCACGCAAGTAACGAGACTTCTTACGCAAATCGAAACGATAGCTCAAGTTGATATTCTGCAAACGCAAGTACGATGCATCATAGATGAACAAGTCACTACCGAAGCTATCGGTCAAGTACGCACCCGGAATGTTCGAATATGGGTTACGGGTTGCATGCCATGCGCCCAACATTCGACGATCCTTGTTAGAGGTTGCAGTACCTCGCATTGTGGTGAACTCCATAATGTTGTACATACGGCCACCAAGGCTATATGTGAAGTATACACCCAACGACAAGTTCTTCACAATCTTGAAGGTATTGTTGAAACCTCCGTAGATGATAGGGTCTGCAGAACCGAGGTAGATACGGTCCTTATCGTTCAACACGCCATCGTGGTTGATATCGGCATAACGAGCATAACCACGGCCCTTAGTCGAGCTGACATATGTCTTGGTCTGCTTGTTCTGATTCAACTCATCCTGAGTGTGCCATACGCCCTCGTACTGGAAGCCCCACAACGAGTTTGCTGGGTAACCCTCTGCATAACCGTAGATCATATAACCACCACTCGAGTAGGTCGATACATAACCATAAGCGGTTGCGATATCGGTAACCTTCGACGAGTTGTGTGCAACTGTCAAGTTGGTTGTCCACTGGAAGTTACGACGAGAGATATTACGAGATGTGAATGTGAACTCAACACCCTTGTTCTGAGTATTACCGATGTTTGCTACATGGCTACCAAAACCGGTGATGGTTGCATTCTGCATATTGTAGAGCAAGTCCTTGGTGTAAGCCATATAACCCTCCAACGAGAAGTTGATACGATCGTTCAAGATCGACATATCGAGACCCACATTGAACGAGTCAGTCTTCTCCCAAGTCAAATCAGGGTTGTTGATACGGTTTGGATAGTACGATACCTCAAACGAGTCACCAAACAACCAACCACTCGAGTTAGTAGTGAGCAACATCTGCGAAACATAACGGCCAATCGAGTCGTTACCCGAGCGACCACCACTGATACGGAGCGAGAGGTCAGACAACCACGACTTAGTACCCTTCATGAACTTCTCATTGCTGATGCTCCACTTGAACGCTGCAGCTGGGAAGAATGCCCACTGGTGACCACGAGCAAAGTTCGAAGCAGCATCGGCACGACCTGTAATAGTCAAGTGGTAGCGACCACCATAAGAGTAGTTTCCACGAGCCAATACCGAATAACGCTGGTGCAACCACGACGATGAAGTCGATGTCAATGCTCGCTTATCAACAATACCGTCCATGTTGTAGTAGGTGATGTTATCATCGAGGTAACCACGACCATTAACATTGATGTAGTTGTTGCTCTGGTTCTGTGCTGTAAACGCAGCTACAACATCCAACTTATGCTTCTTCTTGAAGGTCTTCTTGTACGACAACGATGTCTCGCTCAACAAGTTGAAGGTCTCACTAACGGTACGAGTTGCCGTACCACCATAGTGGTAACGCTCTGCAACAGGCATGGTCGATGGCGAGTACTTAAAGTTGTGAGTAGAGGTCAAAGTATACGAGAACTGCGACTTCAACTTCAAGCCCTTAGCCAATGTCAACTCAACATATGGAGTGAATGTCAAAATGTTACGATCGTAGATAGCGGTAATGTTCAACGCCTTCAAGTATGGAGAGTCGTAAACTGAACCACCATTAGTACCGTTGTCACCCAAGAGGTTCCAAGCCGAAGTTGGATTGTTCATAGGGTTGAGGTTGGTTACCGCTGTAGTACCTGTACCCGAGATAGCGTTCTGAGCCAAGTTCTGCTTACGAATCGAGTACGAAGTGTTGATACCGAGCTTCATCCACTTGAATGCCTGGTGATCGATCTTCAAACGACCGCTCAACTGAGTCTGACCCGAGTTGATTACGATACCCTGACGATCGTTGTAACCCAACGAGAAGTAAACCTTAGTGGTCTTGCTACCTCCTGCCAACGAGAGGAAGTAGTTGTGCGAGAACGCCTTGCGGGTCATCACATCGAGCCAATCGGTACCCTCGCCGTAGCTTACAGGGTTCTGATAACGGTTGTAGTCCGAAGAACGAGCCTGCAAACGGTATGTACCGCTCGAGTTTACGAAGTAGTCGTTACGATACTGTGCGAACTCTGCTGCGTTCATCATATCCAACTCACGAGGGAGCTCCGACAACTGGAATGTAGCCTTGAAGGTTACATTGAGTTTGTTTGCCTTAGCCTCGTGTGTAGTTACGAGGATTACACCATTCGCACCACGAGATCCGTAGATTGCAGTCGAAGATGCATCCTTCAACACGGTTACATTCTTGATTTCGGCCGGATCGATATCAGCGAAACTTGCTACTGCGTCCATTACACCATCGACAACGATGAGTGGCTCATTCGATGCGGTGATTGAACGAGATCCACGAACTCGGATCGAAGCTGCCGAACCTGGCTCACCGTCGGTTGTCATAATCTCGACACCCGCCAAACGGCCCTGCAATGCCTCGTCAACCGAAGCTGCTGCAGTATTTGCCAAGTCCTCCATATTCACGGTAGTAACAGCACCTGTCAAGTCGCTCTTCTGCTGGGTACCGTAACCAATAACGACAACCTCGTTAATGTTTACATTCTCCTGCTGCAAAACGATATTGATTGTGGTACGGCTACCTACACGCTCTGTCACCTCCACATAACCGAGGAACGAGAACGAAAGCTGATCTTCCGATGTAGCCTTAATCTTATACTTACCCTGCATATCGGTGGTTGTACCAACGCCAGAATTACCTACTACTACAACAGTAGCACCAATCATTGGCTGACCGGTATTGTCGAATACCTGTCCCGATATGGTACGCGCCTTCTGCGCCATTGCTGTTTGGGCGAACAGCAGGGCTACGATGCAGAACGATGCGTAAATCACATTGTTAATTATGCGTTTCATCTGCTATTCCTCACTTTTAAGTGTAACAATAATTGGATAGTGGTTGAAACCAAACTCTGCCGCAGTATCGAACTCGAATGTCTGGAACATATTCCAGCCCTCGTCTGTTGCGTAGAGGTTATTACATCTCAAACCATCCTTGTCCTCAATGCTCGATGGAGTGTAAACCGAGTGGTGTACGGCATTACAATCGATCAAGTTGTAGTACATCATCAAGTTGCTTACATTGAAGTAGATGTCGCTAGCATCGAGCAACTCCGAAACCGAGAAATAAGAGGTCTCGGTATCGAGGAACTCATACCAATCGAAATCTTCCGAAGCACCCTCGTAGTAGTTCTCACGAGCAAGCTCGAGATTGTACTTTGTGATGTCGAGGTGAGATACAGCATTTGTATTCATTGCAAAGATCCAGTTAACATCCTGCAAGAAGTTCTTGCTGTCAACAGTCTGCTTGATGAGATACGAAAGCTCGGTCTTGCGTGCTGCAAGGTTATCCGGCTCGTATACAAGCGGAACAGTCTTCTTATTGGTTGTCATTGCCTCAACCTGACTCTGCCAATCCTCTGGAATAGCGTTCTTAGCTGCCGGCAACTCGGTAACAACGAAGTGGATACCGTTAGCCTTGAAGTGAAGAGCAGCATTGCTAAGAGTTGCACCCTGAGCGATGTTGTAGGTCTCTACCGAATATACATTGTTCACGAGAGCTGCCATAACAAGCTGATTGTTATCATTGGTAGCCTCCAAAACGGTCAAGCCACCCTTCTGTGCAGCATACTCGCTGAGCCAGGTCTTAAAATTAGTACCCTCGACCGATACAGGAGCAACGAACATCGCTACATCTGCATGCTTTGCGTCGAGATACTCACCCAACTTCTGCAAATCAACGGCAACAACACTCTCATTGAGGTTGCAGTAAAGTGTCGTCATCTCCATCTTGGTCTTCATATCTGTAACCTCCGCATCGATATCGTGGTCACGAGATACGCCAACCTCTTTGGTACAGCCTACCGCAAGGAACGACACTGCCAATAGTGTGTAAAGTATCTTTTTCATTATTCAAGTCCTTTTTGAGTTAATACACATTCTGCCTCATAAGGGTCGCCCCAAGCATCTACGAACAACACCTTGATATGAGCCGAACGCTCAGCAGCATCGTTTGCTGCGAGGGTTACCTCCAACTCCTGACCATTGCCAAGGTATACTACGCTCTCCACCCAATTCTGATCTACCGAGAGGCTAATGCTCGGACGGCAAGCGTCAGTAAGGTTGGTATTGAACGGAATAAGGCACTTGGTCTCCGAAGCCTCGATTGTTACATCCGACAACTTCATCGAAGGGGTGATACCACGCTGCTTAACAACGATTGTATCTGCCACGAAGCCGTCGTAAGTCTCAACTACGAGGTGACCTACACGAGCAAAGTTGCGATTGTTCATCGACGACTCGTTCGAATCGTAGCGAACAAACACATTGTATGCGTTCTGCTTCCACTCTGCATCGTCTACATGCAACCAGTTGTGCACCGGACGCACCTTCCATACGAGTTTCTGCTCACCATTAACTGTAATAGGCAACTGGAACGAACCAGCCTGTACAGGGACCTCCTTCTCAGCGAGAACTCGGCCTGTAACCTTGATATACTCCACCTTGGTACAGCTGCTCATCACGAACAAAGCAGCCATTATAACGAGTAAATAAGTCTTCTTCATAATCTCATTCATTTTTTTAGTCAAACACTTCATTTACTCTTAGTTTACGGGATTAAATTCACCATTCTCACCCTCGAAGTCGCCGATACCATTATCGAGCTTAACCTCTTTAGCCACTACAACATTCTCCGCAATAGCGCACTTCTCTACTACGAACGGACCCTTTACAGGAGTCGAGATTGTCATATCTGCATTCGAGATCTCGACAACAAAGTTCTCGTAAGTACCAGGAGCCAAAGCTGCCCATACCACCAACGGATTCTCGACAGTCGAGTTTGTACCCTCAGGGAAACCTGTGATGATAACCTGATTCTTACCATTTACGAGGAACTCCTCAGCATAGTTGTCTACTGCGATATCACCTACGCAATAGTCGTCGTAGCTACCGTCGGCAGTAACATTACCAACCACTACCGCTATGCTGGTAATGTTTGTAATTGCATACTCCAACTCGATCTTAACAAGACCTGCATGGTAGTCGAAAGTAATAGCATCCGACTTGCTCTCTGCGAGGAATGTTGAGTTGTACATCAGATGGTCGAACTCGTTGGCATAGAACTTCTGCTCTGCCGGAACTGTTACACGACCATCGAGAGCAGCAGCGCTGCCCGCACTTAAATAAGGCATGTAGATGGTCATCTCGCCACCCACCGGATTTCCGAAGAAATAGGCCTCATTGTCACCGATTGTTGACTTTACAGGAAGATAGCACTCATTCTCACCCTGGGTGGTGCCATAGATGCCGACATTGTGTGTCTCATTCCACTTATAGTTGCCGACTCCTGTGGCGCCCTTCAATGTGAGGGGCTCCACAGTTGCCTTAACCATAGTGATGACACCGTTATCAACATTTGGCATCTCCTTCTCAGGAATGCGCTCTACACACGATACCAGCGCAAGCGAGAAAATTGCCACAATGCAAAGTACTGATTTCATCTTAAACATGTGATTTATTTTTTTATTTGTCAATTATTTCCGTTTTTGCTGGTTATTCACCCTGCTCTGGCGCTGGAGTCTCCTCCTGAACTGGTGCGTAGAAGGTACAACCGTCGAAGTCACCATTCTCCGAGATTGAAGTCCAAGAATCAGCATTCCAGCTCTCGCCATAGATTGCGTTCATATAGTTGGTTGCATCAACCTTCATCTCACCAACTGCACCACGCAAGATATAACCGCCTACATAACAGTCTGTGATACCGATTGGCCACTCACCGTCCGAGAGGTACTTTGCTATATCGTTTGATGTGCTCGATGTATAGACGAAGATACGAGGCATACCCACGATAGCACCTACATTTGTTGTAGCCTGCTCCAATGCGTAGATCTCACCTGTATTGCGGCACCACTGCACACCTCCACGGTGTGCCATCACTGCATCGTCACGCTTCGATGGCTCAACAGCCGACCAGTAGTAACCTGCGATACCACCTGCCATACCTGTAGAACCTACAGCACCCTCATTTACAGCGTACTCTACACGGCAATACTGATGCTCAGGCATATAGTCTGGGTGAGCGTTATTATCCGAGTACTTAGCACTTGGAACTGCATAACCTGCCGAGGTGTACTCACGCAAAATACCCGCGATACCGCCCGTATATGTATACTTCTGACCGTAACGACCACGAGTTATAACCTTACCATTCTCACGCATTACACAGATATCACCTGTATTGATGGTTGGATCCTCCTCGGTACCTGTAATCTTCACATACCAAGAACCGCAACCGATAATACCACCCATAATACCCGAGAAACCGTGGATGCGGCCCGAGTTCTTACAAGAGATGATAGTAGCGTTACAACCATTCTCACGAGTACCAAGGTTACCACCTACTGCTGTATCGCTATTGGTTGTGTGACCGATACCACCTGTATACTGACCGATGATACCACCTACTGCAGTGTTGTAGTAGTTAGCATTTGGAGAAGCCACCGAGTTGCTACGATCCCACTGAATCGAACCAGTGTTCTCACAGTGGTCACAAGTAACATTGATGTTACCATAGTGCTGTGTAAAGCCGTTGTGACCCATATTTGCACTACCAAGGATACCACCTGCATAGTTGTAGTTGTAGGTCAACACCATCGATGTTGTACGGTAGTCGATATTTCCGCTATTCTTACAGTTGTTGAACGCCAACTGCAACTGGCTCTTATACCACTTGCCGCCACCATAGCCCTCGAGACCGATAGCAGTACAACGGTCTGCTGCAGGGTGAAGTGCCTGTCCGAGGATACCTCCGGCGATCTGATATACCGAAGCACCTACCTCACCATAGTGGATATCACCCGAGTTATGACAGTTATTGAATGTAGTATAGTGCTTATACTTCGAGAAGTCGCCACCCTCGTTACCGAAGAGACGATAATCGAAGTGAGTAGCAACAATACCACCCATATTGATGAAGAATGTGTGGATATACTTCTTACCATCGATAACTGTACCTATACCGGCGTTATCAATAGCGATTCTACCCTCATTGTTTACTGCTGTACACTCCAAGTTACTTACAAGGACGTCAGCAATACCACCGGCAATGCTCAAACACTTAGCACCACCTGCGTTAGGAACTGTCACATCAGCCTTGTTTGTACAACCAGACAACACATACTGTGTCTCCTTCATTGTACCACCCGGCATCTTCGAGAGATCCATCATACGGCCGAACAGACCTGCAACATTTACACGCACGAACAAACGACGGTTCTGACGGTCATTGTCATCAACGTCAGTCCACTGATACTCACCAGTGTCCTCCATATCGGCTGATGGAGTGTTGTTTGTCGAAGCAGGAGTACCAAGAATGGTAACATCACCATTGTTAATCAATCCGTTGAACGAACATACATAAGCAGTAGTATTCGCCTGTGGAGTAAAGATACGACCTGCAATACCACCAACATCGAAACGAGAGGTTGCCAACTCACCGAGGTAGTCAACACGCAATGGGTTGAGCAAGCACTCGTGAGAAACCTCACCATTATTCTCGCAACCCGACATATCCAAGTCGGTCTCACCTACGATACCACCAACAGCGATATCGTGTGTCAAAATGTTACGCCAGTTATTAGCTGTAGCCTTCTCGGTCGACTCATTGAAGCGTGGGCAGGTATTTCCTGCGTGACCCTCAGAAACGATCTTACCCTCGTTGGTACAGTTGTAGAGAGGAGCCTTCGAAGCCCAACCACCGATACCACCGATGTAAGCACCATCGCTTGCTATACCTTTATATATAATATCACCTGTATTGTGGCAATCTGCAACAGCCTTAGCCTCGGTGATTACACCTGTAGTTGTTGGATAGCTGACACCCATCTCTGCGTAGCCGAATACACCACCCATGCAGAAAGTCTGAGGGATGTTCTTAGCATTCGACATATCAGGAATCTCAACCTTACCATTATTCTTCAAGTTGCTAACACCTGTACCGGTAGTCTTGATATAACCGAAGCCACCACCAACATATACGGTTGGAGCGTAGCCATAGATGG
This sequence comes from Alistipes sp., assembly GCA_017632115.1. Classification (GTDB taxonomy): domain Bacteria; phylum Bacteroidota; class Bacteroidia; order Bacteroidales; family Rikenellaceae; genus Alistipes. The sequence continues at coordinate 9,471 of JAGBRY010000022.1, read as the reverse complement.
TAACATTACCATTGTTGGTCATACCCTTCTCGAACTTACCTCCGGTGTTACCTGCGATAGACTTAACCTCGGTAACTGTACCCGCAACGAGTGTATTCGATGGAGCACCACCGATACCAGCGATACCACCTACGAATGCGTAGAACGAAGCATCACCCTTGTACTCTACCACACCTGTCGACGAGTTGGTAAACTGTACGGTGTGCATATTCTCCTTATACTGACCGCAGTAACCACCTACATAAGCCAAAGCCGACTTACCTGCATAGGTTACACGACCGCTATTGGTGATACCCTCGGTACCTGCGCCCTTATCCGAACCTGTCGAGAAACCGAAGATCGAACCGATAAAGGTCTCGGCTGTGGTATTTGCTCTGGTCTCAACACTACCCGAGTTGTAGCAGTTTGGATACTGCAATGTAATATCGAGTGTGTTACCCAAGATACCACCTACATATACGCTACGAAGGTTTACGCTCTCCTCAACGAGGATGTCACCTGTATTACCGCAGTTATCGAACTTGATGGCAGCACCAGACTTTGCAGTACCGAGCAATCCCGATACCCACAACATACGAGAGCTTGTATTCGAAACCTTAACCAAGCCCGAGTTCGAGCAGTTGTGGATCTCGTCACAGTTGTCGCTGATGTAACCGAACATACCCGAAACGAACGCTACGAGTGTTGCAGTATCAGGGTGATTATAAGTATCGGTCGAAACATTAACCTCCACGGTTACCGAACCAGCGTTCGAGCAATCTGCTACATAGTCAGACTCGAAGATACCGATACAAGCCGAGCTGAAGATATAAGATGCACCGCAGTAGCCCCACTTGAAGGTTACATTACCCTCGTTGCGGCAATTCTCGGTCTTTACATTCTCGCCGATACCCAACGAAGCCTTACGACCTGCACGAACACCGATAACAGCTGCGATAGCGGTATTCTTGTCGATAGTTGCGAGGTTACGCTTGATATCACCGTTACCTGCAACCTTACCTGCGATGTTGAGGACTGCGCTCTTCTGGTTGTTACAGTCGCTTACCAACTCCGACCAAGTTGTACCTACAACACCACCGAGAACGATATTTGCATTACCATTGATGGTTGAACGGTCAACATAGTAGCACGAACCGAGGTAGGTAATCGAACCCGAGTTCGAACAAGCCTTAATCTCCTTGGTGCCCTTCGCTGCGAAAGCAACTACACCACCAATGTTACAGTTATTGTTGATCTTGAACAACTCGCCAAAGTGAAGCTGACCGCTATTCTCGCAGTTGAGAGCCGACTGAGCCTCCAAGTTACCAACTACACCACCGATGTTTGCCTTGGTAATCTGCTCGTTGATTGTCAACGAACCCTTGTTCTCGCAATTTGCAACCGAAACATTCGATGCACCAATAACACCTCCCCAATCGAGCTCATCCATCGGCTCGCTGATTGTCAACGCACCTGTGTTGATGTTGCTCTCGAACGAACCGGCAGCCACATAACCTGCAACACCACCGATGTAAGGCACAGCCTTAACACTCTTCGACTGGTCGTCCCAAACGATCGCACCGTTGCTGGTATTCTCCGCTACGAGTGGAAGATTCTCACCCTCGGCGCAAGCATAACCTACAACACCACCAATGCAAGGGGTAAATGCGGTTGTCTTGCCATCGGCACCTGCGATAGCTGTGATGTTAACATCAACGGTAGCCTCTGCAAGCGAAACCTTACCACCATAAACACCACCAACAACACCACCGATGTTGATCAACTTATAGTCATTCTTAACAGCAAGAGCTGCATTCTTGTACTCGATAGAACCTGTAGCCGAACAGTTAAAGATTGTACCAACCTTGTCGCCTGCTACTGCGAGCGAACGAGCGATAAGACCAACCTTACCATTTGCTTCCTCTACGATGTTACCCTCAACATTGACATTCGAGATTGTACCAACTACATTCTCGCCAAAGAGAGGAGTTGTCAAGCCCTTGATTGTGTAGCCACGACCCTCGAACAAAGAGTTGAAGCCATTCAACGACTCCCAAGCCTTGTCGGTCATATCTATATCCGAAACGAGGAGAGCACCGTCGTACTTCTGGCTGAAAGTACCGGCCTTAACCTCATTTGCCAAGGTCTGCATATCGACATCGGTGCCGATAAGGAGCATATTGTTACAATCCTCCAAGTCGAACACTACCGAAGGGAACTCACGAACCTTACCACCGAGCAACTGCTTGTCGCCTGTTGCATCGAAAGTGCGTGCGAATACCTTACCCGACTGCTCTACGAAGTTAACCTCGAAACGAGAGTACTCACCTCGTGGAACAACAATGTAGAAGACATCCTCCTTCTCAGACGAAAGCTTGTAGCTATCACCCTCGAAGCTGTAGAATACGGTTGGATAGGTTCCCTTGCGAGCCTCGAGTGTTCCAGCCGCTACGCCATCCTTCTCGGCGCAGTAAACATCGAACACACCTGCGATAGGAGCCGCATCCTGGGTCGAAACCGAGATGTACTTCAAGTCGACATTCTGTCCCTCCTTAGCCTTAATGCTGAAACGGAGAGCAGTTGCAAGGTGCACCATCTCGATGTCATCGAAACCGTTTGTCCACGAGTACATCGGCGCACTGTTTGGAGCGAAGGTACCCTCGGTATGCTTCTGCTCTGCAGAGAATACTACCGGATACTTTCCGCTGTTAGCCTCAACCGCCACATCATCGCCCGGATACGGGTAGACAATGTGATACGGAATCGTAATTCCCATTGGCAAGTTGAACACTGCAACATTCGGAGTCTCCTCGTAGATGGTAATGCCGGTTGTCGGCTTACCATTTACAGCGAGAACATCTGTCTCGCTCCACGATACAGGATACTTTCCGTCAACCTTCTCGCCCAACTCTGTTCGGGTCGAAACAGGCATCGAAACTTGCAGCGTCTTCACCTCGCCACTTTCACTACCGGGACCCGATATAATCGGAGCCTGGACTTCGGTTGGATCTTGCACGCAAGCAAAAGTTGCGAGCAGAACTACCGACATCAAAAGTTTAGTAAAATTTTTCACGCTAATAGTTTTTAAAAAGTTTGAAATTATTGTTTGTTAAATTTGTTGTTTGTTTCTCCTTTAATTCTCCGCCTTCTTACGCACGAGCGCCGTATGCGTGCGCAAAAACAAAAAAGATTATTCGCTCCGCTTGTCTTGCGAGGCGATCAATCTTCTCCACTACGGGCCTATGCACAACTATAAGCCCTCATAATTAGCAATGTATCATCAGTTTAAGGTTTTCCATACAAAGTACACACACTTCGTACAGCGTTTTTTAGTTCCAATTGGTGACACAAAGGTAGTCAAATTTTTTCAATAAACAACCCCTGTGCTATTTTTTTTATAAAAAATATAACCCTCCATTTTTCTACCACTCGACAGGTTCCTTGCCGATAGAGAGTAGATAGTCGTTCGCCTTCGAAAAGTGGCGAGAGCCGAAGAAACCCCTATAAACAGAGAGAGGCGACGGATGAACAGCCTTAAGCACAAGGTTTTGCGACGGATTGACCATTGCGCCCTTCTTCTGGGCATAGCTACCCCAAAGCATATAGACAACACCAGATTTCTGCTCGGCAATCGAGCGCACCACCGCATCGGTAAATTTCTCCCAGCCACGACCTGCGTGCGATGCCGCTTCATGAGCCCTGACCGTAAGCACCGAGTTCAACATCAGAACGCCCTGCTCGGCCCAGCGGTCGAGATTTCCACTCAAAGGCACAGGCTTGCCCATATCCTCGGCAACCTCCTTAAAAATGTTGCGCAACGAGGGCGGAAAATCGACTCCGTCATCAACCGAAAAGCACAAGCCATTTGCCTGACCATCACCGTGATAAGGATCCTGGCCAATAATCACCACCTTGAGTTTATCGAGTGGACATTTATCGAATGCTCGGAATATATTTCGAGCAGCCGGAAATATCTGGCGAGTGGCATACTCTGCCTTTACGAAATCGACCAATTCTGCAAAATAGGGCTTCTCGAACTCCTCTTTCAGAAGCGCCTTCCAATCTTCAGCAATACGAACATCCATACCTTTTCTTTGCTTTTAGCCTTAGACCTTTAGCCTTTAGCTTTTTATTGAAAGCGAAGATAGCGATTTTTAGCGAAACAATTGCACTTTTAACGAAGTTTTTGTTATCTTTGTGAAGATAAACCAATAAAAAACAACAAACATATGAAGAATTTATTTGCAATTTTAGCACTCGTTCTCGCAGTATCGTGCGGAGCAAAGCAGGAGGTAAAACTTTTGGACAAGGCCGATTTCGAGACCACCGTAGACGGTAAAGCTGTTTCGCTCTATACACTCAAAAGTGGCGACCTCGTAATGCAGGTTACAAACTATGGAGCTCGAGTAATATCGTTGTGGGCACCCGACCGCAACGGAAACTATGCCGATGTAGAGATTGGTTACGAGAACATCGACCGCTACATCAACAACACAGGCGAACGCTACCTCGGAGCTGTCGTAGGTCCTGTTGCCAACCGCATTGCAAACGGCAAGTTCTCGCTCGATGGCAAGGAGTACACTCTCCCTCAGAACAACAACGGACAGACCCTCCACGGAGGAACACTCGGCGTAGATTGCATCGTATGGGATGTTAAGGAGGTTACCGAGAGTAAAATCGTATTCTACTGCACACTCCCTGACGGACAGGATGGCTTCCCTGCAAACCGTGCAATCGAGATGGTTTACGAGTTGACACCTAACAACGAGTTTGTAGTATCATACAACGCTACAACCGACGCAAACACAGTATTAAATCTCTCGCACCACTCATTCTTCAACCTCGAGGGTGATGGCGAAGGCACAATTCTTGATCACATCCTCACCATTAAGAGTAAGGCAATTACCCCTGTAAACGAGTTCCTCATCCCTACAGGCGAGATTATGTGCGTAAAGGACACTCCATTCGATTTCAACGAGCCACACGCCATTGGCGAGCGTGTTAACGCTGACCACGCACAACTCAAGGCTGGTGCAGGTTACGACCACAACTGGATTATCGACCGAGAGGACAACGGCGAGATTTTGAAGGTTGCCGATGTTTATTCACCGAAGAGCGGTCGTGGTATGGAGGTTTTGACCGACCAGATCGCTTTGCAGTTCTACTGCGGTAACTTCTTCGACGGTTCGTACAACAACAAATACGGCAAGCCAATTCTCTATCGTGGAGCGATTGCACTCGAGACACAGCGTTATCCCGATGCACCAAACCAGCCATCGTTCCCAAGCGTAGTTTTGAAGCCTGGCGAGGTTTACAACCATACTTGCATTTATAAATTTTATGTGAAATAATAGAATTATTATGAAAGATTTAACACCAACTCCACATATTGGCGCAAAGCGTGGTGAGATTGCCGAGCGAGTAATTATGGCGGGCGATCCGTTGCGTGCAAAGTTTATGGCCGAGCGCTATCTCGAGAACCCGAAATTAGTTAACCAGGTGCGTGGAATGTATTGTTACACGGGCACTTACAAGGGCAAGGAAGTTTCAGTAATGGGACACGGAATGGGCATTTCGTCCATCAGCATCTACACCTTCGAGTTGTATGCCTTCTACGGTGTAAAGCGCATTATCCGCACAGGCTCGTGCGGTGCATATCAACCCAATTTACACATTGGCGACATCATCATCGCTCAGGGTGCTTGCGACAACTCGAACTACGCTGCACAATACAACCTTCCCGGCACCTTCGCCCCTATCGCCGACTACGAGATGTTGAGCGCAGCGGTAGAGAAGGCAAAAGCTATGGGAGTGAAGTATGCCGTTGGAAATATCCTCGCATCGGAGATATTCTACAACGACGACCCAGAGGCTTGGAAGAAGTGGCAGAAGATGGGCGTTTTAGCAGTAGAGATGGAGGCTTCGGCTCTCTATATGAATGCCGCACGCAGCGGCAATCAGGCGCTATGCATCTGCACAGTTTCGGATTCGCTCGTAACTCACGAGGAAACCACCGCCGAGCAGCGAGAGAAGACATTCACCGATATGATGGAGATCGCATTCGAAATAATCTAAATACCTATATTACTATGAAGAGGCTATTTGCAGTAATTATAGCTATTGCCATCGTAGGTATCGAGAGCGCATCGGCGTGGGGAAAATTGGGCCATGAGGTGATTATAGAGGTCGCTAAACGACACATCACCGAAAACACCAAGAAGAATATCGCCAAATACCTCCCTTACGACATCACCAAAGATGCCGTATATATGGATATCCATCGTAACGACAAAGAGATTGGCTACACCACAGCATGGCATGTATACAACGTAGACGAGAGGGGCGAGTACGATATGAATCCTCGTCTTTACAAGGGCGATGCAATTCTTGCAATGAAGGTTGTAGAGCACAACCTCACCAAGCAGGAGCGATTGACCGACTCGGCCATCGTGATAAACATTCGCTGCTTGCTCCACTTTGCAGGCGATATGCACTGCCCTACCCACTCCTATGTACCGGGACCTCGTTGCCATTGGCCTTGCGAGTTGAACGGCAAAAAACACAAGTCATTCCACGGTGTTTACGATTATATGCCTGTTCTGCTCCACCCTAACAAGTCATGCGTAGATATCGCAGCCGAGATTGACAACGCCTCGAAGGGTGAGATCAAGAAGATTCAGAAGGGCACTCTCCTCGAATGGGTAAAGGATATAGGCACACGCAATGCCATTATCTACAAATGGAATCCTCACAACACACCTATTCTCAACGAGAATACCGTCGAGCTCTCTCGTGATCTCGTAAACTTGGAGATGCGCAATGCCGGATACCGCCTTGCTCACCTCTTAAACCGCTATTTCGACCACAAATAACCTAACAACCATGAAGAAATTATTTATTATCGTTACACTCATTGCCGTGTCATTCAGCGCACAAGCGTGGGACAAGGTTGGACACAGCACCGTCGTAGAGATTGCCAAACGCCACCTTACCGAAAAGACCAAGAAGAATATCGCAAAGTATATACCTTACGACATCGAGAAGGATGCTTCGTGGATGGACTACAACCGTGGTAAGAAGTCGCCATACCGATTTACAAACAGCTGGCACTCATACTATTACGATTCGAATCTCCGCCACGACCCAAATGTGCCGCACAAGGTTAAGAATGGCGACACCATGCGTGCACTCGACCTTGCGACCTACAATCTTGAGGTTTACAAGGAGCTATCTGACTCTGCTGTAATCTTCAACATTCGTGCGTTGCTCCACTTCGTAGGCGATATGCACTGCCCTTCGCACTGCAAGTATATCGACGGTCGTGACGACGCAAAGCCGAGAGTATACCTCAAGGGCCAATATATGGGCTCGTTTCACGGCTTCTACGACTGTATGGTTAGACACATCTACGGCAAGGGGGTAAAGCCAGCAGAGCTTGCAGCTAAACTCGACACCTACTCGAAGGGAAAAATTAAGAAGACCTGCAAGGGCGACCACTACGATTGGGCCCAGGATTGCATGAACAGAACGCATCTTATCCACAAATGGAACCCCAATGACGGCACGCCTGATTTGCTCGACGACACAATCGAGCGCTCCAAAGATATGGTTGATACGCAGTTACGCCATGCCGGATACCGATTGGCACATCTGCTAAACAAGTATTTCGGAAAATAAAAAGAGTGGTCGCAAAAGTTGCGACCACTCTTTTTATTGCTATTAGCCATTGGCCATTAGCCATTGGCTTTTTTTATTTTTATAGAAAATTACAAAGGTATACCCAATAGCAACAAAAATTGGAATTTAAGCAGATGATTGCAAGGCAAACAAGGAGCCGAGTGCGCAGCATACTTGAGCGTTTGTGAGCAACTCGGCTACCGAAGTTTAACGCAGCAAGCGCTGCTTAAAAACAATTTTTATTTGAGTGCTGCAAGTTGCTCCTCAATCGCAGCAATCTTCGCCTCCGCATCACGCTTCTTATTCTGCTCGTTCTCGACAACCTGAGCAGGAGCCGACGACACGAAACGCTCGTTCGAAAGCTTCTTCATAACGGTTGCGAGGAAGCCCTGCTGGTAAGCGAGATCCTTCTCGAGCTTTGCAATCTCCGCCTCCTTATCGATATTGTCACCCATAGGGACAAAGTACTGCGTAGTCTTAACGATAAATGCAGCATCCATAGGGTTCTTCTCGGTTACGAAGGTGATCTGCGAGAGGTTAGCCATCTTTGCGATAACAGCCTCATACTCCGAAGGATAGTTCTCGTCACGAACCACCTTCAACTCCAAAGCCTCCTTCTGTGCGAGGTTCTTCTGCTTGCGGATGTTACGAATGGCCGAAACAACCTCCTGCGCCAAAACAAAGCGTGCCAAAGCAGCCTCATCTGCCGCCTGGGCCTTAGGCATCGAAGCTACGCAGATAGACTCACCCTCCTTACGCTCTGCCAAGTCCTGCCAGATCTCCTCGGTAACGAACGGCATAAACGGATGCAAGAGGAGCATCAACTGCTCGAACATCTTCTTTGTAGCCGCCATAGTCGCAGCATCGCAAGGTGCGAGGTATGCTGGCTTGATCATCTCCAAGTACCAACCGCTGAAGTCATCCCAGAAGAGTTTGTAAGCAACCATCAACGCCTCCGAGATGCGGTAATTCTTGAAATTCTCCTCAATCTCGGCCAATGCTGCGTTGAAACGATTTGTAAACCAAGCCACAGCCTGCTTCGAACAGTCGCTCTGAGCCAACGACTCATCCACCTGCCATCCGTTGATAAGGCGGTAAGCGTTCCAGATTTTATTACCGAAGTTACGGCCCTGCTCGCAGAGAGCATTGTCGAACATCAAGTCGTTACCGGCCGATGAGCAGAGCATCATTGCTACACGCACACCATCCGCTCCATACTCGGCAATCAAGTCGAGCGGATCAGGCGAGTTACCCAACTGCTTCGACATCTTACGACCAATTTTATCACGCACAATACCGGTGAAGTATACATTTCCGAATGGCTTCTCGCCACGATACTCATAGCCGGCCATAATCATACGAGCCACCCAGAAGAAGATGATATCCGGACCTGTTACGAGGTCGTTAGTCGGATAGTAGTACTTAATCTGCTCGTTATCAGGATTGCGAATACCGTCGAATACCGAAATAGGCCACAACCACGACGAGAACCAGGTATCGAGTACATCATCGTCCTGACGCAAGTCTGCCAGGGTCAAAGTTGCATCGCCGGTCTTCTCCTGTGCCAAAGCCAACGCCTTCTCGGCAGTCTCGGCTACAACATAGCCACCCTTTGGAAGGTAGTATGCAGGGATACGCTGACCCCACCACAACTGACGAGAGATACACCAATCCTTGATGTTCTCCATCCAGTGGCGGTAGGTGTTCTTATACTTCTCCGGAACGAAGCGAATGATATCCTCCAAAACGGCCTTCGTTGCGGGCTTGGCGAGCTCCTCCATCGAGAGGAACCACTGCATCGAGAGCTTCGGCTCG
>JAGBRY010000021.1 GCA_017632115.1 Alistipes sp. | reverse complement strand
TCCGAAGGAGCGTAGCGACTGTGGGAATCTCCCACATTCAAGAAACTAAGGAAGATTGCCACGAGCCTAACGGCTCTCGCAATGACGAGATAGAACAAAACAAAAACAAATAAAAATAGGTCGTCATTCCGAAGGAGCTTAGCGACTGTGGGAATCTCCCACATTCAAGAAACCAAGGAAGATTGCCACGAGCCTAACAGCTCTCGCAATGACGAGATAGAACAAAACAAAAAAAATAAAAATAGGTCGTCATTCCGAAGGAGCATAGCGACTGTGGGAATCTCCCACATTCAAGAGACTAAGGAAGATTGCCACGAGCCTAACGGCTCTCGCAATGACGAGTTAAAGATTGCCACGAGCTTAACAGCTCTCGCAATGACGAATTAAGAACAAAACAAAAAAAAACTTAAACAAATAAAAAATTTACGATTATGAAAAAGATTTTACTTTCAGTTTTCGCAGTTGCTGCTTTGGCATCGTGCTTCCAGAACGAGGATATCGTTAGCACAAGCGACAACAACGCTATCAAGTTCGACTCTTATGTAGGCAACACTACTAAGGCTATCGACCCAAGTCTTAACAACTCAAAGATCAATGAATGCACACTCTATGTTTGGGGTACAACTCAGCAGAATGTCGATGGCGCTGCAACCGTTTCTATCTTCGAGGGTGTTGAGGTTAGCAAGGCTACAGGTGTTTGGAAGTATGCAGACGAGCATACTGCGTACTGGATTGACGGCAACATCTACAACTTCGCTGCAGTAGTAAATGGTACTGTTACAGGCGTGGATAATGGCTTGCCAAAGACTATCAGCTATACTACTCAGAATCTTGAGGATCAGTTGGACTTGCTCTATGCTGAGGCAAAGGATATCAAGGGTGAGGATAAGGGTAATGTCGACGGTAAGGTTGCGTTCACTTTCGACCACCTCTTGTCGAAGGCTGTATTTAGCTTTGAGAATACCACTCCTGCACCTGCGACAGGTGTTGCCCCTCAGGTTATCTCCACTGTAAGCAATGTTCGTATTAAAGGTCTCAGCTCATCGGGAGTTTATACAGTTGGTGCAGATTGGGGTACCACTAACACCTCGCTCACAGAGAATTTTGGCGACATCGTAGCAGCAGATGCTAATCAGGTGATTACCGATAATCCTGCACAAATTGCAGAGCAGGGTAAGGGTAAGTCGAACTACGAGCGTCTTTTGATCCCTGGAACTTACAGTGTAGAGGTTATTTGCACAATCAAGTTGTACTTGAATGGTGCGGTTGATAATAATAATCTTGCACATGAGTATAAGGACCATAAGATTACTGTTAACAATCTTAAGTTGGAGCCTGGTCACTCTTATAACTTCGCTCTTTCGGCAGGTTTGAACGATCAGATCTTGTTCAATGTTACTAGGGTTAACGGTTGGGAGAATGGCAATACTCATGATAGCGATGATGATGATACTGTAAACGATCATTATCCAGTGCCAACTCCAGAGCCAACTCCTGGTCAGGGCAACTAATTAAAACACATAGGGTAGAGGTCTTTGACCGGACCTCTACTCACAAAAGAAAGCGGAAAGCAATAAAAATAGGTCGTCATTCCGAAGGAGCGTAGCGACTGTGGGAATCTCCCACATTCAAGAGACTAAGGAAGATCGCCACGAGCCTGACGGCTCTCGCAATGACGAATTAAAGATTGCCACGAGCCTAACAGCTCTCGCAATGACGAGTTGAAGATTGCCACGAGCCTAATGGCTCTCGCAATGACGAGTTGAAGATTGCCACGAGCCTAACGGCTCTCGCAATGACGAGTTGAAAACAAAGAAGACTTAAAACATAAAACTTATGAAAAAGGTATTTTTGGCATTTGCAGTGGCAGCGATGATGGTATCGTGCTTCAGCAACGAGGTTGTCAATAACTTGGAGAGCACAAGGATCGACTTTGCTTCGCATGTAGCCGGCAACTCTACCCGTGCGGATGAGAACCCTTCGTTCACTACCGCCAACATCGCAGCATTCGATGTGTGGGCTTTCATGGATAAGCCATCGGGCCAGGTGTTCGACCAGGAGCGTGTGAAGAAGAACGACGCAGGTGAGTGGACATACACCAACACCGAGTATTGGTACCCTGCACACACCTACCACTTCGCAGCATTGGCTCCGGTAGACCACTCGAACATCGAGATTGCACTCGCAAATGCGCCTTACATCGCAGAGGCGGGTTTGGGAACAGTTACCTTCACCAATGTTGACGGTACCGACGATGTAATCTACGCCGAGACTCAGGTTACTACCCCCGATACCATCACCTCGATGGCACCTGTGGGTCTTACCTTCAAGCACCTCTTGACCAAGATTCGCTTCTCGTTCAAGAACTGCTTTGCGGGTGAGTTCGTATCGCTTGTTGTATCGGACATCACAATGACTGCTAAGGATAAGGCTACAATCGACCTCACACAGGACACCTTCTCGTGGGTGCTTGCGGCCGACGCTAAGGATGTAGTGCTCGACTTCGACGATGCGGGCGAGGCTGCAAACTTTGCTACGGGTGAGAGCGCATCGAGCGACCACTTCCGCTTGACAATCCCTGCTGACGACAAGCAGCAGTACCTCGTGACCTTCGTTGTTTCGACCTACAATGGCGATGTGAAGGGTGCGGACTATCCGGTTGAGGTCTACATCAAGGATTGCGAGTTCAAGCCGGGCAAGCAGTACAACTTCAAAGTGGAGCTCAGCGGCGACGCTATGGGCCTCCATCCAATCGTATTCGGTCAGCCTGAGGTTGAGGAGTGGGTTTCGGACACCAACCCTGAGGAGGATAGAGAGTTGAAGTTGTAGGAGGAGAACAAAGTTGAAGATTGCCACGAGCCTAATGGCTCTCGCAATGACGAGATATAGATTGCCACGAGCCTAATGGCTCTCGCAATGACGAATTAAGAACGAAACGAAACAAAACAATAAAAACTAAAAACTAACAATTATGAAAAAGGTACTTTTATCGATTTTCGCAGTTGCCGCTTTGGCATCGTGCTTCCAGAACGAGGAGCTCGTTGGCGTAGGTGGTGACAAACCGATCGCATTCGACAACGCTTATGTTGGCAATGCAACTAAGGCTATCGACAATAGCTTTAACAACGAAAACTTGGAGGAGTTCCAGGTTTATGGTACTGTAACTGCTAATGGTTCAACAGCAAACATCTTCAATGGTGTTGATGTTAGCAAGGCTACAGGTGTTTGGAAGTATGCAGACGAGCACACTCAGTATTGGATGGCAGGCAACGACTACAGCTTCAAGGCTGTTGTTGCAGGTAACGAGGCAGGTGCAACTCAGGTTGTTTTGGGCCAGTACGATATGCCTACCGCTATCAATGTCCTCGATGCTTCGAAGCAGAAGGATGTCCTCTACGATGAGGTTTTGGGTGTAAACTATCACAACACCCTCGAGCCTGTGAAGTTCACCTTCGAGCACCTCTTGGCTAAGGCTAAGGTTACCGTTAAGGAGACTGCTAAGATCGAGAACGGTGGCTACTATGTTGTAACAGATGTTTACCTCAAGAATACTCACAAGACTGCAACCTACACTATCGGTACTGGTTGGGCAGGCTATGTTGATGCATACAACCTTGAGTTTGGTAACATCGTTGATGTAAACGCAGATGAAAATACTCCTGCTGCTGCTCTCGAGTTGCCATTGGGTACTGGTGCAAAGGGTGCATCGCACTACGAGCGTCTTATCATCCCACAGAACGACTGCGAGTTGACAGTTGTTGTTAGCTACCAGTACTATAACAATGGCATCGCACAGAAGACTGTCGAGAATCAGGAGATTAAGACCATTGCAAACATCGAGGCTGGCAAGGCTTACAACTTCGTTCTCACACTCGCTGAGCCGGGAGAGAAGATCGAGTTCGATGTTGAGGATGTAACCGAGTGGGATGAGTATCCTGTATATGAGGGCAAAACAGTGTATGCTGCTGGTGTAGCTGAGTTCGTTGATGCTATCGAGAAATCAGATGCTACTGCAGTAGTTTTGACTGAGGATATCGACCTCAATACACGTGCTACAATTGGACTTACAATTGCTAGAGACCTTATCCTTGATGGTAATGGCCACAAGATCGTTTCGGCACACGACCGTGCTATCAATGTAAGTGGTGCTGAGAATGTAACTATCAAGAACTTGGTTATCGAGGCTACTGGCGAGAGAGCTATCAACCTTATCCAGGGTGCAAAGAAAGTAACTATCGAGGATGTTACTGCAGTTGCTGCAAACTACACTGTAAACGTTGCAGGTTCAGCTCCAGATGCAAATGTAACTATCTCGAACAGCCACTTGACAGGTCTTAATACTGTAAATATCGCTGGTGCAAACGCAGTTGTTACTATCAACGACTCGACTATTATTTGCAACGACCAGAGTGAGAGCGAGAACTACGCTGCTATCGCAATGAACAATAATGCTACTAATGCTGTAGTAACTGTAAACGGTGGTGAGATTATAGTAAATGGTGACTCGTATGCTGGTTCAGTAGGTAGCAACGATGCAAGTCTCGTTTTGAATGGAACTGAGACTCACGGTGCAACTATCAGTATTGTAAGCTTCGCTATTATGTATGGTGATTACTACAATTCTTACAGCACTTTGGCTGAAGCTATTGAAATGGTTAAGGCTGGCGAGACTATTGTGTTGATCCGTGATGTAACAGATGCAGAGCCTGTTACAATCCCTGCAGGCAAGACTGTAGTTCTCGACCTCAAGGGTCACACTATCAGTGGTGTTGATACCAGCACTGCAAGCGCAGCTCTCATTACAAACAAGGGTAACCTCACAGTTGTAGGTCCTGGTAAGCTCCAGCTTTCGGCTACTAACGATCGTGATTGGAACGCATATTCGTCAGTTATCTCGAACACCGTAGGTGGTAACCTCGTTGTTGATGGTGGCGTAGTTATCGAGCACCTTGGTGGTACCGATATGGCTTATGGTATCGACAACCTCACAAATGGTAAGGGCACTTCGGCTGTTGTAACCGTTAAGAAGGCAACCGTTAAGTCTACATATCGTGCAATCCGTCAGTTCCTCAATGGCGTTGAGGCTACAAACGAGCTCTATGTAAAGGCTGGTGCTGTTGTAGAGGGTGCAAACAAGTCTATCTGGATGCAGGACCCAAGCGCAAACGCTAACACCGGTAAGCTCGTTGTTGAGGCTGGTGCACAGCTCAAGGGTGATGTTTATCTCTATGTATGCGCTGGTTCTACTACTTGGCCGGTAGAGGTTTCTATCGCATCTGCAGCATTGGTTGGCGAGTCTAAGGTTTTGACCGGCAACGTACCTGCTGGCTACGTGGTAGTTGAGGAGAACGGTGCATGGGTTGTAGCTTCAGGAGCTGTAGCTAACACCAGCGAGCAGTTGGCTGAGGTTATCGAGAATGGTGCAACAATCATCTTGGCTGAGGGTACATTTGTGTTGCCTACTAAGGCTCAGGGAAAGACTTTGACCTTCATCGGTGCGGGCGACCCTGCTAACACTGTAATTGCAACTAACACAAGTGGTTCGTATGAGGGTTGCAACTATGCTTTGGATGGCTCGACTGTAGTATTCAAGAACATTTCGATTACTACCGATAACAATACTTACACAGGCTATGCTCGTTGCAAGGCAACATTCGAGAACTGTATCATCAATAACTGCTTGACATTGTATGATAGCTGCTCATTCGTTGATTGTACTTTGAACGTATCGGGCGACCAGTACAATGTGTGGACTTGGGGTGCACCAATTGCAACATTCGAGAATTGCGTATTTAATAGCGACGGTAAGGCAATGTTGCTCTATGGTCAGGCAAACACTCACTTGACAATCAATAACTGTACATTCAATGATAGCGGAGTTTTGCCTGATTTGAAGGCTGCTATCGAGATTGGTAACGACTACAACACAAGCTACAACTTGGTAGTTAACAACACCGTAGTTAATGGTTACGAGATTAACGACAAGGGTATCAACACAGGCACAACTCTTTGGGCAAACAAGAACTCTATGGGTCAGGACAAGCTCAACGTTGTTGTTGACGGTGTAGACGTATACTAATAACATAGGAACATTAGATTCCTAACTTCAGGGTAGAGGTCTTTGACCGGACCTCTACTCACAAAGGAAAAACTAAGGAAGATTGCCACGAGCCTAACGGCTCTCGCAATGACGAATTAAGAACGAAACAAAACAATAAAAATAGGTCGTCATTCCGAAGGAGCGTAGCGACTGTGGGAATCTCCCACATTCAAGAGACTAAGGAAGATTGCCACGAGCCTAACAGCTCTCACAATAACGAGATAAGAACGAAACAAAAACAAATAAAAATAGGTCGTCATTCCGAAGGAGCATAGCGACTGTGGGAATCTCCCACATTCAAGAAACCAAGGAAGATTGCCACGAGCCTAACGGCTCTCGCAATGACGAATTAAAGATTGCCACGAGCCTAACAGCTCTCGCAATGACGAATTAAAGATTGCCACGAGCCTAACGGCTCTCGCAATGACGAGATAGAACAAAACAAAAACAAAACAATAAAAAATTTACGATTATGAAAAAGATTTTACTTTCAGTTCTCGCAGTTGCCGCTTTGGCATCGTGCGTTGAGGATTTGGGTGCAGGTGACGCCATCGACTTCGGCGCTCCATTCGTAGGTAACACTACTAAGGCTGCAGACCCAAGCTATGGTGCTCCTCAGAAAGATGTGAACGGTAACTTGCTTCCAGAAAGCCCTGTTGCTCTTACATCATTTAATGTTTACGGTACAGTTCAGGGCACTGGCGTAGGTGTTGTAGACATCTTCAGTGGTGAACCTGTAACAGGTTCTGTTGGCATCAACAGCGTTTGGACTTGCACTAAGACTCAGTACTGGATTCCGGGTGCAACTTACAACTTCGCAGCTGTAGTTGATGCACAGACTGTAGGATTGGAGAATAAGTTGCCTAAAACTCTTACTCCTGCTAAGAATGGTGTTTACTACAAGGATATGCTCTATGCATTCAACGGCCCTATCATTGCAGCAGCAGCTGCACCATATGATAAGGTTAACTTCGCTTTCGAGCACCTCCTTGCAAAGGCTCAGTTTGTTGTAACTTCGACTACTGAGGGTGGCTACTACTACAATGTTGAGGGTATCAAGATTCAGAATATCCACACAGGCGCAGTTTATACAGTTGGAACTGTAACTGCTGGTAAGGATAGTGGCACTTGGGCAGGTACTCTCAGCGATAACGTAGAAGACTGGTTCTCGTTGGGCAATATCGAGAAAATTACTAAGGCTAACACAGTGGAGAATGCAGGGGTTGATAAGTTTATGACCAACGCAACTCAGGTTCTCCTTATCCCAACAACTGCGTCTTTCAAGGTTTCGTTTACAGTTAGACTTCTCAATGATATGGGTACAGATGATACTGCGGACGATGTTGAGTTGAGAAAGATTGACTGTACCGGCACTAACGCAAAGGAGGTTTCTACCGGCTTGGTTAAGGGTCACGCTTACAACTTCAACTTGGCACTTACTCAGGGTACTGAGATTCTGTTTACTGTTGAACAGCATCCTACTTGGGCTACTCCAAGTGACGATGTTAATCTTGGTCTCTAATAATTTATTGAAAAACAATTAAAACTATATAACTATGAAGAAGTTATTTGTAGCAGTTTTGGCAGTTGCCGCTTTGGCATCGTGCGCACAGGAGGATGTTATCCTCAACAACAATAAGGCTATCACCTTCGGCGATGCTTATGTTGCTAACTCAACTAAGGCTATCTATGAGGGTGCGGAAGAGGTTGAGGCATTCCAGGTTTGGGGTACTGTAACAGGTACTGAAGGAACTGTTGCTCTCTATAATGGTGCAAATGTAACTCGTCCAGATGGCAAGGCGTATGGTGATGCTTGGACTTGCGATGTTCAGCGTTTCTGGACTCCTAACTGCAAATATGCATTCTACGCTGTTGTTGATGCAGATGCAGTAACCGCAGTGGATGCAAATAGTAATCCTACTGGCGTTCCTACCTCGATTACATACACTGCAGACGGCACAACCGACCTTCTCTACGGCGCAACAACAAGGACAACTGGTGATGCTGTTTCGGATCCTGGTGTAGTAGCATTCACAATGCAGCACTTGCTCTCGAAGGTATCGTTCAAGTTTACTAATACTAACACCAATGCAGCTTACACTTACAAGGTAACTAATGTTGTGGTTTCGGGTGCATATGCAAGCGGTACTTATACTATTGACCACAAGTTTGATGTTGATAGTGGTTTGCCTACAAGTATCAACGGTACTTATGCTGGTGCTTGGGGTAGCTATAGCGAAACAATGCCTGCACTTTCGTTCCTCAACGGAGCTCTTACTCTTGAGAATGCTACGGTTAATGCCGATAAAACTGTTACAGCTTCAACAGCAACTGCTCCTAAGTCATTTGTAATTATCCCTGGTGCTCCTGCGTTGAGTATCGCAATTGAAGTACAGACCGTATTTAATTCTAAAGTGGTTAGCACTCAGCCTTACAATTTGACAGTGAATACTACTGAAGGTGCTGGAGGTGATGATACTGATATTACTTTTGAAAAGAACACTCACTACAACTTTGTAGTAGCGCTCGAGGGTGGTAAGCCAATCGACTTCACTATCGGTAGCGTTGGTGATTTTGTCACTCCTGATGCTGGTGGCGATGTAACCATCCAGTAATAAACTTTGGCTATAAGGGCTTGAAACCCCTTATAGTCGCTAAAATAATAGACAATACTGTTTATTACCCATTTATGAAAAGATTTTTTTGCATAGTGTCGCTTCTGACTATCGTGTTGGCGCTCGGTTTCTCTTGCACTAACGACGATACATTGGCTCCTACCTATCCTATTTTCTTCCGCTGCTCGGACCTCACCCGTGCCGAGGCAAAATTGGAGGATATCCAGGATAATGGTTTTCGTGTCTATGCATTTTTTCAGGCTGCACCTGCGGTAGGCAATGTTACCGGCTCGTTCGACAAGGAGGTTGCGTGGTCTGATACTGCAAATGGGGGAGATGGAGGTTGGATATACAACCCTATTGAGTATTGGATTCCGGGTGCTACCTACTACTTCAAGGCCTTCTATCCGAAGGACATTGCGGCGGTTGTTAACAATACCAATTCTGCGCAGTCTTACACGATTTCGAACTACGATGTAACGCTTCAGCACGACCTTTTGGTTGCCGAGGCGAGAGATATCGTAGTGGATTCGACGACAGGTGAACCATCAACCGGCAGCGTAGTAAACCTCACATTCGAGCACCTTTTGTCGTGCGTGACAATTGCGGCAAAGACCAAAATAGATGGTGTTGAGGTGAGACGAATCACATTGAATGGCGTTGCAACTACGGCTACATTTGAGAATGGTAGTTGGGCTTCGAGTCAAACAACCTCGTTGACAAAAAATCACGAAACAACGCTTCGTTCCAGCAGTGTGGACTATGTAGATGTTGCAGACGGTGGTTTCTTGCTTGTTCCAGAGGTAGTAAATGGCGGACAGGAGTTGATAATTGAGACATCGAACAAGACATACACAGTTGTGATTCCTGAGATTACATGGGAGTCTAACAAGAAGTATACCTATACGCTTACAATCGAGCAGAACGATATTCTCTTCGACGAGCCTGCTATTGCTGAGCCGTGGGATGAGACGAATGCAACAGGTTCGGTTATCATTAAATAGTTTGAGAGGATGAAGAAGAGTCTTTACATATCTATTTTGATGGTCGTAGCTGCTCTCTTCTCGTCGTGCGAGAGGGGTGGCGAGTCGGACTTCTCTTGGGATGACAATTGGAATACCTTCAACGGCTATATGCAGTTCTCGACAGTTGTATCTACCCGTGCCGACAAGGCTGTTAATATGCGAGGTCGCAACTTTGGAGTTCTCGGCTATCAGTATTCGGGTACATCTAACTGGAATACTGCGAAAGCCTTGGCAACACCTAATACTTTCTACAAACAGAAGGTGGAGTGTAATGCTGAGACTGGTATTTGCGACTACGATATAGATACTAGCAATGACAATGTCAAACTCAAGCAGTGGGAGGATAACTCACGCTACGCATTCTTTGCATATCATCCGTATGGTGGCTCGGGCATATCGCTCAGCGAGAATACAACCGTTGGCGTTCCGTATTTGACATATACATATGGCTGGTTGGAGCGGGCGAATGGTGGCAACAAAATCGATGCATATAGTGATGACTCTATTTTTGACTTGATGACAGCCGAGGATATCGACTGCGATGGATCGAAGAATGTAAAATTCAATTTCAAGCATCGTCTGTTCGGTCTTGAGGTTTTGGCTAACAACTACAACGAGAATGTATATGTCTATGAGTATGAGACAGATGCTGATGGCAATTTGATTCTCGATGACAAAGGTAATCCTGTCGTAAAGGTCGATGCAGATGGCGATCCTATACCGGCAAAAGATGCTAGTGGCAATCCGATCTATGCAGAATGGGAAGAGGATGTATTAGATGACGAAGGAAACCCGACAGGACAAAAAATCACCGGATCTGGAGATAGGCGTCAAAGGATTACCGATTTGGTAGTACAAATTGGTGGACTCAAGTATACAGCAATGATGATCCCATTGCAGGATAGTGAGGTTGAGGATAATACAGTCTATACTGAGGGAAAGGTCGGAGTACAGGACGGAGTAATTAGTAAGGTAAGATTTGGAATCTCCCAAAGGCCGGTTGTTATTCCTGCATATAATCAGGTGGAGGCAGATGGCACCAAGACTGGACGAGGTAAACCAACTTCCATTTCAAAAAATGGTAGTGAGGGAGGTAAGGGCTATGTTATGCTTATTCCTCAAAAGCATTTACAGGATGAGGAATTGAGTTTTTCGGTTTCTTGGACTGAGGCTAGCAACTTTACTAGTGTGCAAAACTCTTTGGATTCATCATTGGAGTTCGAGGCGGGTAAACTCTATCAGCTTATTATAAACTTTGTGGGTACGGGTATTACTATTGCCTTGATTGAGGCGGGCTCGTGGGACCCTAAGGATGTGTATTATACATTTGAATAATAGAACGAGATAGAGATGAGAAGATATATTTACATAGTTATTTTGGGCATCCTTGTATCGTTCACTTCGTGTACGATGACGGATGTTGATGTAGATATCAAGGTCAAGCCTTCGGCAAATAGTGGTCTTCAGTTTATTGGTGCGGCCGAGGATTTCGACCTCCACACTGTTGGCACACGAGCAGATGAGGAGGTGTCCGATTCGCACATTTCCGAGATGACTTTGCTTATTTTCAGGAAAGATGGTACGATGCTTCCGGCAGTTAGTGCTGATCAAAAACCACTTCCAAGTAGCCATATCAACATTAACAAGTCGAACCCGACATTCCTTATCGAGGCGAATAAGTACGAAGGCACCGGTATCCTTGCAAGTATGGAGGCTGGTATTGAGGCCAAGTACTACGATAATACACCGGAAGAGGGCGACGATAACCTTACTGAATGTAAGATATATATCGTTGCTAATGCTTACCATTTGATTGGTGAACGCCTGGAGAGGGGCGAAATCAAGACTGAAAACCAACTTAAGGAGGCTATTCTTGATGTTGGTGAATCGTTGGCAATGCCTATAGACGACAAAACAGATGTATATAGGGGCCTTCCTATGATTGGTGTAGCTTGGGCTGAAGGTGATTACAATGATGATGGCACACGTAAGAATGCCCTTTTCAACCTTGAATATAAGGGTGGCAATACAACAAATGATGTTGCGACCATTCCGTTGAAGAAGCTCTACTCGAAGATCTGCTTCACTATGCAGGTTAACTCATTCCAGTATGTTCAGGGTGGTCAGATTCCAGAGTTTAAGCTTACCAATGTTGAGGTGTTCAATGTTCCAAATAAGGTGAGAATGGACTACAAGGCTGGTAACTATGTTGATACCATCCAAGGAGGCGGCTATTGGTATGAGCCAAAGCCAAATAGCGAGGGCGAGGGTGAGAGCGGTGGTTTCTCGCTCTTGGGAACATCGTTGTGGCCAAAGCGAATTGTTACCAAGCACGACTCGTCGGATAAGATCGAGTTCCACTTCTTTATGCCTGAGCATAAGGTAACACCGTTTTTTACCGAGGACAACTATGATGGTTATCCTGATAACTTGCCTAAAGATCGTAGACAGTATTACAAGCCGAAACTCGTTGCGCCTACTTCGGTAGGTGGAGTTACTCAGTCCAAGATTGCCACCTTTGTGCGTATCCATGGTGACTATACCACCCACAATGGTGAGATTCTTCAGGTATCATACGATATCTACCTCGGCCAAGATGAGGTAGATGATTTTGAGGTTAAGCGTAATCAGCAACTCAACAACATTATTACCATCAACGGTTTGACCAACCATAAGGATGCATACGGTGATGATGATACAACAACTGATAACATCTCTATCGATCACCGTGTACAAGTTACCAATTTGGGTTACCTCCTCTCTATGGAGCGTGAGACAATCCTCGACTCTCACTTCGAGGTGCGCCCTCTCGATATCACATTGTCGCCTGGTCGCAAGATGACCATCCAGATCCCGGGGGAGTATAAGGACTGGCTTGCTATGGAGAGCGATGCTGAGGCTTATACCGGTGCCAACTCACCATATGTAAGCAATGTTTCTCGAAGGGGTGTGCGCAAGTACTTTACCACAAACCTTGTTTCTGAGTTGTGGAATGACAATAGTGGTAAGATAGCCATTGAACACTCAGGTCGTACCACAAATACAGAGATTCATCGTATTTGGTTCTATATCGACGAGAACCCTAATGTTTATGACAAGACCGCTTCGGGCCTACAAACAGGTGAGAGTGGTTATACCGTTACAAATCAGGAAGACAAGACCAACAATAGAATCGCACAGACCATGTATCGTTTGGGTAAGGTGAATTTCTACTTGTCGGATGTTGATAGCGAGCCCGATACCAGTAAACCTAATTCCACAGTAAACTTCCAGCAGTGGAACTTGTGGCGTGTATGGAACAAAGATGGCAATCGTTACTACGATATCGAGCACGAGGAAGAGTATCTCAATAACTATGCTTCAGACCAGGCGTATCGACCATCTCAGGATGGTGGTATGGCTTGGGGACTGGATGGTTTGCAGTTGTCGGATACAGTAGAGTCTTTTGGTGCTGATGCAGGATTTGATTTTTGGTTTATAGATGAGTTAATCGATATGGTAGTCGAGAGCGGAATATCCGTGAAACCATACTATGACTTTTATAACACAAGAGAAGAGGCAACAGCTTGTGGTATTAAAGAGCCTAATGGTAAATTTTTCCCATATAATGGCTACAACTTCTGTAAAAAGATTATAGCTAAGGCTAATGCAAGTAGCGATTCCAACCACCATATTAGTGAATTGTGGTTGCCCGATCAGCCAAAGTCTGCTGTAGAGTATTGTTATAATAAAAACAAGCGTAATGCGAAGACGGGCAAGGTTGATGATAACGATTTGAAATGGTATCTTCCAGCTATCGACGAGATTCAGGATATTGCCTCTCAATGTTATGCTGAGTTTGATCGTGTATTCCAGGAAAACTTCTACTGGTCATCACAACCTGCATATAAATTAGTTCAGTGGTATTACCAAGAAAGGATTTTTGTTTGGGTTACTATTGGTTCTGGAGATTTATATTACGATAATATGAATTATGCTCGTGCAACACGTGCTATCGCTGATAATTTAGGTGGCTTTACCTATGAACCAAGCCGAATGACGCAAACATCAGAACAGTTACGATTTAGACGAGGCCAGGATGCTGTGCTAGAATCTACGGGATTGAGTAATAAATATGACCTTGGTTACAAATCTCGTACTGCTGTAGATGATCATTGTCGAGTTCGTGCAGTATATCGTAGTGGAACAGGTACAAGAGCACAATAAAATAGATGATAACAGACAAGCCACGGGTATCGTTTTCGATACCCGTGGCTTGTTTTTTGTGGCGATTCTGCAATGGGAGTAATAGGGGCAATAGGGGTAAGAGGGGCGATAGGGCTGGTAGGTGAGGTGTCAATACCCTTATGGTCCCCAGGGCCCCTATAACCCCTATAAATCGCTAAGGTTGTTAGGGGAGCCACCGTTATTGCAAGGCACAAAAAAAGAGCCGTCGTTCCGAGAAACGACGGCTCCGAAATGCGGCAATACAACCGCTATCGTTTGAGCTGGATAACGAAGATTGGGGTCATCTCGTTATACTTCGCAATCTGAACCTGGCGGCCCTTACCTTGCTTTACCCACTCGCCCTTGACGATACCCGAGATATACATCTGCCAATTAGGCTTGCTCTTCTTGTTCTTCTTGTAGCGCTCCATCGCCTTAGGGTTGAGGCGGATCTGGATGGTCTTCTCGGTCTCCTCAGGCAAAATCTGAACAGGATCGAGCTCGAAGAGGCGATTCTTCTTACCCAACTGCAGGTCGATTGGATCCTTGAAGTCAGGGTCCTTATCCGCAACCACCTTCACGGTGATATACTCGTCGTTGAGAGAGAAGGTCTGCTCCTCCTCCAAGTCGAAGGTGAGTGAGAGGCGATATGGTGCCGGCTCGATGACATCGACAGCCAACTCCGCAGCCGGAATATGGTGCTCGTAGTAGAAGGCCTGCATCATCTTATCCACAGGCAACACCTTGGCCTGCTCACGCTCGCCACGGCCTACAGGGTACTCCATCTTCAGTTCGATAGGTATGCGCTTTGGCTCGAGGCCCTTAGGTGCAGTGACCGACACATCCCAACGGCGACCGCCACGCAGCTTCAAGCTACTTGTGGTGAAGCCCTTTGGCAAGCCCTTCACAACAAGGTTGGCAGGGCGACGCAACCTACCTGTAATATCCACTCGGAACTGCGATGTTCCGCCCGATGGGGTGGTGATATAGGCCGGCGATACGAAGGCGTTGAATGACGGCATATTGCTGTGAAGACGCAACAGATAGTGGTAGTCCTTGCCATAGCCTCGGTGCAAGTCCTCGACTTCGAGATACATCGTGCCATTCACCCTCGGGGTATACTTAAGCACAGGATCGGCGTGGAAGGTGATAAGGCCCTGGATTGGGTCCTCGGTATCGTCGACCTCCTTGACAACATTGCCAAAGCGATCACGCAATCGTATAACGGCATCGATTCTCGAGCCATTGCGGCGACCGATAAGCTCCACGATGATTGGTACTCGCTTCTCGGCCTCGATCTTGTAGCGCTTGATTCTCGACTCGGCAGTCAGATTATCCGAAATTGCAACATACTCCGACAATACGGCACCATCCTTAGGGTTGTGAACGAGCTTTATACCCTTTGGCAGGGTGTAGAACGGAACGGCATTCGAGGTACCTATATTATTAGTATAGGTGAGTTCGTTGTAGCCCTCCTGCTTCACCTTGATGATAGCCTTGTCGCCACCGAGGTTTACACCTTCGATATCCTGCTTCACCTTCTTGCCCGCAACGCCATATGCCGGATAGCGACCCGTAACAAACGGTATCACACCGAGCTGGATGCGGTAGTTGAAGTCCTCACGACCACGGAAGATTGAGTCGTGGATGGTGAGTGTGTAGGTGTCGTCCTTTGGCAGGGTAACCATAATCACAGGGTCGACATGGTGGTAGTAGTCGTCGGAGAAGGCGATCTCCTTGCCCTTCGAATCGACAATTTTGATCACCGACTGGAACCATCCCGGAACGGCGTCGGCGATGTAAGGGACGAGTTGGCGAGCCTTGACTGCAGCAACGATTGTTTCGCCCTTCTTGCCCGAGAATTGGAAGTAGTCGATGCCGCCCGGAGCAACATATCCGCACAATACTGCCGGGAGTGTTGTAACCTTGTTAGGGTTCTTCATCGAGGACTTCTTGTTTTCGATAAAGTTAGGGTAGGACGACACTTCGAAAGGCAACTTGTTGGAAAGACCCTTCGGGCTCTGAAGACGCAAGTCGTAGAGGCCACAAGGTACATCCTTGTCGATGGTGATCTTTATCTTCACCTTATCGGCAAGCTGCGGACTACTCTGGTCGGTCAAGCGACGGCGCCTTCTCTTGCTGCTGGCGCTCTCAATTACGGGAGTAACCTCACCTTTGATACCCGGGTGGCTGAACATAACCTTTGTTGCACGATTTATGTTGAGTCCGCCCGCCTCGATCTCGACAGTTGTACCCGCCTGACCTCCTGCCGGGAAGAGATATCCCGAGGTCAGCTTCTGCGCATTGGCCGAGAGGGCCAAGAGTGCGCTTAAAACAACCAATGCTATTCTTCTATTTCTCATGGCTTGGCTTTTTAATGTCAATAATTTCGTAGAGTAGGCCCTCGCTCTTCTTCTCCAAGAGCGATGGGAGGATTGGCAAATTGCCCTCCGAAACGTGTGGCAATGTGCCATAAGGGTCGATGCCCATAAGGAGGTAGATAGTGCCGATGAGGTCGCACGGACGAACAGGACGCTCCACGACGGTTTCGCCCGTCTTGTCGGTTGCACCTACAACTTTTCCTCCGTGGAAACCGCCACCTGCTACCATATAGCTGAATGTCTTGCCGTAGTGGGCACGACCACCATTCCAAGGGGCCTCCCACAACACCTTAGGAGTTCGTCCGAACTCGCCACCGAGGAGTACGATGGTGCTCTCGAGCAATCCCTTTGCATCCAGGTCGGCAAGGAGTGCCGAAACTGCCTTGTCGAGGGCCGGCAACATGCTGTTCATCTTCTGGAAGTGCTTCTTGTGGGTATCCCAGCCTGTGGTACGCACATTTACGAATGGTACGCCTGCCTCGACAAGTCGTCTTGCCACAAGGCACGACTGACCGATTCGAGAGTTGCCATATCGCTGGCGTACGGAGTCGGCCTCGTGGTTGAGGTTGAATACTTCACGGCTCTCACCCCAGATGAACTCCATGTTTGTTGCTCGCAATGAGTCGAGCTCCTTCTTGTTGAGCGATCCCTCGAAGTTATTGAGCAGATCCATTCGCTTGTTCAAGCGCTCCTTATTGACAAATTTATTTACGATACCCTCAACCTCGTACTCGTCGGACTCGGGTCTTCCGCCTGTATCGAACGACTTATACTCGTTGCCGAGGAAACCTCCCTCATTGAAGCGGCTGTTGGCGCTTGTTACCGAGATGTAGCAAGGCAATACACCC
The DNA here is from genome assembly GCA_017632115.1 of Alistipes sp. Classification (GTDB taxonomy): domain Bacteria; phylum Bacteroidota; class Bacteroidia; order Bacteroidales; family Rikenellaceae; genus Alistipes. The sequence continues at coordinate 22,417 of JAGBRY010000021.1, read as the reverse complement.
TTGTAGGTATCTTTCTTCATATAGGAGATTACGGCTCCGAACGATGGGTATACAATTGCACCTCCCGAGGTGTCGCCCGTAATCATAGCGTAGTGGCCTGTCTCGTGGGCATTACTGCCGTGGGTCATGCTTCGGATGATCGAGTACTTGTCGGCCATAGTTGCAAGCAAAGGCAACTTCTCGCCAATCTCGATACCCTCGACATTGGTCTTGCAGACACCCTTGTAGTTACCGTAGTAGTTTCGGCCGGCAGCGGGCTTAGGATCGAACATTTCGGTCTGAGCCGGGCCTCCGTCCAGATATATCAAAATCACAGACTTTGCCTGTTGTGCCGTAGCAGCAAAGCCAATGGTCAGCAATAATGCTAATGTTAATGTTATCTTTCTCATAGCGCAACTTCGGTTTAGTGGTTATAGAGGAATTCGTTGCTATTAAGCTGCATCCACATAATATCAACAGCCAACTCCATCAACGGCAGGTTGTTCTGCTTCATGTGGTTCTCGTAGAGTTTAACCTCTTGAGGTGTAGATCTTCTCGAGAGCACAAGGAGCGAGATGGCATCAGCGAGTTGCGCAACATTGCTGCTCTGCATATAGATCTTCTGCAGGGTAGCGCTCTTGCGGATACGCTGCTCGAGCTCCGACGAGTTCATCAGATAGAGCAACTGTCGTGAGGTGATGGTGTTGTTACGCTGGCTCTCCAACGATACATCTCTCGACACCTTGCCAAAGAGCTCCAGCTCGGTAGACGATACGGTAGCATCGCCAAGGTGAGTTGAACGAGTCTTCGGAGGGTAGTATGTGAAAGGCTCAGGTACACGGCTATGGTATGTATTCCAAATGCCGGTTGTCGAAGCCAAAGCGTCGACTATAACCTCTGCCGGCAGGCGTTGAGGCTGATAGAAACCCTCGGGTGCTGCCTTAGAGTTGAACTGCTCCGAAAGAAGAATCTTCTTCATCAGAAGCTTCATATCGAATTTGTTTTTCAAGAAGTAGTCGGTTAGGTCTGCCAACAACTGAGGATCCGATGGCTTGTTCTCGGCACACCAGTTATCAGGCTCGTGCACAATACCCTTGCCGAAGATCCAATACCACATTCGGTTTACCAACACCTCGGCAAAACGACGATTCTTAGGCGAGGTTAGCCATGCAACATACTCCTCACGCCAATCATTGTTGAGCTTTGGGGTGAGTACGGTGCCATCCTCCAATACGATCTTCTGCCAAGGCTTCTCCTTGTGGATGTCGAGGTAGATAATCTCCTCCTTCCACTCCTTCGTAGACTTGAACTTTATCTGCGAGAAGCAGAGGTAGCCGTTATCCTTACAATTTCTGTTGCCAAGGAAGAGCAGGTTGATGTTGTTGTAGAAGTTCTGCGGTGTGCGTTTCTGGAAACCACGATAGAAGTTTGCCGCTGCAGCACGGAAGTTACTACCCTCCGAGAGAAGCAGCTTTTGTATCATCTTGTCGTATGGCACATTGTTGAGCAGCTGCTCATAGATCCAACGGTTGTAGGCCTGCACTCCGTTTGGCCAGAGGTTGCTTGGGAACTCCGACTTTATTCGGAGAATATCGCCCCAACGCATCTGTGTATACTTGAGTGCAAGCTCGCTATCGAGCAACTCGTCGATCAAAGCCTCTCGCTTGTTCGGGTTGTTGCTGTCGAGAAACTTTACACACTCCTCGGGTGTTGGCAACGCTCCCGTTACGGTGAGGTATGCTCTCCTCAAGAAGACCTCGTCCCGACACTGCTCGGCAGCCATAGCTACCACTGCCGGAAAGAGTAGGCAAAGCGTGAAAAACAGAAATTTTTTCATAATATCAAGATTTTAAGATTCCCTCTATTTCAACTAATAGTTCGCTGCGACATACATCGGCAACGGAGTAGAGAGCCGGCACATTTGGGTACGCCTCCTCGACTACGGAACGAATTGCCTCGTAGTCCTCTCTATTCTTGACAAAGATGTGTAGGAACGCATATTTCAACTCGTAAGGCTCACATCCGAAACGAACCAGATTCTCCTTCGATACGAGATATTCGATATTTTCGATTGTCTTGATTGTCTGCAATCGAGCCGATGTAGGGTCTACGCTCTCCTCGCCACGAATAGCTGCCGTGCCCGATACGAAGCAGTAGGCACCACCCGCACACTCGATAAGCTTTGCTCGCTCGAACTTAGGTGTACTCTTCACGGCGTCTGCCGCATTGTCGATAAGTACACTCTTTGAGTAGATGTGTGCTGCAATCTGCAATGGGTTGTCGATAGGATAGACGCCTGTGCCGTCGACTCTCTTGAAGGCAATACCTCCAACGATTATGCCGTCGGTCGAGCCGATACCTGTTGCTGCCGGATAGCCGTTTTTCCACTCGCTCTTTGCGTAGTAGACAGAGCGTGCGTCGTTGAACTCCTGGTAGTTCTGCTTGCCGTCTTTGTAAGATACGATGTTACCGATGTAGTTCCATTGACGCACAATGTCGCTCACCTCGAAGTCGTAGGCCGAAAGGAGCGAATCGAGCTTTGCAAAGACCTCTCTGCTCTGATGTGCCACCTTGTCGGAGAAGTCGCTGGCAGGAATGCCCTCTACGAAGAGCATCTTCTCCTCTGCACTCTCTGTGATGCCGTAACATATACCGTTGTGCTCCTTGATTTGGAATGAGGTCTTCCCCTCGAGTGCATAGATCTCGATGGCAAGTCCACCTTCGGGTAGGAGATGTTGAGGAATAAGGGTTACGGGCACTTTTTTGCCCAACGAGGCGTAGATGGCGGATTTTATCTCGCCAAGTAGATGGTGGTAGTCGGTGGTGTCGCTCACACCGCAACAAACAACTCCACATACACTGTCGGCAGGTATGCCGACAAATGACTTTTCGATGCCGTTTGCCACTCCACTGCAGAGGTCAATAGCCGAAGAGTATATTTTCAGTCCCATAAGTTCAAGAAGGTTAATCTTGTATGTAAGACAAAGATAATAAGAAAAAGTTAAATTTCAAATTATAAATTTGTTAGATTTTTTGAGTGTGCTGTTTTATAACGAAGAGCACCTGCCCATAATTGGGAATATCGTGGGTCGAAGGTCCGCAGCAGGCGAGAGCAGACCGAGCGGATGAAATGTGCATAAAACCGAAGGTTTGGAAGCTTGATTGAAAAGCCGATGTCAAACTTGTTTGAACATAAGATTTTCAATTAAGATTCTAATGTTGCGCAGCAACACTGCACATTTACAGAGCGCAGACAAGTCTGCCGAGCCGCCACAGGAGCAACGACCCCGGCGAAGGGTAAACGAAAAAAGAGGAAGACTTTCATCTTCCTCTTTTTCGTACCCAGAGCCGGGGTCGAACCGGCACAGGGGTGAACCTACTGGTGTTTGAGACCAGCGCGTCTACCGATTCCGCCATCTGGGCTTCTGCCGATGCTCTTTCGAGCGGTTCAGCGGTGCAAAGGTAAGAATAATTTTTTGATTTACAACTCAAACTGCAATTTTTTCACATTTTTTTGTAGTTTTGTGCTATAGTTGTGCGTCTAATAGGTAAAAAAGCAACAGAAAAGATGAAAATTTCCGAAAAAGAGTTTACCGAAATTGTGCGGGAGAACAAGACCACCATCTATACGGTCTGCTATATGTTTTCCGCCGACAGGGAGGAGGTTGAGGACCTCTTCCAGGAGGTATTGATTGCTCTGTGGCAGGGGCTTGACTCATTCCGTGGCGAGAGTGCACTACGATCGTGGATATATCGCATTTCGCTCAACACCTGCATCAGTGCTGACCGCAAGAAGCGTCGTAGAGCCGATTCAGTGCACCTCGATATGAAGATCAACCTCTTTGCCGACACCGATGACGATACTCGTCAGGTGCAGATGCTCCGCAGCCGCATCGGTAAGTTGGGCGTTTTCGACCGAGCGATCATTCTGCTGTGGCTCGAAAACCTCTCTTACGAGGAGATTGGTGCCATCGTCGGAATATCTGCCAAGAATGTATCGGTGCGCCTTGTACGCATACGAGAACAACTTAAAAATATGTCGAACGAATAAACTTTTTGACCTATGAACAACGAGATAAACGAGATTTTGGAGATGCGTGAGCAACTTGCAACCCTCAAAAAACAACTTGACACACAGGAGATTATCAACGACCGCTTGATAAAAGAGGCTATATCCGGCAAACTATCCTCGATAAATAGGAGTGCTATCTGGATGTGTGTTGTCTGCTTGATAATGATACCGTTGGGATATCTTAATTTCCAGAGAATGGGCCATTCGACCGCCTTTTGCATTGCAACCTCGGCACTCTTTTTGATCAGTTTCGTGTCGATGATTATCAGCCACTTCCGCCTTCGCAAGCGTGATATCTATTCGGGTGACCTGATTACGGTCTATAAGGAGGTTTCACGAATGCGCAAAATCTACAAAAATTGGCACTACTTCTCTATTCCGATTGTGGTAGTGTGGTTTGGCTGGTGGGAGTACGAGATATATCAGACGATGGCGCACGAAGATTTGACAATGATGTTTATCATTAGCGGAAGCGGCATCTTCGGTGCTGTCATTGGAGGTATCATCGGTCTGCGTATCCACAAACGAACACTTCGCACAGCCGAGGATTTGCTGCGCCAAATCGAAGAACTAAAAAAATCGGAATAGGCTCTAAATCAACTCTTTGAGTGCGGAATAGAGGCGCTGTACGGGTAGGCCCATAACATTGTAGAAGGAGCCTTCGATACCCTCGATGCCGATATAACCGATCCACTCCTGAATACCGTATGCGCCCGCTTTATCGAGCGGGCGATACTTTTCTACATAGTAGCGTACCTCCTCCGCTTCGAGCGTGCGGAACGAAACAAGGCTCTCTGCCGAGAATGAAATGGTCTGCTTAGCGGTGCGGAGCGTAACGCCTGTAACAACCTTGTGGGTTGCACCCGAGAGCGACGAAATCATCTCGACGGCCTCCTCCTCCGAGTGGGGCTTTCCGAGAATTTTATTGCCCAAAATCACCACCGTATCGGCAGTGAGAAGGATATCTTTTTCTTCAAGAGCATGAGGATAGGCGTTGCTTTTGAGTTGCGAAAGGTACTCGGCAACCTTGTCGGTGGCGAGGTCGGCAGGGTAGCACTCCTCGCACTCAAACTTGTCAGCCAATACGAAGTCGAGGTCGCATGCAGCGAGCAACTCACGACGGCGTGGCGATGCCGATGCGAGAATAAGGCGGTAATTTTTAAGTTTATCTTGCAGTAGCATAGCGGTTTATCTTCTTCTAAATTCGGAACAGATAACTGCGGTAGCCACCGCCACATTCAACGACTCCGAGCCACAACGGTCGGCAGGGTATGGCGGAATAAGGAGTTTGTGCGAAACGGTTGTAGCAACCTCCGACGATATGCCCTGTCCCTCGTTGCCCATAACGATTACGCCACTCTTGTCGAGCTTGGCCGAGTAGATGTTTTCGCCCTCGAGGAAGGTTCCGTAAATCTTTGTATTGTGCTGGTTGGCAAGCCATTGCGAGAGATTTGTATAGTGCACCTTTACACGCAGAATTGCACCCATCGTAGCCTGCACAACCTTTGGGTTGAAGCAGTCGGCACTATCATCCGAGCAGACAATATCCGAGATTCCGAACCAGTCGGCAAGGCGGATGATGGTGCCGAGATTTCCCGGATTTTGCACTCTATCGAGAGCCAAAACGAGGTTCTTATCGGGCTTTACCGATGCAAGTCGGCTCTTTGGCAACTCCACAACCGCCAAGACCGAATTTGCCGTTTTGAGTTGCGAGATGCGCTCCATCTCCTTCTCTGAAATCAGCTCGCCTTCGGCAAATATAGGCTTGGTCTGCAAGATGCGACGAATGTGGAGCGACGAGTTGCGAATTTCGCCTACCAACTTCTCGCCCTCGGCGATAAATGCGCCCTGCTCCTCACGCCCCTGCTTGGTAGCAAGTGCCTTAATATCAAGTATTTCTGCTCTTGTAATCATATTTTTAGGACTATTAGCTTTTAGCCATTAGCCATTGGCTTTTTATATCTTATAGACTTCGCCTTCGGTGGCGATTTCGGTATTTTCAAAAATTGCTCTCGCCTCTGCCAAAAGTGGCTCTTTGTCCTTGTAGCGTGAGGAGAAGTGGCCAATCAGCAACTTTTTCACCCCCGCTGCCACGGCGGTCTTTGCCGCATCCACCGAGGTGGCGTGTCCTCGCTCCTTTGCCTCTCGCTGATGGTCTGCTCCGTAGGTCGCTTCGTGGTAGAGCATATCTACCCCCGCAACATATTTTGCAACTGCACCCGAGCGATTTGTGTCGGAGCAGTAGGCGTACGACTGCGGAGGATGTGCCACGAATGTTATCTTCTCGTTTGGCAGGATAGTGCCATCCTCCAACTCGATATCTTCGCCCTCCTTAGCTGCCACAATCTGCTTGATAGACAAGCCCCAACGCTCGATTGCGAACTTATCGACATTGCGTGGCAATGGCTTCTCACGGAAGAGGTAACCCGAGGTAGGCACTCGGTGGCGAAGCGGAATGCTCCACACCTCCAATGAGCGATTTTCAAAAATTATTTGGTGCTTTGTGGTGTCGACCTCCACCCACTCTACTTCGTACGGTAGCTCCTTGTCGAAGTAGCGCATATGACACTCCAAAATCTCGCCAAAAGGCTTTGGCGCATAGATAGTTAGAGGTGTCTTTTTGCCGTAGAGGCCGAGTGTTGAGATAAGCGGAAAGATGCCAAAGCAGTGGTCGCCGTGCAGGTGCGAAATGAAGACTCCTCGCAACCGCAACGGGTTTATGCCACAGCGGAACATCTGCTGTTGCACACCCTCGCCGGCATCGACCAAGTAGTACTGCTCATTGCAGTTTACCACCTGTGCCGAAGGGTGACCGTTTACGGTTGGCTTCGCCGATGAAGCACCTAAAATTGTTACCGAAATCATCTCTATTCTTTATGTCCCGGACCCTTTGGAAACCACCCTTTTCGTACTCGCTCTCGCTGCTCTTTCAACTCCAAAATGCTCCAGAATGACGAGAAGGCTGTAACACCAAGTATGGTCGAAACAATCAAATTATCAACGATAATTGACAGAACACAGAATACGATGCCTACAATCAAGAAGGCCCACCAGCACTTTGTACCGAGGTAATACTCCGCCTTGATTACAATCGGGTGAAAGAGCCCGATTACCAAGAATGTTGCAAGACCAACTATTATTCCCGTAAAGTTCATCCCAATACTGCTTCTCTAACGCCTCTACATCCAAATCTCTTATCTCTGCGAAGCGAGCCAACGCTCTGCGTCGAGTGCAGCAATGCAACCCGAACCTGCCGCTACAATAGCCTGACGGTAGTGTGGATCTCGCACATCGCCCGCTGCAAAGATACCCTCAACTGAGGTCTTCGAGGTGCCCGGCTCAACTACAATATAACCCTGCTCATCGAGCTCAACCTTGCCCTTAACCAACTCTGTGTTAGGGTGATGACCGATAGCGAGGAAGAAGCCCGAAATCTCAATATCGTACTCCTCACCGTCGCCCTTGCGAAGGCGTGCTCCGGTCACTCCGTCCATATCGCCCAATACCTCTACGGTGTTGTGCTCGAACAAAACCTTGATGTTTGGAGTATTGAAAACTCGCTCCTGCATAGCCTTCGATGCACGAAGGAATGGCTTGCGAACGATGAGGTATACCTGACGGCAAAGTGATGCAAGATAGGTAGCCTCCTCGCAAGCGGTGTCACCACCACCTACAACTGCTACATCCTGCTTGCGGTAGAAGAAACCGTCGCAAGTGGCGCAAGCACTCACTCCCATACCACGGAACTTCAACTCCGACTCCAAGCCGAGATACTTTGCTGAAGCACCTGTGCAGATGATAACTGCCTCTGCCTCAATCTCTTTCTCGTTGTCGATCGTAACCTTGAACGGACGCTCCGAGGTCTCTATATTTGTGATGATACCTGTGCGAACATCTGCACCCAAACGCAACGCCTGAGCACGCAAGTCGTTCATCATTTCAGTACCTCTAATACCCTCCGGATAACCCGGGAAGTTCTCGATTTCGGTGGTTGTGGTGAGCTGTCCGCCCGGCTCAATACCCTCATACAAAACAGGGTTCAAAGCTGCACGAGCAGCATAAATTGCAGCGGTAAATCCCGCAGGGCCACTACCAATAATCAAAACTTTAATTCTCTCCATAATGTTTTTATTTTTTTGTTTGTTATCTATTTGCTCATTGCACTGTAAATCGTTCCGATTGGCTCTTTTTGCACTGCTCTTCGGATAACGAAATGCTCACATAGGCTTGCTATGCTGCGCTTTCGTTCCCTTGTTTAGCACAAAAATAGCTCAATCGCCTTCGATTTCACCCTCTGGGAAATTTGCTTGTTGCACTGTAAATCGTTCCGATTGGTAAATTTTGTACCTTACTTGCGTCGTAAATGCTCACATACGCCAAGTATGCTCCGCTTTCCGCCACTGCGTAACGCACAAAATTTCCTCAATCGCCTTCGATTTCACCCTCTGGGAAATTTGCTCGTTGCACTGTAAATCGTTCCGATTGACTCTTTTTGCACTGCTCTTCGGATAACGAAATGCTCACATGGGTCTTATTAGTCCCATTGCTCTTTCCCACTTTGCAAAGGTAATAAATATCCCGTAAATGCTGAAAATTTAGATGCAGAAAAATCGCAGAGTTTGCAAAAACAAAAAAAAAGTTCTATATTTCGGACTGTAATATGTCGTATTTTGGGCGCCAATAAGGAGGTTTTAGTGGCTAATTATTTGTGACACAAAACTTTGGGGCGGTTTTCGGAATGTATGCTATATGGCCGACAAAATAACTGAGAGGGAAATTTTTTACTAAAAACACATAAAACACAACAAACAAATTTTTAATTCATTAAAAACTATGAAAAAATTATTTTTGGTTTTGGCAGCTGCTGCAATGACATTCAGCACTGCAATCGCACAGGAGGCCGCTACTGCAACCCCAGAGCAGCCTGCAACCGAGGTAGTAGAGGCTGTTGAGGCTCCAGCTGAGGCAGTTCTCGACGCAGAGACAGAGATCGCTGGTGATTCGATTCACTATGTTCTCATGCAGAAGTTCCTCGAGGGTGGTTGGGGATGGATGCTCCCTATCCTCGTTGTATTGGTACTCGGTATGGCTATCGCTATCGAGCGTATCCTCTTCCTTTCGCTCTCGACTATCAACACCAAGAAGTTCATCGCACAGGTTGAGGCTGCTTTGAACGAGGGTGGCGTAGAGGCAGCTAAGGAGCTTTGCCGCAACACTAAGGGTCCGATCGCTTCGATCTACTATCAGGGCTTGGATCGTTACCACTTGGGTCTCGATGCAGTTGAGAAGGCAGTTGTATCTTACGGTTCGGTTCAGACAGGTCAGATGGAGTCGGGTCTTGGTTGGTTGTCGTTGTTCATCTCGCTCTCGCCATCACTCGGATTTATGGGTACCGTTGTTGGTCTCGTTCAGTCGTTCGATGCTATCCAGGCAGCAGGTGATATCAGCCCGGCACTCGTAGCAGGTGGTATGAAGGTTGCGCTCTTGACAACCCTCCTCGGTTTGATCGCTGCAATGGTTCTCCAGGTGTTCTACAACTATGTTATCGTTAAGATCGACGGTATGGTTAACGAGATGGAGGATGCTTCGATCACTTTGACCGATATCTTGACTGCTTACAGCAAGAAATAATTTTGATTAACGAATAATCGTACACAAACGAATATGAAAAAGAAGTTGAATATGTTGATGGTGGCATTGTTCGTAATCACCCTTGCACTCGTTGGCTGGGCAGTGGTTTCGGGCGGTGCAGAAGTTGCCATCAGTTGGAACCTCTTATGGGGCTATGCATTGCTCGTTGTAGCAGTTGTTAGCGTCATCTGTGCGGCCATTAAGGGTACGATTACCCATCCTGCGGGATTGAAGAATACGCTTATCGCTACTGCAATCGTAATAGTTGTAGTAGGTGCTGCTCTCGGTGTAGCTTTGAGCCACGACGGTTTGGTTATTCCAAACTCGGCAGGTGGTGTTTTCGATAATCCGTTCGATTTGGCAATCTCTGAGACAGGTATTATTGTTACTTACATTGTAGCAGCTGCTGCAATCCTTGTAACAATCGCCGGCGAGGTACGCAACGCATTAAAGTAGTAGATTTTTATGGCTAAAAATAAAAAAGCACCTGAAATCAACGCCTCATCGCAAGCGGATATCGCATTTACCGTGCTGATCTTCTTCCTTGTGGTTTCCACAATGGATATCGACACAGGTATCGTGCGTGTGTTGCCTCCAATGGCAGATCCGAATGTGAAGCAGGAGGATATCAAGGTGAAGGAGCGAAACCTTCTCTTGGTGTTCGTTGCCGGTTCGGGTAACATTATGGCAGGTGGTAAGGTGATCTCGTTGGACGCTTTGAAGGACAAGGCGAAGGAGTTTATCCTTAACCCGCTCGATGATAAGGACCTTCCGGAGAAGAAGGTTACCGATATCGAGATGCCGGATGGTTCGAAGTGGGCATATCCTGTCAGCGAGGGTGTGATTTCGTTGCAGAACACTCGTGATACAAGTTATCAGCGTTATATCCAGGTTCAGAACGAGCTTACTCGTGCCTTCAACGAGGTGCGTGACGAGGTAGCAATGGCAAAGTTCGGTAAGAAGTTTGCAGACCTTGATGAGGCTGAGCGCAAAGTAATAACTAAGGCGATTCCAATGAAGATTTCGGAGGCTGAGCCACGCAAAATGATGAAGTAATTATGGCAGTAATGAAGAAAAAGGGCGAGCGTGAAGTGCCCGCTATGTCGACAACATCGCTTCCCGATGTCGTTTATATCATCTTGTTCTTCTTTATGCTTTCGACTTCGATGCGTGATCAGGAGTTGATGGTGACCTATAAGTTGCCTGAGGCTACCGAGGTTCAGAAGCTCGAGAAGAAGAACTTGGTATCGTATATCCACATTGGTACTCCATCTTTGAATATGCAGGCAAAGTTCGGTACTGCTCCTCGTATTCAGTTGAACGACTCATACAAGACGACAAAGGACATCCTGGACTTTATCGCAGGTGAGCGTGACAACCTCAACGAGTCGGACCGTGCTTCGATGACCGTATGTTTGAAGGCTGATGAGAATACCAAGATGGGTGTTGTGGCCGATGTTAAGCAGGAGCTTCGTCGTGCCAACGCCTTGAAATTGTCATACGCATCGTCGAAGGTTCTCAACTATTAGGACTATCATTCGATGCAGAAAAGAGGGGGCCTTTGCGGAGGCCCTCTTTTTTATTGTAAAGCACCTTGTATATATAATATAAGGTAAAAGGTGTAATTTTCATAAAATTGTTTTACCTTTGCAGTAACTCATTAACCATATTAACCAAAAAAGAGATGAAGAGAATTTTTTCGTTTATTTCGGTCGTTGCGGTTGTTGCACTCACGGGTTGCACCTGCAAGACTGTTGAAACTTTCGAGGAGGCTGCCGATCCGGTTGCATTGTGCGACGGAGCAAAGGAGGCCTGGGATGATGTTAAGGGTGGCATGCACGCCGCTTGGGGTACTCCCGACTTGGTATACTCTCGTAGCTTAGTGCCTCAGAACCTCACCGATGAGTATAAGGTAACTGCTTGGAGGGGCGAGAAGGTGTCGGCCCAGGTGGTACTTTGGACTACAAAGGATCTCAAAGGTGTAGAGTGTGAGATTTCGGACTTTGTAGCTGATGGCGCAACCCTTCCTGCTTCGATTGCTAAGGCTCATTTTGTGCGCTATACTATTGCCGACAAGGTGGACAAGTCGTGTCTTTGCGGCCGTCCTAATGGACATCCTGCAATTTTGCAGGCCGATATGCTCGATAACCTCGAGGCAATGGATATTGAGGAGAATACCACTCGTCCAATTTGGATTTCGGTGGCTGTTCCTCACGATGCAAAGCCCGGTGTTTATAAGGCTACCGTAAAGATCTCTCGTTGCGGTCTTGGCTCGGAGAAACTCCCATTGGAGATTGAGGTTATCGACCAGGAGTTGGCAAAGCCTGCAGATTGGAAGTTCCACCTCGACTTGTGGCAGCACCCATCGGCTGTAGCTCGTGCAGAGGGTGTCGATTTGTGGAGCGAGGAGCACTACGAGGCTATGCGTCCGTTGATGCAGATGTTGGCTGACGCAGGTCAGAAGGTTATCACTGCAACTCTCAACCGTGATCCTTGGCAGTATCAGTGTTTCGATGACTACGAGCCAATGATCTATTGGTCACTCTACGACAACGATGTATGGAAGTACGACTACTCTCGCTTCGACAAGTGGGTAGAGTTTATGATTTCGCTCGGTATCGACAAGCAGATTAACTGCTACGGAATGTTGCCTTGGGGCAAGTGCACTATCGACTATCAGGATATGCGCACCGGAGCAAAGGATAATCGCAACCGCAAGATCTCGACCACTCCGCAGGAGGATAAGTACGAGAAGGTTTGGGGTCCATTCCTCACCGATTTCTCGGCTCACCTTCGTGAGAAGGGTTGGTTGCATATGACAAATATGGCAATCGACGAGCGCAAGCCAGAGGATATGGATGTAGCAGCAGCTATGATTGCAAAGTATGCTCCTGAACTTGGCTTTGCTATGGCTGATAATCACGACTCATACAAGCGTTACGCCAATATGCGTGATGTTTGCGTAGGTCAGAAGCACTCGGTTATGGCTATGGATGAGATTGCGTCACGCCGTGCAAATGGCGATATTTCGACCTTCTATGTATGCTGTAGTACACTTTTCCCTAACGCATTTACCAACTCTCAGCCATATGAGTCGGCGTTGCTCTGCCTCTATGCTGTAGCACACGATTATGACGGTATGTTGCGTTGGGCTTACAACTCGTGGCCGGCACGCCCTGAGTACGATTCTCGTTTCCGCTATTGGGCATCGGGCGATACCTTTATCGTCTATCCGGGAGCTCGTTCGTCGGTTCGTTTCGAGCGTTTGATAGACGGTGTAGAGTTGTACGAGAAGATTCACACCCTCCGTGCGAAGTATGCTGACAAGCCCGAGGTGCTTGTTCCGCTCGAGGCTGAGCTTGCAAAGATGCGTGCTCTCAATCTCAACGACGCTTCGTATGAGTGGCGTGCATTCCTCGACGAGGTAAATGCTCTCGTAAACGAGATTGCTACAAAATAGTCTGGCAAATAGATTTTTGATAATGAGCCATCCCTCGAGGGTGGCTCATATTTTTTCATCTATTATATTGTAATTTTATATAGTGTTTAGTATATTTGTTATATGATATCGTCGGTCGCACAATACATATTGTCGGTAAAACATCTCGAAATGATGTCGAGAACGCTTAGCTCTCGACGGATATACCCTATTTATGAAGAGGGAGGTGGTGACAGGTTGCGTTGCTCGGTCGGAAACTCGGTGATTGTCTTCGAGGTGATGTGTGAGGGTCGCAAGATGGCTATGCGTGTCTATATGCACCACAATCCAAACCTACAGGCGATATATGGCGAGCGCTACTATCCGAAGGAACTGCTCGTAAATTCGAGTGATAGGGAGTATTGTCTTGCCGATGTGGTGCTGTGCGATTGGTATGAGGGAGAGTCGCTGCAGAGCAAGATTGAGAAGTTGTACCATAAACCCGTCAAGATGGAGGCTCTGTCGCAGATGTTCGAGGAGTTGGCTCTATCGCTGCTTGGCGAGAAGTGGGCACATGGTGACCTAAAACCCGAAAATATAATCCTTTCGCACGACGGACTTCACCTGATAGATTTCGATGCTATGTATTGTGAGGGTTTTACGGTGGATGATTGCGTGGAGATTGGCACTCGTCAATTCCAGCACCCCTTGCGAGATAGAAACCATTTTGACCGAGATATAGACGACTATCCTATAGCTCTTATTACGACCGTTCTGGCGGCGCTGTCGTTGGACTCGTCAATCGGGAAAGATCTTTCGACTAGCGACTATCTGCATATTCGCCCCGACCTGGCCGTTGCAAATAAGGATGAGGTATTGGATAGAATAGAGCAGATCTTTGCGGAGCATGGCGATGTTCGTCACTATCGTATCGCCAGATTACTACACTCTCCAACTCCATCGTTGCCTTCGCTCAAGAGTCTGCTCGAGGCGAGAACTTGCGAGGTGGAATCCTCGGCTGTACCGACGCTTGCATACTATAATGGCTATTGGGGCTTTTGCGTGGAGGGGCGTTTTGTTATACCGCCGCTCTACGATTTGGCTTTCGAGTTTAGCGAGGGGTTGGCTTTGGTCAAGGTGGGCGATGTATGGCACTTTGTGGATACGAGTGGCAAGGTTGCCATAACATGTGGTCGAGGCCTTGGGATTAAACCTTTTCGTAATGGAGCAACCCGCATTGTGCGTGAGGATGGCGAGTTTGTGATATATAGAGATGGTCGCATAGCGAAAATTTAGGGTATGTATACGCAAGAGATTACACGCCGTCATCGTGCGGCTATAGTTATAGCCATCGACCAATCGTGCTCGATGAGTGGTCGTATGGAGTTGAATGGCTGGGATCTCTCTAAGGCCGAAGTTGTGTCGATGGTTGTCGGTCGCCTTATCGACGAGTTGGTGATGCGTTCGCATCGTGACGGAGGCTATCGTCACTACTACGATATCGCCTTGGTGGGCTATTCGGGCGATAGGGTGTATTCGTTGCTGGGTGAGGAGATGACCTTCTATCCTGTAACTATGTTGGCCGGCAGAGAGGTTCCTCGCACAACCTATGCTCTCGGCTATAGGACTTTGCGAGGTGGCACACACTCGTTCCAAGAGGAGGTGTCGCAGTGGGTTAAACCTTGTGCGCAAGGAGCCACACCTATGCACAAGATGATTTGCACGGTAACAAATCTTGTTGCAGAGTGGTGTGCCCGAGAGGAGAATCGAGATAGTTTTCCGCCATTGGTATTCAATGTTACCGATGGCGAGGCGTCGGATGCGGGTTACGATATGTTGCGCAGTGCAGCGCATCGTCTGCAAGCAACGGGTACGAGCGATGGAAACACCCTCTTTGTAAATGTTCATATCTCCTCCGATACTCACCACGCACCGATACTCTTTCCGAATCTCCACGAGGTGCCACTCTCAATTCGCTATGCCCATCTGCTGATGGATATGTCGAGTGTTATGCCCGAGCAACTGCATCCCTATATTAGTGAGTGTCGTTCAGGTTTCTCTCGTCCGCCATATATCGCAATGAGTTACAATGCCTCGATGTCGGAGTTGGTGGCGATGCTCAACATCGGCTCTCGTAGCCTTGTGGTGGGGTTGTAGTGGCTAATCAAGAAAAATAGTTCGATAAATTTAACCTTTATCGGTTTTCGCTATCTTATAAGGTAGAAGAACAACTTAAAACTTTTACCTATATGAGAACGAATTTCAGACTTTTAGCGCTTTTACTTGCTGTAGCAACCCTGTCGCTACAATGTACAACTGATAATGGCGAGACTCCGGAGGTACCCACTATAATTGACCAATACTTCAAGACCGGAAGTTTCTCTGTTGATGGCAAGACACTCAACTATCAGGAGAGCCATCTTCATGCTTCAGCCGCTGAAGATGCTGCATTGGTGGTAGTTCTACATGGTCAGTATGCCAATGGCTCGGACAATAAATCGCAACTTCACCAAGATGCGATGATCAAAATTTGGCACAATCTCAACATCTCCAATCGCAAGGTTATAATGCTGGCTCCACAGTGCCCTACAGGCTCGGAGTGGGATGAGAACCCTGCAAAGCTTGCTCGTTTGAGTATGTCGGAATTGTTGAAAGCTACACTCGACGAGTATATCAAGAAGCAACCCGGTATCGACACCTCCCGAATCTATATTATGGGCTATTCCGATGCCTATAAGCCGGCCGGTGGCGGTGGTGTATGGCGTATGTTGAACGACTATCCCGATATGTTCGCAAGCGCAATGATTGTGGCAGCCGATCCGGATGATACAATCTCACCATCGAAGATTGCCAAGACTCCTGTGATGTTGGTCAAGGGCGAAAGCGATATTTATGCTGTGTCGATGGCACTCGATACCTTTGCCGACTTGGTACACGAGGCGGGAGGTCTCCTGCAGGAGGAGATTATTCAGATTGGCTCTCGTGAGGATCTCTGCCGTGAGGCCTTCACCTCGGAGCGTCTTGATTGGGTAATGCAGTACAAGAGGTAGTTTTGCCACCCGTCAAAAACAGATACGAGGCGACTGAAAAAGTCGCCTCGTATTCTATTGTAGGTATGCTATTACTTCAATGGGTCAGCCTCGACACCCTCGAAGGTCATCTTCACGGGGAGGATATTGCCCTCCTCGTCGAAGTGCATCTCGTCGATGCAGGTGCGACGGTCGTTACCACTTGTAGCTCCAATTGGGTGACGGTGGTATACGATGTAGTACTTGCCACTGCGAGGGTTGTGAATTACCGAGTGGTGACCTGCGCCTGTGCCTATATTCTCGTCGGTCTGCAAAATCACACCACGAGGCTCGAATGGGCCGAGAGGGCCGTCGGCAATGGCATACTGCACACGATAGTTATCTCGTGTCCACTTACCCTCCGACCACATAAAGTAGTACTTGCCGTTACGGATAAACATAAATGGTCCCTCGACATACTCGCCAGGGGTAACCTCCTTGAATATCTCGCCATCCTCGAATGGAACGAAGCCGGTGAAGTCGTCGTTGAGCTTGCATACGTTGCAGTGCTTCCAACCACCATAATACATATAGTAGGTGCCATCGGTATCCTTGAATACGAATTGGTCGATAGGCTGCGCACCGTTGATAATCTCGTTGATGAGTGGCTTGCCGAGATAGTCTTTGAATGGTCCTGCAGGGTTATCTGCCACCGCTACGCCGATACCGCCAATCTCGCCCTCGTGAACATCGTTGCACGAGAACATAAGGTAGTACTTACCCTCCTTCTCGATGATGGATGGAGCCCACAATGCCTTGTTGTGCCACTTAATCTCGGTGTTGTCGATAATGCGTTCGTGCTTTGTCCAGGTCACGAGATCCTTCGACGAGAAGGCGTCGAAGTGTAGCTGATCTTTGAACTTCTGCGACCAGGTAGGGTAGAGATAGTAGGTGTCGCCAAAGATTACACACTCGGGGTCGGCGTACCAACCCTCGATAATTGGGTTTCCGCTACGCTTCGTCTTTACACACGATGCAACGGCAATTGCCACTACTGCAAAGAGTAGAAATCTCGAAAAATTCTTCATTGTTATACTTTTTAATTGGTTTAGTTCTTCACTCTATATGCTCGCTGTACACCCTTGATACGCATTATGGCGTAGATGAGCATGTCGACCACATTTACCGAAGGTACCTCGACGCTGATTGTTCCCACGCCCGTGCCGTCGCCTCTTGAGTTGAGGTTGATCGAACGGATATTCAACTTCATATCTCGGCTTACAACCTCGGTAATCTGGTTCACCAAGCCTGCCGAGTCGTTGGCGGTGATGGCAATCGTTACTCGGAATGCACCCTGAGCGCTCTCACGCCACTTCGCCTCCATCACACGATATGGGTACTGCTCACGCATACGCTTTGCGTTAGGGCAGTCGGTGCGGTGGATTGTAATACCCGTATTTATGGTTACAAAACCAAAGATATCGTCGCCCTTGATAGGGTTACAACACTTGGCAAGTTTGTAGACGATGTTGTTGATGCTCTCGTCGATAACCAGCGCATCGCTCGACTGCTTTATCGAGGTTGCAGCAGTTGCTCTGCGGCGAGCCTCAGCCTCAGCCTCGGCTGCACGACGCTCCTCGTCAGCCTCGCCCGAGAGCCACTTTCCGAGAATATCCTTCACGACTGCCAAGTCAATCTTCTCCTCGGCAATAAGTTCGTAGAGGGCTGTTCCGGTGCGTTGCTTGTAGTATTTGCGGAGGTAGGCAACCACCTCATCGATACTCTTTGTAATCTTCCAGTTCTTGAGTTTGCGCTCCAACTCCTCACGACCGAGGTTTGCACTCTTGGCTTGCTCCTCACGAATTACCGACTTGATCTTCTGCTTCGCCTTCTGCGTTACCACAAAGTTGAGCCAATCGGCCTTTGGCTGCTGGTTCTTCTGGGTGAGAATTTCGACGATATCTCCATTGCTCAACTGCTCTCGGATAGGCACGGCACGGCCATTTACCTTACCTCCCGAGCAGGTACAACCCAAGTTCGAGTGAATATCGAATGCAAAATCCAACACGGTAGCCCCCTCAGGCAATTTGCGGATATCACCATTTGGTGTGTAGACGAAAATCTCGCCGGAGGCTGGTTTTGCATCGAATCGCTCGGCAATATCCTCCTTGGTTTCGCTCATCAACTCACGCAGACGCTGCAACCACTTTTCGCTGGTCTGTGCACCCTGATTTACACCTTTGTAACGCCAATGGGCTGCAATACCCAGCTCGGCGATATTGTCCATTCTTTCGGTACGAATCTGAATCTCCACCCACTTGCCGTCGCCTGCCGCTACGGTAGTGTGCAACGACTCGTAACCATTCGACTTCGGAATCGAGATCCAATCTCGCATGCGGTCGGTATTTGGGGTGTAGAAGTCGCTCACGATGGAGTATGCCAACCAACACTGTGCCTTCTCGAGTGGCTGCGGACAGTCGATGATGATGCGAATAGCAAAGATATCGTATACCCCTTCGAATGGCACCTTCTGCTTGCGCATCTTGTTCCAGATGGAGTATACCGACTTGGTACGGCTCTTTATGTGATACTTTATGCCTGCGGCATCGAGTCCCTTGCGAATAGGCTCGACGAACTTCTCGATAAAGTCCAAACGCTCCTTCTCGCCCTCACGCAACTTCTCGGTTATGTGACGGTGGTCGGCTGGTTCGAGCTGCGCCAACGAGAGATCCTCCAACTCGCTCTTTATGTTGTAGAGTCCGAGTTTGTGAGCAATCTGTGCGTAGAGGTTCATCGACTCCCACGACTTCTTCAGACGCTTCTCCTCGGGAAACATAGCTATCGAACGCATCACCTCGAGGCGGTCAGCAAGCTTGATGAGGATGACACGAGGGTCCTCCGAGTAGGATACAATCATATCTCGGAAGTTCGACGCCTGGTCGGAGTGGGTGTTGAGTTTCAGCTCCGAGATGCTGGCCAAACCCATAACGATGCCGATAACCTCTTCGCCAAACTCGGTGCGGATGGTGCTGAGTAGGGCCTCGAGGCTCTCCTCGTCATCCTTCTTAGCCTCTATACGCACCACATCGTGCAGAATAGAAGCGAGGGTCGAGTTGCGGCCCAATCCTACCTCGGTGGCAACGATATGAGCCACCTCTGCTGCGTGGTCGAGCATAGGCGCACCGTCATAGCGTGTCAAGCCCTCCATTCGCTCCATAGCGAACAGAAGAGCCTTATCAACCAACTCCTGGGTTGTTACCGAAAACTGTTTCGCAACGGTCTCTCGTAGTTTATTATACCTCTCCATAACTCTCTCTGTTTTGTAGCCAATGGCTTATATCTTATAGACAATATACAAACGCTCACCGGCGGTGGCATATTGCCTGCGCTCCTCTTCGGAAAGGGCGTTTTCATATTCGATTTCCTCCACCTCGAAGCCACACTCGGCAACACGACGGGCGTAGTCACGACCATAGATGCGACGGTGGTCGTACTGTCCGAAGATGCGGGCACGCTCCTCGGGCGAGGTTATCGAGTCATCCTCGAAGGTCTCCTCACGCTCGTAGTCTTGTGGCACGAGCACCACGCCCCAGCCATTCGGTGTGAGTATGCGGTGCAGCTCTCGTAGAGCCTTCCTATCGTCCTCGACATGCTCGAGAATATGGTTGCAGATAACCACATCTATGCTCTCATCCTCAAGTGGTATCGACTGCACATCGAAGTGCATCTTCGCCAATGGGCTCTCCAAATCGGCGGTGATGTAGCGATAGCCGTAGACCTTGCCATAATGCTCCTCGAACTTGCGCTTGAGAGCCACCTCGGGGGCAATATGCAGAAGTGTAGGGTAGCCTTTCAAGAGGTCGGTTTCTCGCTCGATATAGAGCCACAAAAGGCGGTGTCGTTCCAGCGCCAAGCAGCGTGGGCAGAGTGCATCTCGGCGAGAAACGCCATAGCCGTAAGGTAAAAACTCTCGTACCTGTTTACCGCAAATCGGGCACTTGCGACCACGACCGGCATACCACAGGCCAAGCATAGGCACGCCCCATCCCGCAACCCTCTGCAAGAAGGTGCGTGGCAGATGATTTAGTGCCCACTTTATGAACGACCTCATAAATTAAAAACTCTTTTTACTCCTCAATAATTCTATTTACATCGGCTTCTGCCTTGCGGAGTTTCTCTCGGCAGAGAGCAATAAGCTCGGTTGCTCGTGCTACACGCTCCGAGAGGGTGTCGATGCTATTTTGCTCCTCTCTGAGCGACTTCAAAATCGCCTCAATCTCGGTTATCGCCTCTTTATATGTCATATTTTTAGCTTTTAGCTATTAGCCCTCGGCCCTCAGCTTTTTGTTATGTTTGTTATTATACTCTCAATTTCTCCGTTGGCGAGTGATATATTGATTGTGTCGTCAATAGCCACATCTTCAACGCTTTGCAACGCCTTGCCCTCTTTTCGTGCTATGGCATAGCCAAGGCGGAATATGCGCTCAGGAGCAAAGTTGGCTACGAGTGTAGCTATGCCGTCAAGGCGTTGTCCTTCACTCTGCAGGGTGCGCTCGGCAATATGGCGAACCTCGGCCGAAAAGTGCTCCAAACGGAGCGCTGCCGAGTGTGTGGCCTGTCGGCAGATATCTCGCAAAGCGATGGCGCAATACTCCAATGCTCCATCGAAGTCGGCCGCTCGTTGGTCAATCCACGACGCTACGGCCGTAGGAGTTTTCAGTGGTGTGTGTGCCACCATATCGGTTACGCTCGTATCCTTGTCGTGGCCGATACCCGTCAACACGGGCAATGGAAACTGTGTTACGGCAAATGCGAGATGATAGGAGTTGTAGCACTCCAAGTCGCTGGTCGAGCCACCTCCACGGATGATCGCCACAGCATCGAACTCCTCCAAACGGTTAGCTATGGCATATAGCGCTGCCACGATGCTCTCATCGCACGCCTCACCTTGCATTGTTGCCTCGAAAAGTTCGGTACGGATACGATAGGCGCTCCTACCCAACTCCTTCATAAAGTCTTGATAGCCCGCTGCCGTTGCACTCGAAATCACCGCTACTCGCTCCACTACAAGCGGCATTGGAAGTTGGCGGTTCATATCCCATACCCCCTCCTTCTGTAGTTGCTCGATAGTCTGCTGTTTGCGACGCTCCATATCGCCTATGGTGTGCATTGCGTCAATTTGCTGAATCTGCAACGACATTCCATAGACGGCGTGGTGCTGAACGGTCGCTCTGAAGAGAATCTTCATACCCTTTGTAAGGCGTTGTCCGCTCTCCTGTTCGAAGCGACCTATGGTGCTCATCACCTGTGAACGCCAAATCGTGGCTCTTGCTTGCGCTAAGGTTGTTCCCGACTTCTCGTCCTTCTCAATGAGTTCGATATAGCAGTGCCCTGAGGCGTTTATCTTCAAATCGGCAACCTCTGCACTCACCCATACCGGCAACGGAAGAGCCTCCGCCAAAGCGGTGGAGATTCTACCTTGCAACTGTGCCAACGATATGTGTTGTGTTGAGTTCAAATTAAATATCTCAATTCTTAATCCTCAATCCTCAATTTATCGTATAACGATATAGGGCTCTCTCGGCATTGCCTTTCCTCGTGGGAGTTGTACGGCCAAGACATATTCGCTCTCGACCGCCTTACCCTGCTTGGTTGCGGGATGCCATTTCGGCATCTCCTGCAGTGCTCGTATCACTCGTTTGCGGAGTTGATAGTCGGTCGATTCGAGTATTGTACCAAGCTGAAACGAACCATCAGCCCCGATGGTATATCGTGCAACAAACCTCGCTACACCATAATTATCGGGCCACTTAACTCGTTCCGAAACATAATCGACAAGCGGTTTACCACCCGTAAACTCCGCCTCCTTGTCGTAGCGGAGCGATATGATGATAACGCCATTGTTGGCCCTCTCGCCATACTTTGCTACGGTAGCTTCGTTGGCTTCGAGGTGGTCTATATGCTCGATATTAGCCTCTGCAATATGCTTCACACTCTCCATCTCCACACCGTTTACGATATAGAGAGGATTTTGTGTCTGCGCAGTGGCAGACACAAAATGCAAAATGCAGAATGCAAAATGCAGAATGAGAAGATAATTCTTAATCCTCAATCCTCAATTCTCAATTTGATAAACAAGTTTATCCGAGCTCCTGCTCCTTCAAGCGCTCTGCATTCTCGGCTACGATGAGGTGGTCGATGCAATCCTGGATATCGCCATCCATAAATGCCGAGAGGTTGTAGATCGTATAGTTGATGCGGTGGTCGGTAATTCGGCCCTGCGGATAGTTGTAGGTACGAATCTTTGCC
>JAGBRY010000020.1 GCA_017632115.1 Alistipes sp. | reverse complement strand
TGCTACCATATGTACCAATACAAGTTGAAGAATAAGGATGCCAAAATTAAGGTGGAGGCGATAGACCGCTGGGGTAACATCTATACCGAAACCCAAATCACCGAGGGTACAGACTACTCCATCACCAAGGCAAAATAGAGAAATAGGTCGAGATTTCTCGACCTATTTCTTTTAATTCGCAACTATAGAAAAGGGTAATCCTTGTGGACTATCCTTTCATCTATTCAAATCGGAATTTAAGCAGATGGTTGCAAGGCAAACAAGGAGCCGAGTGCGCAGCATACTAAGGCGTATGTGAGCAACTCGGCTACCGAAGTTTAACGCAGCAAACGCTGCTTAAAAACGATTTTACTACAAGTTAGGGTTGATCTTGTGCCAATCCTCTACTGCAGGAATAA
The DNA here is from genome assembly GCA_017632115.1 of Alistipes sp. Taxonomy (GTDB): domain Bacteria; phylum Bacteroidota; class Bacteroidia; order Bacteroidales; family Rikenellaceae; genus Alistipes. The sequence goes on along the minus strand of JAGBRY010000020.1, from coordinate 12,016 downwards.
CACCCATTGCGATAACCTCATCACGAAGAGCGCAGAGGTGCTTGTACGACTCTACGAGAGTAGCGTGCTCCTCCTCGGTACCGTGAACTGGGAGAACCTCAACACCATTTGCGTCGAGCTTAGTCTCCATAGCCATCATAATGTTCTTGAACTCGTCGTTGTTTACATAGCAACCTGCTGGCCAACGGAATGCCTCGCCACCCATTGCAGCTGCAATCATCTGGATCGAAACGAGCGATGGGCTCTGGAACGACGAACGACCACGGAGGTCGATGATGTTCTTACCACCCTGGATTACACGCTGACGAAGTGCATCCCAATCTGCCTGTGGCATACGCTCGGTACCGATGATGTCGGTGAGAGGTGTGCCGTCAACAGTTGTAGTCGATGCGAATACAGCCATCTGCTCGCCGTGACCGCCATAAGTACGAGGGTTGATAACCTTGTCGGCCGAAACCTTCAAGTACTTAGCCAACTCGCTGCGAAGACGAGTTGAGTCGAGAGCTGCCAAAGTGGTAACCTGCGATGGCTTAACACCTGCGTAGATCAAAGTGATAAGACCGGTGATATCAGCAGGGTTGAAGATAACAACGATGTGCTTTACATCTGGGCAGTACTGCTTGATGTTCTTACCGAACTCTGCAGCGATCTCTGCGTTACCCTTCAACAAATCCTCACGGGTCATACCTGCCTTACGAGCAGCACCACCCGACGATACTACATACTTAGCATCGGTCAAAGCCTCCTTAATATCCGAAGTGAAGGTGAGGTTGATGCCGTCGAAACCGCAGTGGAACAACTCCTCTGCTACACCCTCCAATGCTGGAGCAAATGGATCGTAGAGGCAGATGTTAGACGACAACTTCATCATCATAGCGCACTGCGCCATGTTCGAACCAATCATACCGGCTGCGCCGACGATGGTCAACTTCTCATTTGTTAAGAAACTCATAATTGTTTGTTTTTAGAAAGTTAAGTATTGTTGTGTAAAAAAATGTTACTCTTCAAGTGGCAGATGCACCAACTCCACACCCACCTTCGAGAGAATATCCAAACCCTCAGTATTGTGATACTTCTCCGAGAATACCACTCGCTTGATACCGGCCTGAATAATCAGTTTCGAGCACTCCATACAAGGAGATGTCGTAACATAGAGTGTGCCACCGTCGCAATTGTTTGCCGACTTGGCAACCTTTGTTATGGCGTTCGCCTCGGCATGAAGGACATATGGTTTGGTCGTACCCATATCGTTCTCGCAGATATTCTCGAAGCCCGAAGGCGTTCCGTTATATCCGTCCGAGATAATCATCTTATCCTTAACGATAAGTGCACCTACCTGACGGCGTACGCAATATGAGTTCTCGGCCCAGATGCGTGCCATCTTCAAGTAGCGAAGGTCCAATTTTCGCTGTTTCTCCTCTGCGTATGCTCCCATCGTTATCTTCCGTGACAATGTTTATACTTCTTACCGCTACCGCAAGGGCAAAGTTCGTTGCGACCAACCTTCTTCTCCACCTGAATAGGTGCAGGTTTCGACTTGTCGCCCTGACCCGCTGCAGCTGCAGCTGCCATACGAGATGCCTGCAACTTGTTTACATCGACCTTAGCCTTGTTCTGTCGAGCACGCTCCAACGACTCCTGATTCTGCTGCTGCACAGGGATATAGGCCTTACACAAGATTGAAACAACCTCACGATTAACCTTCTGCAACATCTTCTCGAAGAGGCCAAACGACTCAAACTTATAGATCAAGAGCGGATCCTTCTGCTCGTACGATGCATTCTGTACACTGTGGCGCAACTCATCCATCTCACGCAAGTGCTCACGCCAAGCATCGTCGATGGTGGTAAACATTACAACCTTCGAGAATACACGATAGATCTCTGCACCATCGGTATCCTTGCAACGCTGCAACTCTACAGGTACATTGTAGCCAAGGTGTCCGTTTGTGAGCGGGAAGTACATCTTGTCCGAGAGGTGATCCTTGCGCTCCTCGTAGATCTTTGTCCTCACAGGGCGTACCGTATCGGCAACCGCCTTGGCACGACGAGCAACCAATGCCTGCAAGTCGGCAACGAGCAACTCTGCCAACTCCTCACGACGAGCCTTCTTGTACTTAGCCTCATCGAACGAAGGCTGCAAACCTACCTCACGAATCAAGTCGAACGAGAACTCCTCGAACTCATAATCCTCGTGCTCATTGAGGAACGCCTCAACATAGTCGTACATAGCATTATTGAGGTCAATCTCGACACGCTCGCCATACAACGCATTGCGACGACGAGTGTAGATAACCTCACGCTGCGAGTTCATTACATCATCGTACTCCAACAAGCGCTTACGGATACCGAAGTTATTCTCCTCGACCTTCTTCTGAGCACGCTCTACTGCGCTCGACATCATGCCGGCCTGAATAGCCTCGCCCTCCTGGATACCCATTCTATCCATCATTGCTGCGATACGCTCCGAACCGAACAAGCGCAACAAGTCGTCCTCGAACGATACGAAGAACTGCGACGAACCCGGATCTCCCTGACGACCGCTTCGACCACGCAACTGGCGGTCTACACGACGGCTCTCATGACGCTCCGTACCGATAATTGCAAGACCTCCTGCAGCCTTCACCTCATCGGTGAGCTTGATATCGGTACCACGACCCGCCATATTGGTAGCGATGGTAACCTGGCCCGGACGACCCGCCTCGGCAACAACCTGTGCCTCCTGAGCGTGGTGCTTTGCATTCAATACATTATGCTTGATACCACGAATCTTCAACATTCGGCTCAACAACTCCGAAATCTCGACCGAAGTGGTACCAACCAACACCGGTCTACCCTCACCTACAAGGCGTACAACCTCCGCAATTACAGCGTTGTACTTCTCTCGCTTGGTCTTATAGAGGATATCGTCGTAGTCGTTACGCAAAATTGGGCGATTGGTAGGAATTACCACAACATCCAGCTTGTAGATGTTCCAGAACTCCGATGCCTCGGTCTCGGCAGTACCGGTCATACCGCCCAACTTGTGATACATACGGAAGTAGTTCTGCAAAGTAATGGTTGCAAAGGTCTGCGTTGCAGCCTCGACCTTAACACGCTCCTTCGCCTCGATAGCCTGGTGCAAACCATCCGAGTAGCGACGACCATCCAGGATACGGCCTGTCTGCTCATCGACAATCTTCACCTTGTTGTCCATCACGACATACTCAACATCCTTCTCGAACATTGCGTAGGCCTTGAGCAACTGGTTTACGGTATGTACTCGCTCCGAACGAACCGAGTAGTCATTCAAGAGTTCATCCTTCTTCTGAGCCTTCTCCTCCAACGAGAGCTCCTGCTGCTCCAACTCGGCGATCTCGGCTCCTACATCCGGCAATACGAAGAACCCCTCCTCGCCTACACGCTTCGACAACGCCTCGTGGCCCTTATCGGTGAGCTCAATCGAGTTCATCTTCTCGTCGATAACGAAGAACAACTCATCGGTAATCTCCGGCATGCGGCGGTTGTTGTCCGCCATATAGACATTCTCCACCTTCTGCATCTGCACCTTGATACCCGGCTCCGAAAGGAACTTAATCAAAGGCTTATACTTTGGAAGACCCTTATATGCACGATAGGTCAAGATTCCCATCTCCTCCATCTTGCCCTCGGCCGCCAACTTTCTCGCCTCAGCCACCAAGCTGGTAACGAAGTCACGCTGCAAACCGTAGAGGTACTCAATCGAAGGACGGTACTCCTCGAAGAGCTGGTCCTCACCCTTTGGTACAGGACCCGAGATGATAAGTGGTGTACGAGCATCGTCAATCAACACCGAGTCGACCTCATCGACAATGGCGAAGTGATGCTTGCGCTGAACCAAATCCGATGGCGACGACGCCATATTGTCACGCAAGTAGTCGAAACCATACTCATTGTTTGTACCGAAGGTGATATCTGCAAGGTATGCATTGCGACGCTCCTCCGAGTTTGGCTGGTGCGAGTCGATACAATCAACCGACAAGCCGTGGAACTGATACATCGGACCCATCCACTCGGCATCACGCTTTGCGAGGTAGTCGTTCACTGTAACCATATGAACTCCCTTGCCGGCCAACGCATTCAAGAATACAGGCAAGGTTGCAACGAGGGTCTTACCCTCACCGGTAGCCATCTCGGCAATTTTACCCTTGTGGAGAACAACACCACCAAAGAGCTGTACATCGTAGTGGATCATATCCCACTTGATATCGTTACCGCCTGCGGTCCAACGGGTCGAATAGATAGCCTTGTCGCCCTCGATATTCACAAAGTCCTTCTTTGCTGCGAGGTTGCGGTCGAACTGGTTTGCTGTAACCTCCACAACATCGTTCTGCGCAAAACGACGAGCCGTATCCTTCATAATGGCAAATGCCTCAGGCAAAATCTCATCGAGAATCTGCTCGATCTTATCGTCAATGCGCTTTACGGTCTGGTCGATATCTTTAGAGATCTTCTCCTTCTCGTTGAGCGAGATATTGAGATCCTCCAACTTAACCTTCTGTGCTACGATATGCGCCTCATCCTCGGCGATAAAGTCGGCAATACGCTTACGCAAAGTGGCACTGCGCTCACGCAACTCGTCGTTAGACAACGCCTCGATCGAGGGATAAATAGCCTTAATCTTCTCGACATAAGGCATAATCTCCTTGCGATCTTTATCTGCCTTACTGCCGAACAAAAACTTGATTATACTTGTTAATGCACTCATATTTGTTTTAAATCTATTTTTCGTTTTACTCTATAAACGGTCCAAAGATAATAAAATTATCTTGAAGAAACAAATGTATTTCACATTTAGGCAAAAGAGGAGAAGATAAATGAAGTACTCGGTATGCAGAATGCGAAAGTAGTTCTCCTCATTCTGTTGCAATTTTCCCGCCTACTCCGAGTCGATAAAACGGCGAAGCAGACACTTATCGCAACGAAGATGGGTACAGTACTCCTTGGTAAGTTGCAGAAGCGCTTGCGATTCGAGGGCATTTTCGGCTTTAATGCCAAGTTTCTGCCAACGATTCATAAAAAGATTACTCTCGGCAGGGAGTTGCTCGAGAAGTTCGATACCTCGAGAGTCGAGGTCGGATCGCATGGTATACTCGGAGTAGAAAATTTGCAGCTGCGCAACTACATTTATACCGAGCATCTGCGCCTTGGTGCGTGTGATTGCGCCCGTGCGATTATCCTCCGAAAGGAAACGATATGCCCAACGAGGAACGGAGCTGCTGCAAAAGAGTTTTTCAACATCGGAGCGAGTACGACACGAGAGAATATCGTTGAGCAGGTGCTCATGTTGAGAAAGTACGCTTGCCAGCTGCAACAATCTGATTACCGGATGGTTATCGCCAATATGGCCCGTGAGTTGCCAATCGCTCATCGACATCTGCTCCAAAGCGAACTTATGAGCATCGTAGTCGTAAATCGCCTGTAGCTCGGCAACCTCTTTTTCGCTCTCAAACACCTCTGCCAAGCGTGGCAACAGGCCTGCCGAGCCGAGTAGCAACGCCTCTATTGAGCGACGCTCGTAGCCAACCTTGGCAAAATAACGATAGGGCAGTACCTTAGCCAGGCGCTCGTACGAGGAGCGATTCTCCTTGATATCGAGCGAACGCAGCAACATAAGATATGCCGTTTCGTTCCAATTATCTGTGGTATGAAATTTATCTATCAGGAACTCCTGTTTCTGCGCTATTCGATCGAAGCTCAACTGCGCCATAACCTCACGACGGTGCGAACCTCCAAGTCCCAACAACTCTTTGGCACACGCCCTCTGCGATTCGGCTTGTATGGCGTTCGGAACAGGCATCCTTCTCTGCTATTTAGCGACAGTTTTTTAGAACAGATTGAGTTCGAGCAAGGCCTCCTCGCTCATCATCGACTTATCCCATGCAGGCTCGAAAACGAGAATTACATTCACCTTCTCCACGCCATTAACCTTTGCAACCTGGGTATTGACATCCTCGACCAGCATATCGGCCATAGGACAGTTAGGAGCGGTCAAGGTCATACGAATGGTAGCCTCACCCGATGGGTCAAAGTCTATCTCATAGATAAGTCCCAAATCGTAGATGTTTACGGGAATTTCGGGATCGTAAACATTCTTAAGAGTCAGAACAATATCTTTCTCAACACGCAATATATCTTCCGGTGTCATCATACTCTTTTACTTTTGTTGTGTATAGGCAAGGGCATAAAGACGCATTTGCTTTATTGTTGCCACCAAGCCATTTCCTCGTGTAGGCGAGAGGTTCTCCTTCAAGCCTATAGCATCTATAAAATAGAGGTCGGTATCGACAACCTCCTGCGGAGTACGACCGCCCATAGCTCTGATCAACAACGCCAACAAGCCCTTGATTATTATGGCATCGCTATCAGCCGAATAGTATATTTTACCATCCTCCAATCGAGCATCAACCCACACTCGGGACTGACAACCCTCGATGATATACTCTTCGGTTTTGTGTTCAGGTGCAATCACAGGCAGCGACTCACTCAAAGAGATGAGGTAGTCGTACTTATCCAACCAATCGTCAAACATCGAGAACTCCTCGATAATCTCCTCTTGTACGGTATCTTTTATCATCGTTTTTATCTAATTCTATTTTATAATTAAAACCTCCGAGTCGGAGCACTGTGGTCGCTCCACTCCCATCAAAGCGGTCAGCGTCGGAGCAATCTGGTCGTTCGACACTCGCTTAGCCTCCTGTCGAGGGGTAGCGCCCGCTCCGCAAATAATAAGCGGAATATGGCGGTCGTAGTTGTAGACCGAGCCCGACATCGCCACACGCTTCGAGTCCAACTCGATACGCTCAGGCTCAAGCACAATCATAACATCGCCCGAGCGGCGAGGGTTGTAGCCACTCTGCGCCATTGCCATCGCACCCTTTGCGAACTGTGACGAGCGCATAGCCGTAGCGGTAACTGCTGCTGCCACACCTCGATACTGCAAGGCGAAGTTTGCCACCTCGTTCTGCACCTCGGCAAGGCTCTTTTTGTGGCGATAGACCACATCGTGATTGAGATAGAGCGAACCATCGGCATAGCCGACAATCCAGCTATCCTGCCCATATCTTGCACTCAAAAAGGCATTCATTATCACCTCGAATTGGCGAGTATTAAAGCGCACCATATCGCTATTATTCACCTGCGAAGGACTCATTCCTCCATCCGAAGTGAGCGCCACTACAACATCGTTACGAGAGGAGAGTTGCGCATAGAGGAATGTCAAAAACTCAGCCAAGGAGGCATCCAACGAGTAGAGCATATCTTCGTACTCGATAGAGTCTGTGCCATATCGCTCCGCTACGGTTCGAGGCACATCGAGGCAGATATTTAAGACCTTGCGCTCGTCCTTCACATGGAGCGGAAGTAATGTTCCGACTGCTCGCTTGGCAAACTCGAAAATTGCGAGATTACCCGACGGCATCGAAAGAAGGTTCTTCACCCAACTCTCCGACACTTTGCGTTGAGAACGAATACGCTTGGTATTATCTTTCTCGTAGATTGTAATGTCGGTTGCACGGCTGTTGCGATAGTAATCTCGAGTGTAACGACCATACCAGCTATCGGTAGCGAACACTCGGTTCATATCGTCTTTATTGTAGGAGCGCACCCACGATGGCAACTCCGCCATATAGCAGTCGGCCGAGGTCCATAATCCATTGTCGCTAAGCCAATAACACTCGCCCTTGCGACCAGCTATAATCATAGCCGAAAGCGGATTGTAGGCGATTGTTATTGCACGATTGCGCTCCGACGACGAGAGCATCGCCTCGGAGAATGTCTGAGCCACAAGGTGCTGCGTTGTGAAGCCCTCCTCAACCTCCTTGCGTACAAGGCCCGATTGTTCCGGTACAGGTTTACGACATAGAGCCATCTCCTTGTTCGATGTGCGGTCGAACAATACGGATGAGAAGATGCCGTGCATTGATGGTGTTGTTCCCGTTGCAAAAGTTGCCAAACCCGCCTCCGAAGTTGTCGGGGCATAGTCGGCATAACACTCTGTAAACTCTACACCTTCGCTGCGCAATCGCAAGAAGCCATCCTTGCCAAAATTCTTCTCGTAGCGAGATATATCGCCCTGGCGCAGACCGCTGACCACGATATTTACCACCAAGCGAGGTTGCGCATCGGCAAAAGCCACTGCACACAACGCAAAAACTGCCACTATATATCTTACAATTCTCATAAATATCTCTCAAAAATGCTCCTTTCGAGCGAAAAATCTATATCGTGCATCGTCTCCGCCTTTGCCAACATCTTACGGCAAAAAGCCTTATGCTCCTCGCCTTCGGGATTGAACGGGCGATGCTCGGCCGCTGCCACAATCTGGGCTATTCGAGGTAATAACTCCTGCGCCTTTGGCAAGAGTATAGCCTCGCAAAATCGCTCCCAGACATAATCTACGGCTACCTTCGACGGATGGGCCAAATCCTCGCCATAGTAGCGATAATCTCGCAAATCGTCAATCAGAATCTCGTACGACGGGAAGTAGTGGGCATTTTCGTGCTTTGCCACCAACTCCTCGACCGCCAGGCGCAATATCGCCTTGCTGACGCTATTCTCCTGCAGTCCGTCGCCTATGTGGCGCACAGGACTAACTGTAAAAAGTACCTTCTTGTCACGCAAGACACCCTCGAAGAGTGTATCATAACGCTCTATAATCTCTGCCACCGACAATCGTCTGCGAGAGAATTGCGATGCAGGTTGTTTATGGCAATTCGCCACTACCCTACCCTCGTGTTCGTAGACCCACGCCGTGCCGAAGGTCAGAATCACCCAGTCGGCCTCAGCCAGAGCCTTCGAGCCCTGTGCCACCACACGATTGAGATTTGCAAAGGCTTCGGTTTGGCTCTTACCATCGAGCGAAGAGTGAGCATCGAACGAGAAGAAGTTCTCTCTGCCCGCCTCGATATCGCACACGGCAAAGGCCCTTGTGGCGTCTAATCTCTCAATTGCATTAGCTATCGACAACGGATTAAACAGTACCCCGAAAGGGTTTGTCGTAACCGAGAATTTTGCCTTCGCCAATCGCTCCGAGATATTCTCGGCAAAGCAGGAGCCGAGCGCAAAAATTTTTGCGTCATGTTCCAACCCCTCCGCAAGCGGCGCAATCTCTATCTCGGTACGAAATTTCATTCTCGTTTTTTTCTACAAATCGAGTTTTGTAAAGGCGATACTACCCTTGTAGCCCTTGGCACGCAAGAAGCGATCCTCGCCAAAGGTGAGATACGCCTTGCCCTTGAACTCATTCATGCAGTAGTACTGAATACTCTTTGGCGAACCTATCTCCCACGCACAAACTACCTGAGCCTTCTCGTCCAGCTCCGCAATACGGACACGGCTACGATAGACACGCTTACCCTTCTCATTCACGAACGAAGGATCAACATTGTACATTGCGTAGACCTTATCCTTGTAGACCAACATATCGGGGCGTGACTCCACTGTACCAATTCTGTAAGGTTTGCGCAAGCACTTGCCATCATTCAACGAGTAGCAGCCAATGTATGTACCTCGCTTATGCTTCTCTGCAGGGCGAGCCGTACGGGCAATAATGTAGCACTTGTCGTTATGGATTGCCAACGCAGTCTCTGCTGCTCCCCAGATGTACTCTGGGCAGACAAACAACACTTCGTAGTCGATTCCATTCTTGGTGCGAATAACCGTAGGGATAGAGCCACGACAACACCAGTTACCTATTGCGCTGTACCACCACTCACCATAGCGTGTGAACTTCTTGTCGATGATAGGGCGCTCGAAGCTCTTGAAGTCGGTAACACCGATATCCTCGTAGAACTTACGGAACGCATCTGCCGTCATCGGGATGGTAGTCTTCTTACCATTAACCGTGTAGGTCAAAGTTGTCTGTTTTACCTCGTGGTCGAACTCGCAGCTCTTCGGATCCATATCCACCGCCATCAACTGCCAGCAGCTACCATAGCCGAAGAAGAGGCATCGCACCTTGTCGCCCGCATCGAAGAGGAATGTATCGTAAGGCGGCATACCATCCGCCTGTTTGAAGTTACCAACCTGGCCACCCACCTTCAACACTGTGGTGTGGGTAACTTTGTCGGTTGCGACTCTCTTGATATTGAACTTGCTGATGGCCACCTCGATAGTCTTATTCTTCGGATCCTCGTGATTGTTCTTTTGGTCACGAATTTGTCCTACAAAGACATCACCATTCTTGCGAATAATGGTCGTAGCACAGTGTGTCATAAGGTTATCGGGGTGAGATATAAGCGTAGCCTTCTCCGGATAGAACGGAAATCCTGCACCCTCTTTACGAGCAGATACACTGCCCACAACAAGCAGCATCAACACTGCAATAACAATCCTCTTCATTTCGGTTAGTTTTTTTCTATAACTCTATTCTACTTGTTAATTTTCGCCCACGAATCCTTCAAGGTTACGGTGCGGTTGAATACCAAGTGCTCTGCCGTAGAGTCGGTATCTGGGCAGAAGTATCCCACACGCTCGAACTGATAGGTTGTGCCAATAGGCGCATCCTTCAATGCAGGCTCGAGGTAGCCCTTGGTAACAACCAACGACTCAGGATTGAGGTTATCCTGCCAAGAGGTCTGTCCCTCCGATGTATCGTATGGATCCTCGGTCTTGAACAATGGGTTGTACAAGCGAACCTCCGCCTCGACTGCGTGCTCGGCCGATACCCAGTGGATAACGCCCTTTACACGACGACCGTCGCTCGACGAGCCTTCGCCCGACATTGGGTCGTACGAGCAGTGCAACTCAACAATGTTACCCTCCTCGTCCTTGATAACCTCGTCGCACTTGATAAGGTACGAGTAGCGCAAACGCACCTCGTTACCCGGTGAAAGACGGAAGTATTTCTTTGGAGGATTCTCCATAAAGTCGTCACGCTCGATGTAGAGCACCTTCGAGAATGGAACCTCACGCATACCTGCCTCCTCGTTTTCAGGGTTATTGACAGCCTTACGCATCTCCACCTTGCCCTCTTCCCAATTGGTAATAACCACCTTGAGCGGATTCAAAACTGCCATACGGCGCTCGGCAACCTTGTTCAAGTCCTCACGAACGCAGTACTCCATCTTACCGAGGTCGATTACATTATCACGCTTTGCGACTCCCACCATCTCGGCAAATGCACGCACCGAAGCAGGGGTGTAACCCTTACGGCGCAATGCGCAGATTGTCGGCATTCGAGGGTCATCCCAGCCCGATACTGCACCCTCCTGAACGAGTTTGAGGAGGTTACGCTTCGACATCATGGTATAGGTCAAGTTCAAACGAGCGAACTCATACTGGTGCGATGGATAGATCTCCAACGCCTCGATAAACCAATCGTACAACGGACGGTGAACATCGAACTCGAGAGTACAACTCGAGTGCGAAATCTGCTCGATAGAGTCGCTCTGACCGTGAGCATAATCGTACATCGGATAGATGCACCATTTGTTACCTGTGCGGTGGTGCTCGGTGTGCAAGATACGATACATGATAGGGTCACGGAAGAGCATATTAGGCTGTGCCATATCAATCTTTGCACGCAACACCTTTGCACCATCCTCGAACTCGCCGGCACGCATACGCTCGAACAAGTCCAAGTTCTCCTCTACCGAGCGGTCACGCCAAGGCGACGGCTTACCCGGCTCCGAAACAGTACCACGATTGAGGCGAATCTCCTCCTGAGTCTGATCGTCAACATAGGCCAAACCCTTCTTGATAAGCACAATTGCCCAATCGTAGAGCTGATCGAAGTAGTCCGATGCATAACGCTCGATTGCCCAATCGAAACCGAGCCACTTGATATCTCGCTTAATCGAATCTACATACTCGGTATCCTCCTTTCCAGGGTTGGTATCGTCGAAGCGGAGGTTGCACTTACCGCCTTACTTCTTTGCCAAGCCGAAGTTGATGCAGATACTCTTTGCTTGTCCGATATGGAGGTAGCCATTTGGATCTGGTGGTAAACGTGTCTGCACGTGTGCCAAACCATTTGCAATCGACTCCTCGATAATCTC
>JAGBRY010000019.1 GCA_017632115.1 Alistipes sp. | reverse complement strand
TCATCGAACCAAGAATTGCTCGCATGCGACCTCCTGCGGTCTTCTGCAAGCCCGAGCTCATCAGATTCATTCCGTAGAGGAACATTCCGAGAGCTCCGAGAAGTGTAAACATTTGTAGTAACATAACAATTTATAGTTTAGTTTTGGTTAGATATTATAGATAAGATAGGCGTTGTAGGCCACAAACATTGCAAACATCACTGCACCTGCAACTCGTGACAATTTGCCTCTATAGACAAGTATCAATGGCATAACCGATGCAGCAATCATCACTAAATAATCAACCAAAGTGATACCACCGCCCGTAAGTGGAGAAATCTGAGAGCATACACCGAGAATAAAAGTGATATTAAATATATTAGAGCCAATTATATTGCCGAGAGCAAGTTGGGTATTTCGTTTTGCGGCTGCCGCAACCGAGGCTGCCAACTCGGGCAGAGATGTTCCGCAAGCAATGAGCGTAATCGATATAAACGCCTCGCTAACGCCCCACGCCTTGGCAATCGAGATAGCCGCATCAACAAAATAGTGACAACTTGCAACCAAGAGAGCCAGACCTCCTACCACCTTTGCTACGGCAAGCCACATATTGGGTTTTGGAGCCTCATTAGCCGACATCTCCCTCTGCTCCACTCCCCTACTACGGTCACGACGGAATGAGATATACATAAATGTGGCAAAAAGAGCCAATAAGACCAGACCGTCTATACGACCAATCAACGGCGCAGTACCATTAAAAAAGTTGAATGCAAGCAGTGTAAGCACCAACGAAACGCCTATGCAGAATGGCAACTCAAAGCGGCGATTTGCCTTTGGTGCCTCCACCGGCATAATCAACGCCGTAAGGCCAAGGATAAAAAAGACATTGAAGATATTGGAGCCGACGATATTGCCAATGGCCACATCGACCTGTCCATTAAAGGCTCCGAGCGAACTGACAAAGAGTTCGGGGCAAGATGTTCCGATGCCGACAATTACGGCACCTATGACGAAGTCCGAAACACGGTAGCGACGAGCAATATCAACGGCTCCTGCAACCAAGGTATCGGCACTCCAAATGATTGCGACAAGCGCAACAAGAAGTATCAGATATTCCATAATTTTGAACTATTTACAAATTTCATACAACACGACAGATTGACCACAGTTTGGACAATCGGCATAGCTATTACAAAATCAGTAAATGGTTCAAATGCGCAGACAGCACAAGGAGTAGAACGCCTTGTCGGCCACCACTCCGCCCAGAATAGTGGATTGTATTCTATTTTGAGAATATTCGGCAAGAGAGATTGCAGACTCTGCTTTTACCGCAAAGAGGGTATAACAAGTGCGATGTTTGCCCAGAATGCGCTGCACCGAGCGAGCTCCACTATTAACTACACGATAGGTCGTTCGGCCCGAGAGCAACGATGTAGGATTTGGGATATCGGCATCCACAATCGAGAGCTCGATTTGTGGCGTTGGCGAGAATGAATTATTGGCGTTATCGGCCCTGCACTCGCCCAATAGCAGAAACGAGAGCATTGCGATAATTGACAATATGGATATTCGCCTTAACACACTACAAAGATAGAAATAAAAATGATATAATAAATATAGGTAATAGGCAAAACCGCAAGATTTAACAATTTCTTAAACTTGATAGGAATTTAAGCAGATGATTTTCAAATAACAAAGAAAGCAAAATAAAGGTGGAATTTCAACAATAATAATCCCCGCCAAATACCGCAGCATACTTGGCGTATGTGAGGTTTTGGTGGGGATTTTAGGGGAAGAAATTACCCTTTATTTTGCTTTCTTTTGCATGTCGTATGCCAAAGGCGACGCAATAAATACTGACGAGTAAGTACCCACAACGATACCGATGATCAAGGCAAATACAAAGCCACGGATGGTCTCACCACCGAAGATGAAGATTGCCAAGAGGGTTACGAGGGTTGTACCCGAAGTATTCAAAGTACGCATCAAAGTCGACGACAACGCATCGTTGATAGTCGCCTTCAACTCACGCTTTGGATAGAGACCGATGTACTCACGGATACGGTCGAAGATAACCACTGTATCGTTGATTGAGTAACCGATGATGGTCAAAATCGCAGCGATAAATGCCTGGTTAACCTCAAGGTTGAACGGCATTACCGAGTAGAAGATTGAGAACATCGCAATAATCATAAATGCATCGTGTACGAGTGCGAGGGTTGCACCTGCAGCCCACTGCCACTTACGGAAGCGGAATACGATATACAAGCCAATTGCTACGAGAGCGAAGAGTACCGAGAAAATAGCACCCATAGTCATATCCTTCGCAATTGCTGGACCAATCTTGTCTGCCGAAACGATACCGTTAGCATCGTCCTGAGTGCTGCGGAAACCATCGAGGGTGATATCATAGCCATAGAGAGGCTTCAATGCGTTGTAGAGGATTGTCTCAACCTCCTCGGTAGTAGCCTCCGAAGTATCGTCGAACTTATACTGAGTTACAATACGCATCTGATTCTCCTTACCATACTGCTTAACCTCGACTGACGATGTTGCTGCATCTGCACCAACAAATGCGCCATCCAATGCCTCACGAACCTGCTCTGCCGAAACATTCTGATCGAAACGAACTACAAATGTACGACCACCGGTAAACTCAACACCATAGTTCAAACCGTGGAATGCGAGTGAGAGAACACCAGCCAAGATGATGATACCCGATGTGATGTAAGCGAACTTGCGCTTGCCGATAAAGTCAAACTTGAATGTTGTGAGGAGATTCTCCGACCACTTGAACGAGAACGCCATCTTACCACGCTTCTCAACGATACGCTCGATCAACAAGCGAGTGATGAAGATAGCCGAGAACATCGAAGTCAAGATACCGATAACGAGTGTAGTTGCGAAGCCCTGAACAGGACCATTACCGAATACGAAGAGAACGATACCGGTGATGATAGTAGTCAAGTTACCGTCGATGATTGCCGAATATGCATTCGAGAAACCATCCTTGATAGCAGCGTGAATACCCTTACCGCCACGCAACTCCTCCTTGATACGCTCGTAGATAATAACATTAGCATCCACTGCCATACCCATGGTCAAAACGATACCTGCGATACCTGGCAAGGTCAATACCGAGCCAAACGATACAACGCAACCCATCAAAAGGAATACATTGACAATCAAAGCGATATCCGAGATCAAACCGGCAGTACTGTAGAACAATGCCATGTAGATGAGTACGAGAACGAACGCCAAGATGAACGACATCAAACCTGCGTTGATAGACTCCTGACCGAGCGATGGACCTACTACTGTATCCTGGATGATACGAGCTGGAGCAGGAACCTTACCCGACTTCAAAACATTAGCCAAGTCCTGAGCCTCCTGGATGGTGAAGTCACCCGAAATTGACGAGTTACCGCCCTCAATCTTACCACGAACTACAGGAGCCGAATATACATAACCATCGAGAACGATTGCGATGCACTTACCAACATTCTCGCCTGTGAGCTGAGCCCACTCGGTGATACCGTTAGAGTTCATAGCCATCGAAACCTCTGCATTCGAACCAGTCTGAGCGTATGTTGCACGAGCGTCCGAGATAACCGAGCCATCGAGTGGAGCCTTGCCGTCAGCACGCTCAACCTTGATAGCATAGAGGAAGATCTGGCCATTAGCCAACTTGTCGCCCTTGATACCCCACTTGAAGAGAACATCGCTTGGGAAACAGTCACGAACCTCTGGCAATGCCAAGTACTTGTTGATTGTTGCGATATCGGCAGCAGTAGCAGCACCGATAACTGCACCACCTGCGTATGCAGGGTTCAAGAGTGCGAGCAATGGATTCTGCTCACGAGAGAAGCGAGAGAACTCCTCAGCCTTAGCCTCCTCAGAAACCTCAGCAGCCAATGCCGGAGCATCGCTCTTTACCTCTGCCTTAGCCTCAACCTCCTTGTTTGCATCACGATAAGCCTTTACTGCCATATCAGCACGCTGCAATGCAGGAAGCAACTCCTGGCCATTGTAGGTAGTCCAGAACTCCAACGAAGCGGTGCCCTGCAAGAGCTTACGAACACGCTCAGGCTCCTTAACACCTGGCAACTCAACCAAAATACGGTTTGAGTTTGGCATACGCTGAATGTTTGGCTGAACAACGCCGAAGTGGTCGATACGGCTACGGAGAATGTTGAACGAAGCTGCGAGAGCATCGTCGGTCTCCTGCTTCAAGATCTTAACCACCTCGTTATCAGACATTCCAGCCTTGATATCCTTGCGGTCAGGGCTTACGAAGAGGTCTGCCAACGGAGCGTTATTCGAAGCCTTTGCGTAAGCCTCTGCCAAGGTCTCGATGTAACCACCTGTACCCTGACGGATAGCCTCGTTAGCCTCAGCGAGTGCGATTACGAAGTTAGGGTCGTGCTGGCTCTCGCCTGCGAGCGACTTAACCACATCCTCAACCTGAATTTCGAGCATAACATTCATACCGCCCTTCAAGTCAAGACCGAGGTTAATCTCCTTCTCCTTGCACTGCTTGTAGGTAAACGAAGTAAGACCTACATTGTAAACTGTTTTGTTCTCGATCGAGTCGAGATAATACTGCGCCATCGAAGCCTGCTCCTCGGCAGGGAACGACTTAGCATACTCTACTGCAGCCTTCTCAACACTTCGTGTCTTCCAAGTAAACGAAAGCTGGTAGAGACAGGCCAAACCCAAGAGAATGGCCACCCATTTGATTACTCCTTTGCTTTGCATTTGAGTTAAAAATTTAATTAGTTAATATTATTGTAGTTTGTTTTGTTTCATCCTTTACACGCACGCTACTCGCACGCATATACGATAAATCACGCAAAGATAATAAAAAATTTTCAATATGCAACTATTACAGCAACGACTATTCGCTTTTTACAGAGAAAAAATGAACGCCGTTGCCGATAATCAGCTCTATTCTATCCGCAATATATGCTCAATTAGCGATGTTTGAATTTAATTCGTGTATCGGTCGGAGCGCAAATGCCATTCTTCATCTTGCCCATTTGCAGCACACCTTCGGGTGAAGAGGGGCTGACGGCCGAGTAGTTTATGGTGTAAGGCTCGATATAGGCGTTGCGCATTCGCACCTTTTTGCCGTCGACAAATGGATAGGCGTGGTAGCAGAAGAAGCGTTTACCTCGCTCATCTTTGAGGAATGTGGCGTGACCTGCGCCACGGAGGTTTTCGCTACCGACAGCTGTAAATATCGGATTCTTAGCATACTTAACCCACGAAGCCGTAACCAGAGGATCGGCATAGTCGCCACCCTTGCGACGCAAGGTGAGTTGCCCCAGACCATAGTCCGACCAATAGCCGCTACCGCTATATGTGAGATATATCTCGCCGTGGTCGCCATAGACCGCCGTTCCGCCCTCAACTACACGAGGATGAGTTTTGCTCGACCCCTTGAACTCCCACCTTTGGGTAGGGGTAGTCACTACTCCACTCTCGCCTTTGAGTTGCCAAGGCGATGATATCTTTGATATCATAATCTTCTGATAGAACTTACCTAAGCCCTCGCCTCGGCCGACCTCCTCGACCCAAGTGAGATATACGCCCTGATATTGACCTGTCGGCACACGAAGGATACTTGCGCCTACGCACCAGTCGCCCACCAACGCTCCATTTTCGTCGAGCAGAGGTTGGCTATGTTGTTCGGCACCCGTAATGGGGTGACCATAAGGTCCTTCTACCCTACCCGAAAGCGACTTCATCACCACGGTTTTGATTGCACGGCTCGATGTTTTACCCTTCTCGACAACCCTCTTGCGCAGAGCAAAATAGAGATACCAGCCCGACTGCCCGGGGAACTCCTCCTCCGAAAAGTAGTGAATTTCGGGCGACCAAGTACCGTTTATCTCGGCACCCTCGCCAAATATCTCGGTCACAGTAGGGTCCAACTTCGAGCGATAGAATATATTTTCGGATGTAGGATGATGTTTGGTCGAGAGCGAGGCGAGCGAACTATCTTTTATCATAGCCAGAGCCGAGCGACCCGTCATCGTGAGGTAGAAACAGCCATCCTGATATATCAGACAAGGGTCGGCGGTAGATGTTCTCACAAGAGTTCCGGTCAGCGGTTTTGCACTCGTTGCAACCGAGAGCATCGCTCCGACAAGCATAAGCAACAACATTCGTTTCATACGGATAAGTCGATAAATATAGATGCAAATATAGTTATTTCTCGCCATATTCGCAACACATTATCTCACCGATAAAACAAATATGGTCGGCACTTGCCGACCATATTCATACGATATTATGTGGTTATTACTTAACCTCCTCAAACTCAACATCCTCAGGCTGAGCACCACCCTGCTGACCAGCGTTAGGGTTGCCCTGTGCTCCCGGGTTTGGATTACCCTGTGCGCCCTGCTGAGCCTGCTGTGCGCTATAGATATCCTGCGATGCAGCCTGCCATGCAGTATTAAGTTCTGCAATTGCAGTGTCGATAGCTGCCAAGTCCTGATTCTTGTGAGCCTCCTTCAGCTTAGCGAGTGCGCCCTCGATAGCAGACTTCTTATCAGCAGGAATCTTGTCGCCATACTCCTTGAGCTGCTTCTCGGTAGCGAAGATATTCGAATCGGCAGCGTTAATCTTCTCGATGCGCTCCTTCTCAAGCTTATCCTTCTCCTCGTTAGCCTTAGCCTCGTCACGCATGCGCTGGATCTCCTCATCGGTCAAACCGCTCGAAGCCTCGATGCGAATCTTCTGCTCCTTGCCCGTGCCCTTATCCTTGGCCGATACGTTGAGAATACCGTTGGCGTCGATATCGAAGGTAACCTCAATCTGCGGCACACCACGCGGTGCTGCAGGGATGCCGTCGAGGTGGAAGCGACAATAAGAGCATCGGTCGCTTCCACC
>JAGBRY010000018.1 GCA_017632115.1 Alistipes sp. | reverse complement strand
GCCACTGCCCTCTTGCAGAAGATTGGCACTAACGATGTGTCGAAACTCTACGATGGTAAGGCGCAGTACTCGTGTATGCCAAACGGTAAGGGCGGAATTGTGGATGATATCATCATATACCGCTATTCGGAGCAGAAGTACCTCATCTGCGTAAATGCAGCCAATATCGACAAGGATTGGGCCCATATCTTGGAGCAGGGCAAGGCCTTCGGTATGCGTGAGGGCGTAGAGCTGGAGAACGCTTCCGACCGCATCTCTCAGTTGGCAGTACAGGGACCTCTCGCAATGAAGATCGTGCAGAAGATGTGCGAGGAGGAGGTCGAGAATATGGAGTACTACACCTTCAAGCAGTTGCAGTTGGCTGGTTGCGAGGTGATCCTCTCAATGACGGGTTACACAGGCTCGGGTGGTTGCGAGATATATATGCACAACGAGGATGCCGACCATATCTGGGAGGAGCTTTGGAAAGCAGGTGAGGAGTATGGTTTGAAAAATATCGGCTTGGGTGCTCGTGATACCCTCCGCTTGGAGAAGGGATTCTGTCTTTATGGCGACGAGATAGACGACACAACATCGCCTATCGAGGCGGGCCTCGGCTGGATTACAAAGTTTGTTGATGGCAAGGAGTTTATCGACAAGGAGTTCCTTGCCGAGCAGAAAGCAAACGGCGTAGAGAAGAAGTTGGTAGGTCTGAAGATGATAGACCGAGGCATCCCTCGCCACGAGTATAAGGTTGCAGATGTCGAGGGCAACGAGATTGGCCACATCACATCGGGTACGATGTCGCCTTGTCTGAAGGTCGGTATTGGTATGGCCTATGTCAAGAGCGAGTTTGCGAAGGTTGGCACCCAGGTGTGCGTAATCATTCGTGATCGCTTGCTCAAGGCCGAGGTCGTAAAGTTACCGTTTGTGTAGCAAATACTTACAATAGATGATAAAACTGAACAGAAACGAGCTTTGTTGCGGATGTGGGGCGTGTACGGAGGTATGCGCCCACAAGGCTATTACAATGCAGGCGGATGCGGAGGGTTTCCTCTACCCCGTAACCGATGTTTCGTTGTGTTCGGAGTGCGGTCTATGCGACAAGGTTTGTCCCTTCATAAACAGAGAGAAGGGGCGTATGCCAAAGGGGGTATATGCCGTACGCAACAGAGATATATCAACTCGATTGAAGAGTTCGTCGGGAGGCGTTTTTTCGCTTCTTGCCGAGCAGACAATCAAGGAGGGAGGAGTGGTCTTTGGCGCAAAGTTCGACAGCGATTGGAGCGTTGTTCACGCTGTCGCCAAGAGTGTGCAGGAGTGTGAAGCATTTGTGGGTAGCAAGTATGTGCAGAGTCGTTTAGGTTCAACACATAGTGAGGTACGAAGATATCTTAAAGAGGGCCGAAAGGTGCTTTTTAGTGGCACGCCTTGCCAAGTGGCATCGCTGCGCAAATTTCTTCGCAAAGAGTACGACAACCTACTTTTGGTAGAGGTTGTCTGCCACGGTGCACCGAGCAACAAGGTGTGGCAACACTACCTCGACAAGGTGGTTGCCGAGACGAAGCATAGTCGCAACGACATCCTCTCAATATCGTTCCGAGATAAGCGCAATGGTTAGAACAACTACGGAGTGTGCATCAAGTTCGAGGATGGCTCGGAGTGGTTCGAGCCGATGGAAGAAAACGCATTTATGCACGCCTTCCTCAAGGATCTTTCGATTCGCCCTTCGTGCTTCGAATGTGCGTGTCGTAATGGTTGTAGCGGAGCCGACCTCTCATTAGCCGACTTTTGGGGCTTGAGACATGTGATGAAGGGTGAGGACGACGACAAGGGTACAAGCTTGGAGTTGGTATGGAGCAAGAAAGGCGCAGAGGCGACTTCAGCGCTATCGGTTGATAGCAAGAGTGCATCCTACTACAAGGCATTCAAGTTCAACCCTGCGATAGTTTTAAGCCCTAAACGCCCAGACCTACGAGAGGAGTTTTGGCGCATATTCAACAGCGAAGGTTTGGACAAGGCGTTGGAGATTACACTGCATATGAAGTGGCGCAGAGCGCAGAAATGGCTCTATTCGCTGAAGTATAACTATACGAAGAACAGACTCAAATTTACATATAATGAAGATAGGAATTGTAACTCAACCCCTGCTAAATAACTATGGTGGTATATTGCAAAACTTTGCTATGCAATATACTCTGCGCAAACTTGGACATGAGCCGATCACGATCGACTATATTCTGACTATGTCGCATGGAAGGTTTGTGAAAGTGTGGCTGAGAAACCTTTTTTACAATCTCTTCCACTCCGAAAAACGCCCTGTACCCAGGAGTAGAGTGCTAAAAACGAGAAATCATCACTTTGCACATTTTGTGAAGAGCCATATTGCTACCACCGACATTGTAGAGAAGTACTCTTCGAAACTGATATCGAGATATGAGTTGGATGCAGTGGTTACGGGTAGCGACCAGGTGTGGCGTCCTTGCTATAATCGCCGAGTGTTGACCAATATGTTTCTCGACTTTGTCGGCAAGAGGACAAAGAAGATTGCCTATGCCGCATCGTTTGGAGTGGATTATTGGGAGTATAAACCTCGTAAAGCCCGAAAATGTGGCGAGTTGGCAAGGCGATTGGATGCTATTTCGGTGAGAGAGGAGTCAGGAGTATCGCTCTGTCGCAACTATCTGGGTGTAGAGGCCATAGAGGTGTTGGATCCAACGCTTCTGCTCTCTGCCGAGGTGTACAAAAAGGTGTGCTCGAATGTCGCTCCAAGTGGTGAGCGTTATGTTGCAGCCTATATTCTGGATGCGACACCCGAAAAGGTGGCACTTGTGGAGCAGGAGGCTCGACGCCGAGGTGTCGCAACCAAAATCTACGGAGCCGACAAAGATGCCGAGCTCTCGATTGAGGAGTGGTTGGCGATGTTCCGAGATGCGGAGTATGTTATCACCGACTCGTTCCACGGATGTGTCTTCTCCACCATATTCCGCCGAGAGTTTGCGGTTATTATAAATAGTGAGCGTGGCGCAAGTCGTTTCATCTCTTTATTAGGGAAGTTTGCGCTGACAAATCGCACGATAATAGATGCAAACCAAGGTAGCGTACCAACAGAGCCAATAGATTGGCAGGAGGTAGAAACCAACCTAAAGAAGTATCAGGAACACAGTATGACCTTTTTAGCCCAAGCCCTCGGCCGTTAATCAGCGTTATTGCTCAGGTCTTGTAGAATAAAGTCCCAAACTAAACTATAATACGAAGTAAATCTATGGCGAATATATCTTTTATGTTAACATCCTTTCCGGGTGGAGGCACAGAACGAGTAATTATGAACTTGGCCCGACCTCTTACCGAAAGAGGACATAAAGTTTTTCTCTTTGTTTACGAACTGATAGAGGATAAATTTCCGGAGGGCGAACTGCCCATCACATACATTAAGCTCCCATACAAAATTAGGAGAAGTGGTAACTATGCTACGATTGTGGAGGCTGTCAAAAAGTATGATATTAAGATTTTTTTCTCTCCAATCTTCTGTCCCGACTATCTGAAAAAGTTACGAGCAACGGGTCTATGTAAAGTTGTCTTTGCGTTGCACGGCAAACCTCTCTATGAGAAAGCGCAAAAACTTGGACGCATTACACAACCTCATAAGTTCTCGGTAGGTTCGTGGATAAAGCGCAAGGTGTTGACAAACATAAAGTATAAATTGGGCTATTATGATTGGTCTGTCTTGCGCAAATACAAAAAGATCTATAGTAATGTAGATGCCTATGGAGTATTGTTCGATGGCTATGGAATGGAACTCGCCAAGGCGATGGCTATAGATTACGATAAATCGCATTTTTTCACCCTTCAAAATCCTATTCCGGAGCAGAATGTAGAAACGGTTGCGCCTAAAAGAGAAAAGCGTATTGTATATGTCGGCAGATTTGGCTATTGGGACAAACGCCTTGACCGTCTTTTGGCGGTATGGAAGAGGGTTTATGCCAACTTCCCTGACTGGAGCCTGTTGTTTGTTGGAGATGGTAACGATGGCGAGAATCTGCACAAGATAGTAGCAGAAGAGAATCTGCCACGAGTGGAGTTTCTGGGGTGGCAGAATGATCCGTCTTCTTTCTACCGTACCTCTGAGATTATGTGTATGACATCTATGGTTGAGGGGTGCCCGATGGCTCTGCTCGAAGCTCAGCAATGCGGTTGTGCCACTATGGCATTCGATTGCAGCTATGGAGTGAGGGAGATTCTTTCGCCAAATTGGGAGTACGGAGTTTATGTACCAAACGGAGATATCGATGCTTATGCCAATGCTTTGTCGCAATTGATGAGCGATGATGAATTGCGCAAAAAGATACAGAAGAATGGAGCGGAGAGCGTTCGACGTTTCTCTGTTGAGGCAAGCGTAAAACAGTACGACGACTTGATTAAAAAACTTTTGTGCAAATAAAGGGACTCTAAAATAATCATACCATGCCGTTTCTATCTATTATTATCCCTGTCTACAATGTCGAGAAATACCTGGACTCGTGCATTGAGAGCATTCTATCGCAGCAAGTCAAAGATTTCGAACTATTGCTAGTGAATGATGGCAGTAGGGATAGTAGTCTTGCTATTTGTAATAGATATGCCTCAAAGGATAACCGAATAAAGGTCTTTGACAAACCGAATGGAGGTGTCAGTTCGGCTCGAAACTTGGGCCTCGACAATGCTACGGGCGAATACATTATGTTTGTCGATGCCGACGACAGACTCGTGCATAATGCATTAGAGATGTTCCTGCCTTATACGCCAGACTACGACTTCGTGAGAATGAATATAATGATGCTTAACTCTAATGGTAGTTCTAAGAAACTGCATTTGGTTGCCACCGAGGATAAAAAGGAGGCGATGGATTTGAGCATATCAAACGCTATTATCGTAGGTCCTTGCAGCGCACTTTTCCGTCGCAGTCTGTTCGAGGAGCATAATATACGCTTCGATACCGAGCTCCAAATAGGCGAAGATTGGATAGTGTCTACACAACTGCTCTATCACGCAAAGTCATTCATCTTCCTTCCCGAAAAGGTCGCCTACATATATGACAAATCCAACGAAGCAAGTTGCACCAATAACCTCTCTTTTACAAAGGGTATACAACACTACTACGCACTGCAAAAGCTTGAAGCGCTGGTTGCCGATGAGAGACCGCAATACGACAGGGCATTTCATCATACCAAAACTTATATCGCAGGAGTGTTGTGCTTTATGACCGACAGAAAAGAGGTGATAGAGTGGTTCAAAGTTCAACCTGATGTCAAGAAGTTTCTATCATTCAAGGATATACTCTTATCTAACTTCTCGTTAGCCAAAAAGCGTCGTCTATGTAGATGTCTGTGTAAAATACATATGGCTCGCCTAAGAAAATAGAGAATAGCGAGGTGCAATATATCATTTTGCAATAATTCTGCATTTTGAATTTTGCATTTTGAATTTTCTTTGTATCTTTGCACTCGCAAAAAGGTTTTGGACCCATAGCTCAGTCGGTTAGAGCAGCGGACTCATAATCCGAAGGTCGTGGGATCATGCCCCTCTGGGTCCACTTTTTCAAACATCTGCGAGTTGCTCAAAAGGCGAGGCAGATGTTTTTTGTTTTTATATGCTCAGACTATCAAACTTATATTATAAAATTATGAGAAAGTATATCATTGTAACTATTCTTCTCGCTTGCGCAACCGTCGTTAGCGCACAACAGTGGGAGGATGTAAGCCTTACGGATGTCGAGCCTCAGGGTTGGGTTAAGGAGTATCTTCATACGCAGAAGGAGGGCCTTACAGGTCATCCGGAGGCGTTGTCCTACCCTTATACCACAAATCTCTGGGATGGAGAGATCCCTCGAATGGGCAAACACGGCCGTGATTGGTGGCGTTATGAGCAGACCGCCTACTACACTGACGGACTTATCCGCTTGGGCTACCTTATCGACGATGCGAAGATGGTAGAGAAGGCGATGGCGGGTATCCGCTACACCTTGGCTAATCCGCTCCCTGATGGCACACTTGGAAGCCCGAAGGTAACCAACTTATGGCCTACGGCGGTTTTCTTCCGTGCAATGCAGGCAGCCTACAATGCCAACCCGTCGAAGGAGATGTTGCAGGCGTTGGAGCGCAACTACAAGGCATACACCGTAGAGCGACTCGCTCAGCGACGCAACATCATCTCGATTGAAGGTATGCTCTGGACTGCTGCAAGAACAGGCAATAAGGAACTTGTTGAGAAGGCGGACTTCGTATTCCGCAATCGTAAAGAGTATGTTGGTGGCGACCAAAAGCATCGTGACTCCCGTGTAACGATTGAGTGGCTCTCGGCCGAGAAACCATACGAGATGCACGGTGTTACAATGTGCGAATTTTTGAAGTTGCCTATTATGCTCTACGAGGCTACGGGTAACCCATACTACAAGCACCTGGGTGTAACATCGTTGGAGCGTCTTTTCCACGAGAATGAGCTTCCTGACGGACTCTTCACCTCGTCGGAGTGGACCAGAGGTCGTGGTATTATGCACAGCCACGAGACTTGCGATGCTATCGATATGAGTTGGACACTCGGCTACTACCTCGAGATATTGAAGGAGGCAAAGTATGCCGACATGCTCGAAAAAATTGTTTTCAATGCCGGAATGGGCTCGGTGGCTAACGATTTCAAGTCGTTGCAATACTACTCCTCGGTTAATCAGTTTATCTGCACCGGCACCTCGAACCACAACAAGGATAACTACTGCTCGACCTGGATGGCTTACCGCCCAACACACCAGACCGAGTGCTGTGCAGGACAGATCCACCGCCTTATGCCGAACTATGCTGCAAGAATGTGGCTCCGTAGCAAGGACGGTGTAGTAGCGGCACTCTATGGACCATCGAAGTTTAAGTATGACGAGGGTTTGTCGTTTGTTCAGCAGACCTCATACCCATATGACGAGCGAGTAACCATTCGTGTCGAGGCCAATAAGGCAAAGAAGTTGGCACTCCATCTCCGCATCCCAACCTGGTGCGAGGGAGCAACCCTCTCGGTGAATGGCAAGAAGGTTGAGGTTAAAGCTAATGAGTGTGGATTTGTAACCCTCAATCGCAAGTTTGCCAATGGCGACTGCATAGTGCTCGACTTGCCTATGAAGAGCGTTCGCAAGACCGCACATGGCGGTGGCGTATGGTTCGAGCGAGGTCCGCTTGTCTATACCTATGCAATTCCAGAGAAGTGGGAGAAGGATACCATCCGCTATGCAAATATGAATGGTAAATATCCGGCTGACGACAACGCCTTCCCTTGCTGGAGTATCACCCCTAATGGCAAGTGGAACTACGCCGTAGCGGCAGATGCCGAGCCTAAGGCCGTGATGACTAAGCAGGGACCTCGCCTTCGTGTAAAGGCCTACCCAATAGATTGGGAGTTGGCCAAGGGTCCGAAGGGTGAGTTGCTTACACCAAACCTTCCTGTAGCTCCAACAGCAACAGGCACGGGTGAAACTATCGAGCTTGTGCCGTACGGACAGACGCAGTTGCGATTGACAGTCTTCCCGGTCTTGTACAAGAAATAGTGAAAAAGAGCGACCTTCGGGCCGCTCTTTCATTTTAGTTTTAGTACTTGAATGCACTGCCGCCGACAAACTCACGCAAAACCGAGGTCGGTGGTATCTCGTCGGTGCCTATGGTGTGGAAATTGTCGAGGAATTTCAACATGCCTTGTGCCGTAGCATATTCGGGGCGAGTGTTAGGTATTGCCCTCAATAACGGCTCAGCAAATGGCTTCAACACCGCAATCTCGTAGAATAACGACGAATTGAACATCACATCGGCCTCCTCCTGGTATGGGAAGATGTTACGCTCCTCGCCACGACGCACACTCGGCCAGCGAGCAATCGTATCGGCTGCACTTGTGCCTCGGGTAGCATTATCTCTGATCATACGGCGCAACAGACGGTTATCCGTAGTGTGAATGCGGGAGGTGTTATCCATCGCCACCGATGTAAAGCACGATGCGTAGATTCGGAACTTAGCAGCATCCGGAATGCTTGGTGTAAGGCGTGGATTGAGCGAGTGGATGCCCTCCATAATAAGTATCGAGCGGTCATCGAGCTGCAATGGGTTATCGTGCCACTTGCGAGTGCCGCTGATAAAGTCGAAACGAGGAATTTCGACACTCTCGCCCGCCATCAAACGACCCAAATCTTCATTCAGTCGTGCGAGGTCAATAGCCTCCAACGCCTCGAAGTCGTAGTCGCCATTCTCATCACGAGGTGTATCCTCTCTATTTACGAAGTAGTCGTCGGTCGATACCAATACAGGGTGTAGACCGAGCACTCGCAGCTGCACACCGAGTCGCTTCGATGTGGTGGTCTTGCCACTCGACGACGGACCCGAAATCAGCACCAATCGCAAACCTCGCTCACGATTGGCCTCGGCTATGGTGTCAGCAATGCGGGAGAGTCGCTTTTCGTGCAGAGCTTCGGCAATCTGTATCATTTCGCTCGTATCGCCCTGCTCAATGCGTTTGTTGAGCTTGCCTACGGTTGGCACCCCCATAATCTCTACCCACTCGCTGTAACCATCAAATATGGAGAACATCTTCTGTAGGTTTGGTGCAGGGGCAATCGTATCGGGTGCCGTGCGTGAAGGCATCGAGAGGTAGAAACCTTTGAAGTATGGGTGTATCTCGAAACGGTCGATATAGCCGGTCGATGGAGCAAGTGCCCCAAAGAAGTAACCCACCTCATCGCCCAATCGTTGCACTGCACTATATAGGCGCTGGCGTGTCTGCAAAAGGTCTATCTTGTCGTCAAAACCTCGCTTTTCGAACTCGGCAACAACCTCCTCGGTAGGGAGATTCTCTCGGGTAATAGGGAGGTTGGCACGCACAATCTCGCACGCCTCATCGTATAGGGCTTGGCACTCTTTTGTCGAGAACTCACTCTTGCCCTCCACCTCGCAGTAGATGCTATCGCCAATGGCGTGGCGTGCGTGGAACTTCTGCGAAGGGTACAACTTCGACACAACGGCCTGCATAATGAATATCAGCGAACGCTGATAGACACGAAAACCGGCAAGCTGCGTTATGTCGAAGAACTCCACCTTGGCAGGGGTGTATACCTTATAACTCAGCTCTTTCAACTTGTGGTTTACATAGGCGGCAAGATATGGTCGCTCACCCTTCAATCCGAGTTGCTCGGCCAACTCCACCAGCGAAGTACCCATCTCAACCTCGCAGGTCGAGCCACTATTTACGCACTGAATTTTCACGAGATTTTTCATAGTAATATCTTTTTCTCCTCTCAAAGATAGTGAAAAGAAATTAAAATAGGGCTCTTTTTATACCGAAAAGAGCAGAAGAGAGGTGGTTAAAAATAGTGATAGCCGAGCAAATCGCTCGGCTATCACTTTGTCTAAACTATCTCAGCATATAGATCGAAGTCGTCGGCATCGGTTATGCGGACATTGTAGAACTTGCCCTTCATGAGTCGCTTGTGGCTGGTGATGAGGAGCTCCTCGTCTACCTCCGGCGAGTCGTACTGCGAACGGCCAATATAGAAATCGCCTGACTTACCGTCGATAATCACTCGCTCGATGTTGCCAACACGAGCCTCGTTCTTCTTATGAGAAATTTTTGCCTGAATAGCCATCAAATGCTCGGCACGATAATCCTTCACTCGCTGCGGAACATTGTCCGAAAGTTTTGTTGCCGAGAATGTACCCTCCTCCTCAGAGTATGGGAATACACCAAGGCGATCGAACTCCAAATGCTGCACCTCCTGGCACAACTCCTCGTAGTCCTCGGCGCTCTCATTCGGATATCCCACCAACATTGTTGTGCGAATGGCGATATCGGGAATTGCTGTGCGCAATCGTTCAATCAGCTCGAGTGCCTCGGCCTTGGTGTGGCGACGGTGCATCAACTCCAACTGATTGTCCGATAGATGCTGCAACGGAATATCAAGATATTTGCAGATTTTTGGTTCACGAGCCATAACCTCGATTACATCCTGAGGGAAATCGGTAGGGTAGGCGTAGTGAAGTCGAATCCACTCGATACCCTCTACCTTGCACAACTTCTCGAGCAGCTCGGCCAAGCAACGCTTGCCATAGAGATCCATTCCGTAGTAGGTGGTATCCTGCGCTACGACCATAATCTCCTTAACGCCCTTCTTTACGAGGTTTTCAGCCTCCTCGATGACCTGCTCCATAGGCACAGAACGATGCTTGCCACGAATAAGCGGAATGGCGCAATAGCCACATCGCCAATTGCAACCCTCGCCAATTTTGAGGTAGGCGTAGTGCTTCGGTGTCGAGAGCTCACGCTCGGTTTCAACCTCCTTGCTATAGTCGCCTGTCAGGGCACGAACCACACCATCGAAGGTGCGTGCACCGAAGTAGTCGTCCACCTCGGGAATCTCCTCACGCAGCTCGTCGGCATAGCGCTCCGAAAGGCAACCTATCACAAATAACTTCTCGATAAGTCCCGCACGCTTTGCCTCCACGCAGTTGAGGATGGTGTCGATACTCTCCTCCTTTGCATCGCCAATAAAACCGCAAGTGTTTACAACAACTACCTTTGCATCGGTGCGGTCGCTATCGAAACGAATCTCGTAACCCGCCTTGGCAAGTTGCGCTGCGATATGCTCCGAATCGACACGATTCTTGGCGCAACCGAGAGTTATGATATTTACAATCTTCATTGCAGACTATTTTTTACCGAACAAAGCCTTAACGAACTGATGGCGGTCGAAGATGCGAAGCTGGTCGATACCCTCGCCAATGCCGATGTAACGAACAGGAATCTTGAAGGTGTCGCTGATGCCGATTACTACGCCACCCTTGGCTGTACCGTCCAACTTTGTGATAGCCAATGAGGTAACCTTCGTAGCCTGGGTGAACTGACGAGCCTGCTCGAAGGCGTTCTGACCGGTCGAGCCGTCGAGTACGAGCATAACCTCGTGTGGTGCATCAGGAATAACCTTCGCCATTACATTGCGAATCTTTGTGAGCTCGTTCATCAAGCCCACCTTATTGTGCAGACGACCTGCGGTGTCAATCAACACCACATCTGCCTTGTTGGCTACTGCCGAGCGCAAGGTGTCGAATGTCACCGAAGCTGGGTCGGAGCCCATCTCCTGGCGAATCATCGTTGCTCCAGCACGCTCTGCCCATACGCCGAGCTGGTCGATAGCCGCTGCACGGAAGGTGTCGGCAGCACCGATATATACCTTCTTACCCATGCGGGTGAGTTGCGCTGCGAGTTTGCCGATTGTGGTGGTCTTGCCTGCGCCATTTACGCCCACTACCATCACCACATATGGCTCACCCTCCTTGGCATCGAGTCCGAAATTCTCGGTCGAGCCCTCGGCCTGCTCCATCAGAAGTGCAATCTCGTCGTAGAGCATATTGTACAACTCCTCGCTATTTACATACTTGTCACGAGCAACTCGCTCTTCGATTTTGCGAATAATTTTAACGGTGGTATCCACACCCACATCCGAAGTGATGAGTGCCTCCTCCAGATCGTCGAGAACATCCATGTCCACGGTCGAACGACCTGCCACAGCACGATGCAACTTCGAGAAGAATCCCTCTTTGGTCTTCTCCAAGCCTGTGTTCAACTCTGCCTGCTCGGCCTGCTCTGCCTGTGCTGCTTGTTCCGCCTCTTGTGCTACCTCGGGCGCTACCTCAGGAGCAACCTCGGATGTCGCAACAACCTCGATATTCTCCTCCGCCTTCTTTTTCTTAAATATGTCAAAAAATCCCATAATGCTGACTAAAATTTTAATTAAAAAAGCCAATGGCTAATGGCCAATGGCTAAAAGCCATTTAAATATGCACGCAAATATACGACTTTTTATTGAAATCTCATTTAGAGGTGTTAAATTTAGTATTTAGGATAGATTAAAGGTGCAGATATTCTGATATCCGAGCCTCCGATAGCCGTCTCATTGCACACTATACGAGCAGCCTTGAATGGGTGTGGGTTGATGAGTCGAACTGCTCCAAATTCCAAATCTGCAACACGCTCAAAATTCTTTCCATCCTCGCTAATCTCGATGTGTCCGCTATGGATAAGACGAGTAATCGGCATATGGTAGTTACGCACGCAAAACTCTATTGCTCGGCACTCCACAGGTTCCTCAAACTCATAGAGCAACCAATCTCCCTTATGGCAGGTGCGAGTGGTACGCATCTTCATATAGTACTCCGAAACACGACCATAGCCATACTTCGGATTCTCGGGCATCGACGATGTGAGCTTTACCTTTGGTTGGATTGTTTCGTAGTGCGACAAGTGTGCAACTTCAGGTGATTTTGCACCTCGATACTCTGCCCAGAAGAGATATTTTGCGGGCTTGTCTGTGCGGATAGCCTTCTTGTAGCGGCGCACTTTACCCGTAGCGTCGTCACGATAGTAGAGCGTGCTGTTGTCAATCCTCTCCAACGATAGCAGACCATCTTCATACTTCACGACGGGCGGTGTAATGCGGAATCTGAGCCCCATATCGGCCATACGGTCGTAGTGACGAGAGTAGAGACGAGTGTGGAACTCCTCCCACTCTCCACCATTTTTACCCCAACCCTGCTCTGCCAATGCGCAAAGACGAGGGAAACACTGATAATCGAGGAAATCGAGCGACTTGTCACCACCCTGCGAGAGGAGGTATTCGCTCCAGTAGGCTCCCTCAAATCCCTTTACGAGGGCTATTGTTTCGGGTGCGAAGCCAAGCTCGGCAAAGTCAAACGAGTAGGTCTTGCGAACATCAACTGCCTCTCGCCAGATAGGAGCATTTTCGTGAATGCTCTGACGCATATCGTAGTAGAAGAAGAGTTGAGGCATAAGAATGGTGTTGTAACCTCTGCTTAGCACCTCTTTGCAATCTTCAACTCTTTGCCAACTATAGACCAACGCCTCCTTCGATAGACTGCCACCTTTAGCCGCCTCGTTCCATACCGAAGAGCTCTTGCCATACTTGGCAAGTATCTTCTGAATGCGGCTGATAAACATACTCTCCAACTTGTGGCCGTCGGTGTAGCCATTACGCTTCAGCCACGCTGAGCAGTCGGGGCATCTCTGCCACTGCGACATATTTACCTCGTCACCTCCGATATGGATATGCTTCGAAGGGAAGAGGGCGCACACCTCGGACAAAATCTCTTCGAGAATGCGATAGTTACTCTCCTTTGTTGCACACACCACATTGCGGGCGTCGTAGCCTCCGTTTACGCTCAACTCGTCGTTAGTGTAGTTACAGAGCATTTCGGGATAAACTCGCAATAGGGCCTCGCTATGGCCCGGAAGGTCGATTTCGGGGATAACTTCGATGTTGCGTTGTGCTGCGTATGCTACAATCTCCTTTATCTCCTCTTGGGTGTAGTAGCCACCATACTTCTCGTTCCACTTGCCTAACGCCGAGCGCAATGGCGAGTCGCCCCCACGGAAACCTCCTATTTTGGCCAGGTCGGGATGCGACTTAATCTCGATACGCCAGCCTTGGTTATCAGCGAGATGCCAATGCAGTTTATTTATCTTATGATAGGCAATATAGTCGATGTAGCGCAACACATTATCCCTCTCAATAAAGGTACGGGCAACATCGAGCATAAAGCCACGATATGCGAACTTTGGTCTATCCTGTACCTCGCAGCCCTGTACGGTTGCAGGGAGCTGCATCTGCTTGGTATAGACCTCGCTCGGAAGGAGTTGGAAGAGGGTCTGCATACCATTAAATGCGCCGCCATAACCTCCTGCAACAATTTTTACCGACTCGGTCGATACAGATAGTTTATACTCCTCCTCTACTAACGAATTATCGAGGGTGATGGATATATAGTTACTCTTGGGTAGACTCTTATCGGTGCGAATAGCGAGATATTCCTTAGTATAGGCAACAAGAGGCGCAAGTTCCATCGCTTCGCATACAAGCGTCGTAGAGGGGGTAATCGCAAAGTTGTTATTATGTTGAACAAGCGACAACGGCTGTGGAATAATTGCCACCTCGGCAGCCACATTGCCCTTTGGAGCGGAACACGCAACGGCAAAGATGATTGTCATCGCCAAAAGAAGTCGTTTCATAGTTTACTCTATTATATCTACTACAAAGATATGTATTAGGTCAGAAAAATGAAAGTCGAAATGCGAAATTATTAGATGCTTATACAATTTTTTCCTATATTTGCGTTACAATTTATATAAATAGCGATATTATGAGGACATTTATGATATTTGTGGCGACGATGTTGTTCGCCTTTTCGGCTTCGGCACAAGACCTGCTTGTGAAACGCAATGGAGAGCAGATGAAGGTTAAGGTGCTGAAAATTACCAAGAAAAATGTGGAGTTTGTGCGTCACGGCACCGAACTTCCAATCTATAAGCTCCCTATTTCGGATATCGAATATATCGAGTATCCGATGGGTGACCGTGACACTTTTGGTCGCACCGTATCGAGCGAGCCAACAACCCAGACTGAGCCTAAGAAGTGGCACGGTCCTGTACCTACACACGATGGAAAACTCTTTGTTGAGATCGAAGAGCCCGGTAAGCAGGAACAACCCGCCAAGCAGCCCGCAATGTGGCACGGTGCTGTTCAGAACAAGGTTGTTACATCTGTAGAGGTGATGCCGGCCGAGGGCGAAACCATCTACTCGATTGGCGATATCTACGATAAAAACGGCATCAAAGGTGTGGTCGTTATGCTCTCCGACGGTGGACGCCACGGCTTGATTATGTCGTTGGATGAGGTATGTTTGGCGTGGTGCAACCTCCATCGCAAGCAGCAGAAGAGAGCAATCGGTGCGACCGATCGTTACGATGGCCAAAAGAATATGGTGGCAGTCGAGAAGTATATCGCCGAGAACGGCCTTTCGTGGAGCAACTTCCCCGCTTTCGAGTGGTGCCGAGCAAAGGGCGAGGGTTGGTATCTTCCGTCTATCAACGAACTTTGGAGTGCCGGTACCATGTATCTCGGAGGCTCTCGAACAATTTCAAATCGCAAAGTGCGCAAGAATTTCAACGACAATGTGGTCAACGCAGGTGGCACCCCACTCAGTGGTATAATGATCTACCACTCATCCACCGAGGATAAAGATGCCCGCTACTCTCTCTATTCGCATATGAATTCCGAGCCTCCATATATTCAGTCGGGTTATAAGGCGGATGATTTATTTGTGAGAGCTTTCCACAAATTTTAAAAATCGTTCTGGCGGGTAAATTTTGCACAAACCTTCAGATAGCGAGTTCCTCACATAGGTCTACTATGCTGCGGACTCGCTACTTTGCTTTGCACAAAATTTCCTCCGCCATTTACGATTTTTAGGTGATGAACCGATTGGCGAATTTTGCCCAAGTCGTCTGCTGCTTAATTTCTCGCATAGGTCCACTATGCTGCGGACTCGCTACTTTGCTTTGCACAAAATTTCCTCCGCCATTTACGATTTTTAGGGGTAGTGAAATTAGGGAGTTTAAGGAGTTTAGAGAATATCAATCCCTAAACTCCCTATAAATAAAAAAAGCCAATGGCTAATGGCCAATGGCTAATGGCTAAAAAAAGACGGGCTCGACCCGTCTTTTCTTTTAGAAACCTTGCTTAATCGTTACCTTCTTCTCAATCATAAAACTGCGAACGGTAACATATCCGATGCGCTCCACGCTGCTATCGTTTGGCTCAATCTGCAATACGATACCCGAATCCCATTGTGCCAACTCTCGAGTGTCGTAGTGCTCAATTACCTTCACCAGCTTGATCCAGCCGCTCGGAGTTTTGTCACCCGTCTCGGGGTCAATCTCCCAAGCATCCATACCGCTCTTGTAGGTAATCTCTACACCGTCCACACCTGTTGAGCTTACGGGGATAATCAACTCTCCACCATCCTTCGATACGGTGTAACTCTCCTCGTAGAATGATACTACAGGTTTGTCCTCAATTGCACAACCTACCATCGCCAAAGCTGCAACTGCCAAAATCAAAAACTTCTTCATAATAGTCAGTTTTTATCTGTTAAACACTAATTTCGCATCAAATTTACCCCCCCCCTCCAATTTTCCAAATTTTTTGGCAAAAAAGTGATGCAAAGGTGCAAAATATAACAGATTACTTCTTGTAGGCAAACTTATAGCCC
This sequence comes from Alistipes sp., assembly GCA_017632115.1. GTDB lineage: Bacteria > Bacteroidota > Bacteroidia > Bacteroidales > Rikenellaceae > Alistipes. Next base: position 1,258 of record JAGBRY010000018.1, on the reverse strand, counting down.
TCGATTCTTTTCCACGCACCTCGTGTGAAGTCAGGTACTTGAACCGGTACCGAGCCGTGCTTAATCGAGATTGAGCTCAATGGCGCAGGGCAACTCCACTCCGCCAAGTCGTAGACATCCATATCGAGTGGCAAACCGTTACGCAAGCAGTATACCAAGCGGTAGTCCATAATAAAGTCCATACCACCGTGGCCACCCACCTTCTTGGCAACCTCGCCAACCTCCTTGATGATAGGGTGCTTGTACTGCTCCAACAGTGCGTCACGCTCCTCGTCCGACATAAATGGATGAGCCTTCAAACTTACCGGGTTTACACCCTCGGGAACATCGTTGCCGATGCGGAATGCCTGAATAGGGTATTTTACAGCGTAACCCATAGTACCTACCAACGCATAATCACGAGAGTATGGGCGTGGGGTTACGATATTGTGGTGCAACTGAATGACCTTGCCATTCTCGGTGCGGATAAGAGTCGTAGTCTGGTCGCCATTCTGGAAGTCATCGAGCTTCTCGCCGTGAGCCGAAGCGTAGATGTCGGCACCCATAACACACTTTGTATCCATCGCCACCAAGGTCTTGAAGCGGTCGCCACGGTGAATATCCAATACCAAGCACAAAGGGCCAAGGCCGTGTGTCGGATAAGCGTCACCTCTAAAGTTACGCAAGTGGTCAACACGCCAAGTGCGGTCGGGGCGACGCATCGAGTGGTCGAGGCTGTGAATATAGGCTCCTTCGGTGTGTAAAATCTCGCCGAAAACACCCTGCTGAGCCATGTTGAGGGCGGTGAGCTCAAAGAAGTCGTAGATGCAGTTCTCGAGCATCATGCAGTGCTTGCGAGTGCGCTCTGCAGTGTCGATAATCTGCCACAACTCCTCCATAGTGAAGGCTGCCGGCACCTCTACGGCTACATGCTTACCGCACTCCATAGCGTAGAGAGTCATCTCCACATGACTTGCCCACGGAGTCGCCACATAGATAAGGTCGATATCATCACGCTCGCACACCTGCTTCCAGGCATCCTCCGAGCCTGTGTACTCCGCAGCACGAGGACGACCTGCCTTGTCGAGATACCCTTGCGCTCTGTCGATGCACTCCTGCTTGAGGTCGCACAAAGCAACAATCTTTGTTCCCTCAATCTGCGACCAAAGCTTTGGTCCGACCTTACCTCGTGAGCCAAGACCTATAAAACCTACTCGAACGGTATCGAGCGGCTCGGCCGCAAACTGCAACATATCCTGCTGTCCCTTCGGACGCTTTG
>JAGBRY010000017.1 GCA_017632115.1 Alistipes sp. | reverse complement strand
AATCTGCTCGACAATCTCGGGGATAAGCGTACTCTCAACTTCGTTGAGCAATTTTGTCGAGTCGTAGTCGGCATATGCCGAGAAGCTTCTCGCCTTGAACGACGCCTTCTCATCCACAACATTCGTAAAGTTGACCTTCACGGTAATTGTCAATCGGTTCTGCAACGCATATTCGCCACTCGACACCGACGATGTTGTCGAGGTGTAACCAACAATCTCACCCTCGAATGCAAAGTCGCCACCCTCCGGCACCTGCACCAAGCGGGTACGGGTTGCAAAACGCTGAGTCAATTCGTCAGTCAGCGTAGAGCTAAGAATTGGCGCAACCATCGGAGCATTGTTCGGGAAATATGCCACCGAAAAGGTCTTTGCATCGGGCGGAATAGAGGCTCCCGACAATGTATATTTAACCGTGCAACCACTTGTAAGCAAAAGCATTAAGCCGCACAATATAAAGCAAAACTTCTTCATGTCTACTCTTCGATATTCAGTTCCTTGATTTTACGATAGAGCGTGCGCTCCGACATAAACAACTCGGCAGCAGCCGCACGACGACTTCCGCCATTGCGACGCAGAGCCTTAACAATCTGCTCTCGTTGCATATCGGCCTTGGTTATATCTCGTGGCACCTCCTCCACAACCTCGCTCTCGGCATACTCCTCCTCTATCGACGATGCGACAGGGGTGTGAGGCAACAGAGCCTTCACCTCGTTCTGCTCAGCACGAGTTGGCGCAGTGGTGCGATAAGAGGAATAGCCGCTATGCAAATCGGCCAACATACGCTTCAGATCGTTGATATCGCTACGCATATCGAACAATATCTTGTAGAGCAACTCTCGCTCGGAGTTCATATCCTCCATCTTTGCCGAGCTGGTAACACTTGGCGACGAGGCCGAACTCTCATCGACCAGATACTTTGCCAAAATATGAGGTGTGATATCTCTCGACTCCTCGATAGCAGAAATCTGCTCTGCCACATTCTTGAGCTGGCGGATATTTCCTCGCCAATAGTAGTTTTCGAGCAATGCTCGAGCCTCCTCGTTCAAGGCAATGGCCGGCATCTTGTATTGCAGGGCCACATCGGCTGCAAAACGGCGAAAAAGAAGGTGTATATCCTCGGGTCTTTCACGCAATGCAGGAACAATGATTGGCACCGTATTGAGTCGATAGTACAAATCCTCACGGAAGCGACCGTCGGCAATAGCCTTCATCAGATTGGAATTAGTAGCGGCCACCACTCGTACATTGGTCTTCTGCACCTTTGCCGAGCCGACACGCATATACTCACCTGTCTGCAAGACTCGTAGCAAGCGTACCTGTGTAGCGAGTGGGAGTTCACCCACCTCATCGAGAAAAATTGTTCCTCCGTCGGCCTCTTCGAAGTAACCTTTGCGAGCCTCGATAGCGCCCGTAAATGCGCCCTTCTCGTGGCCAAACAACTCAGAGTCGATTGTACCCTCCGGAATGGCACCGCAGTTCACTGCAACATACTTATTGTGTTTGCGTGCCGAGTGTGCGTGGATAACCTGCGGAAAGAACTCCTTACCCACACCGCTTTCGCCCGTAACGAGTACGGTCAGGTCGGTCGGAGCAACTCGCAACGCAACCTCCAATGCACGATTGAGCAACGGAGAGTTTCCAATTATTCCAAATCGCTGTTTTACAGAGAGTAAAGCACTGTTATCCATCATTTTTTCTATTCGTTTATCATATTGGGCGCCACACGCAACTCCTCCATCGCAGCATCGTCGACCTCTGCAAGATTCGACACATACCAGCCATAGCCTATTCCAAGCAACGCCACCACCAATATAATCACAGCCACAACCATCACAAAGTCGAACTTTTTGCGAGTTTTCAACTGCTTTTTAGGGGCACTCGGAGCGCTAACTGTATTAGGAGTTTCAATCTTAGGCTCCTCATTTGTAACGCTCTCCTCCTTTGGTGCAACTACGACCTCCTCACTCTCCGTCGGCTGAATAGGCTTCGGGACATAAGGAGTCTGCTTTGGCATCTCGCCCTGCACCGGCGGATAGAGGCGCAACACCTTTGTCGAAGGCTCAATTCGCAGTGTACCAATCTCGCCCAAGCGGCAATAGCCATACTGCTCCAACTCGTGGCGTACCTCGAAGATAAAGCGGTCGACCATTACAGCCACCTCCATCTCATTGAGACCCTTCTCACGCAACAACGAGGCGAGTACGCCATCGTCGGTACGCAACAATTCGGAGAATACCCTCTCGCCCGACTCCTTCACCATAAAGGCGCCGAAAGCGGGTACAACCAATCTGCGATTAGAGAGCAGATACGCTGCAATTACCTCTACGACTATGTTCATATATCATTCAAACGGCTCTGTCAGCCAATTTATTATTTGCTCTTTGCTGCAATTACCGAGTCGATATAGGCCTTAATCTTCGGCTTTGGATCCTCCCAGCCCTCAGGCTTGATAACTTTGTTATCCTTTGGATTATAGTGAGGTTTTCCGTCCGGCCACAACTTTGCCATATTTGCCTTCTGTACGATATCGAACAACTCGTCTGCCTCCAAGCCCATCTCGACCATTGTGCCGAGTGCGAAGTACATCAAGTCGATCATTGCGTCGGCCTGCTCGTAGATATCATCTGCAATCAAGAACTCGGCAACCTCCTCGTTCATCCACTTTGCACGGCTCAAAGCACGCTTCTTGGCAATCATTACAGGCTGCTCCGCCACCGGATGACCAAACTTCTCGTGAAATTCACGAACATCATTCCATTCCTTTTTCATAATTTTCTTTCTATTTATCGTTTTTACTTTCTTTCGCTACACCATGGACACTTTTGCCCATTTTATATCAAGGTGCAAAGATACAAAAAAGTTTTACTTTTTATGCTTTGTTCCCGACTTTTTATTATCTTTGCGGAAAATATAACCATATAAACCATTTTTCTATGAAAAAAGTTCTTCTTATCATTGGTGCAATCGCAATGGCCTTTGCCGCACAGGCAAAGGACTATACCCTTTCGACACCAAACTCAACTCTTATCATCTCTGCCGACGAGGGCAAAGCCCCTATGTTCCGCTACTACGGTTCTCGTGCCGAGGTTAGCGATGTGCGTGGTGCCGGTAGAATGATCAACGGACAGGAGGCATACCCCGCTTTCGGTACTCGTTGTGATCGCCCCTATGCTTCGCTCGTAAAGCAGCACGATGGCGACAATGCCGTAAAACTCGTTGTTGAGAAGGTGATCGAGAGCAAGGAGGGCACAGTTTCGACTCTCTCATTCTTGTTGCGTGATGTGGCTCACCCTACGCTTGCCGTAAAGTTGAACTACTCGGCATATTCGGATTGCGACATCATCAAGATGAACACAGAGTACATCAACGAGGGTAAGAAGCCTGTTGTTTTGCAGAAGTATCTCTCGGCTGTATTGCCAATTCAGTCTGACAACTGCGTATTGCTCCACCTCGATGGTACAACAAAGAATGAGTTCAACGAGCATATCGAGCCTCTTACAAATGGTGTTAAAATTATCTCGACACAGGCAGGTTCGCAGGTATCGAAGCATGTACACGCATCGTTTATGCTCGGTTTGGATGGCCGTCTTGATGAGACCAACTGCCCTGTAGTTGCAGGTACCCTTGTTTGGATGGGTAACTTCCACTTCGAGTTCCACAACACACTTCAAAATAGAGCAAGAACACTCTTTATGGGTGGTATCAACCCTGCCGCAAGCGACTACACCTTGGCCGCAAAGCAGTCGCTCGCAACCCCTGAGATGGTATTTGCATACTCGACTGAGGGTAAGGGCGGTGTAACCCGCACACTCCACCGTTGGGCTCGCAAGTATCAGCTCCTCGATGGCACAAAGGAGCGTGAGGTGTTGCTCAACTCTTGGGAGGGCGTACACTTCGACACTACAGAGGAGAACCTCAACGGCATGATTACCGACTTTGCAAAGCTCGGTGGTGAGATGTTCGTTGTGGATGATGGTTGGTTTGGTCCTAAATACCCTCGCAACAACGGCGTATCGTCATTGGGTGATTGGGGTATTGCAAAGTCGAAGTTGCCAAACGGCATTCGCCCACTCATCGACCTCACCCACAAGAATGGTATGAAGTTCGGCATCTGGATTGAGCCTGAGATGGTAAATGTAAAGAGTGAACTCTATGAGAAGCACCCTGATTGGGTATTGCGTCACCCCGATTTCGAGCCTTCGTATGGCCGTGGCGGTGGTCAGATGTTGCTCGACTTGACCAACCCTAAGGTTCAGGACCATGTATTCAGCATCGTAGACAACATCCTCACCGAGAACCCTGATGTATACTACATTAAGTGGGACAACAACATGGAGATGTTCAACGCTTCGTCGCTCTACTTGCCAAAGGCATTGCAGTCGAACTTGCAGGTTGAATTCACTCTCGCACTCGAGAAAATTTTGAAGCGTATTCGTGCCTAGTATCCGAATGTAGTAATTCAGCTTTGCGCTTCGGGTGGTACTCGTTTGAACTACGGTTTTATGCCATATTTCCAGGAGATGTGGACCAGCGACCAGACCGATGCTTACCACCGTATTCACATTCAGTGGGGTGCGCTCAACTTCTTCCCATCGAATATGTTGGCAGCACATGTAGGCTCGGCTTACAGCAAATATACACAGCGCCTTGTGCCTATCAAGTTCCGTTTCGATGTGGCTTCGATGTGCCGACTCGGTATGGAGATGGTACCTGCAAAGCTCAATCCATCGGAGCGTGAGTACGCAAAGCGTGCAATCGCTGAGTACAAGACCATTCGTCCAATCGTACAGCAGGGCGATCTCTACCGCCTTATCTCGCCTTATGAGGGCGACAAGAGCTTCACTTCGTTGATGTACACCAGCGAGGCCAAGGATAAGGCTGTAGTATTCGTATATCGTCACCTCATTTGGCGTGAGATGGCAGAGCCTATCATCCGTTTGCAGGGCTTGAAGGCCGACGCTAAGTACCGCATCCGTGAGGTTGCTCCGGAGGTTGAGGGTAAGCCTGTACGCCTTAACGGCAAGGTCGTAAGCGGCAAGATGTTGATGCAGGAGGGTATCGTAATTCCTGAGCTCTCGAAGAGCTTCAAGTCGAATGTACCTCTCAGCGAGGTACGCCCTACCAACGACTGGAAGAGTGTTATTCTCGAGCTTACAGAGGTAAAATAGTCCAAGCCGATGATTACAAAAGCAGAGTTCAAATGCTCCTCTGAGCGCATCTCGCAGGTGCCGAAGGATTCGTTGAAGGATATAGCCTTCATCGGCCGAAGCAATGTGGGAAAGTCGTCGCTTATAAATATGCTGACCCGCCACAAGGGTTTGGCAAAGGTGTCGGCAACGCCCGGCAAGACCAAGTTGATAAACCACTTCCTTATCAACAAGTCGTGGTATCTGGTCGATTTGCCGGGTTATGGTTATGCCCGCACCTCTAAGAAGGAGCGTGGAGCCTTCGCAAAGATCATTTTGGACTATGTTTTCAAGTGCGAGAAGATGCACTTTCTCTTCGTGTTGGTGGACTCTCGCTTGGAGCCGCAAAAGATAGATCTGGAGTTTATAGAGATGTTGGGCGAGGGCGGCGTACCTTTTGCTCTCATCTTCACCAAGTGCGACAAGCAGTCGGCAACACAGACACAGCGTGCTGTTACCGCCTACAAAAAGCGATTGTCGGAGCAGTGGGAGGAGTTACCTCCGATGTTGCTCTCGTCGAGCGAAAAGGGACAAGGTCGTGAGGAAATTTTAGAGTTTGTTAATAAAATTCTCGCAGAAAGCGCAGAATAGTAACACAAAAAGATTACTTTTGTGTGCAGCTTATAAGGCTATTGGCCGACAGGCAATAGCTAAAAGCTTAAAAATAAGAAACTTATACTTAAATAAATAAATTATAGTATGGCTATCCACAAAATTAAGTTCTTCACAGGTCGTGCATCACGCTACCTGGCAGAAAAAATCGTTGCTGCATACGGCACCACACTCGGCGAGTGCGAGGTTGTAGAGTTTAGCGACGGCGAGTTCCAACCGCACTTCATCGAGTCGATTCGTGGTTGCACCGTGTTCATTATTCAGTCAACATTCCCTAAGTCGGACAACTTGATGGAGCTGTTGATGATGATTGACGCAGCAAAGCGTGCTTCGGCTTACAAGGTTGTAGCGGTAATTCCTTACTTCGGTTGGGCACGACAGGACCGCAAGGACCGTCCTCGTGTTCCAATCACATCGGCTCTCGTAGCAAACATGCTTTCGGTTGCAGGTGCAGACCGAGTTATGACACTCGACCTTCACGCAGACCAGATTCAGGGTTTCTTCGATGTTCCTGTTGACGCTCTCTATGCAAGCGGTATCTTCATCCCTTACATCAAGAGCCTTGGTATCGAGGATCTTTCGATCGCTTCGCCTGATATGGGCGGTGCAAAGCGTGCAAGCACCTATGCTAAGTTGCTCGAGGCTCCAATCATCATCTCGCACAAGGAGCGTGCAAAGGCCAATGTAGTTGGTTCGATGACCGCAATCGGCGAGGTTGAGGGTCGCAACATCCTCATCGTTGATGATATGATCGACACTGCAGGTACAATCTGTATGGCTGCAAATATGTTGATGGAGCGTGGCGCAAAGAGTGTTCGTGCCGCAATCACCCACCCTGTATTGTCGGGTAAGGCTTACGAGCGCATTGCTGAGAGTGCATTGCAGGAGGTTATCGTAACCGACACTATTCCTCTCAACCCTGAGAAGGACTTGTCGAAGTTCACCGTTCTTTCGTGCGCTGATATCATAGCAGAGTGCATTGAGCGTGTACACAACTATCAGTCAATTTCGACTCTCTTCTACAAATAGTAGGCAGAGCAAACAATAGCAAAGGCGGTCGCAATCGACCGCCTTTTTTTCGATTTTAGCCATTGTTTTCTATTCCACTTCGACACTAACAATCGAAATCGAATGTGATACGGGGGCAATTTTGCGTAACATAGCCAGACCGCCGCAATACTTATCGGTGGCGAGTCGCACGGCATTCGACACCTTCGACTGCTCGTCAATATGCTTACACTCGATATTGTAGGCTATATCGAACGATACATATTGGCTCTTGCCTTCGACCTTCTCGGTATCGAGTTCGCCCGACATCTTAATTTCGAGTTTCAACAACTTCACACGCTCCTTCTCGGCAATAGAGAGGGTTGTCATACCCGCACAAAGCGCTGTCGAATAGAGCAATAGCTCCTTCGGGTTGAGTTTTTCCAAATCGTGTGGTTTTGCAAGGGCGAACTTCCCGTTCTCCGTCGCATGAATAGTGATAGACTGATGCATACTTCTTTACATTTTAAGTGTGTAACCACCTAAAATGCAAATACTATACCTTTAAGAATATCTCCCGCTTATACATATAGTATAGTAGGTAATACTGCACCACTACAGTCGCAATGCTGATAACCAAACCCGACCAGGCATCGCCAATAACAAATGGCAAGAAAGCGAGCAAAGCCGCCAAAACGGCACGCACCTTCACAAACTTCGGCATCATATAGGCGGCAATCGAGTTCATGCCATATACCTTGAAGAGTGTTAAGCCCTTGCGATAGCCCTTGTAGTCGATAAGGTAGTAGCAGAGCCATAGCAATAGGAAACATATTCCGCCAGAGAAGAGGGTCATCGACGAGGTCCAAATCATCTTGATGATCGGATGCCAAATGCTCCATATCAAACCCACTACAACCATTGCAACGCCCGAGCCTGCAAACCACCACAGCTTGCGCTGCTCCGCCATATTCGACTTGGCAATCACGCCCGCAAACATTCCGAGCAAGCCCGTAACCACAAAGGTCAGCGATGATAATATCCAGGTATAGTGATAATTAGCTCTAAACGCAACTACCCCATCAACGACCTTTGTTCCGTCACGAAAACGACCAAGCACTTGGCAATCTATCCACTCCGCCAGATTCTTTTCGGGTGTGTAGTCGCCACCGCCAAAGCCATCCACCGAGATAAACTCCATAGCTGCCCAATAGCCGAGCAGCAGCACCACCGCAACAACGATTTGTGTGCGCAACTTCGTAAAGAGGAACAACAGAGCCGATACCGCATAGGCTACGGCAATAGCTTGCAGGGTATTAGAGTAGAGATATACCGTTTCGGGGCTTTTATCGAAGAGTCCACCCTGGCAAATCATTCCGAATATCCACAACACCGCCACTCGACGCACTATGCGCCACAAAGCCGAGCCGTAGTTGCGCTCCTCTCGCATACGAGAGAGTGCAAACGGAATGGTAATGCCTGTCATAAAGACAAACAACGGCATAATAATATCCCACGGTGAGAAGCCCTCCCACTTCACATGGTCAAAGAGCCAATAGCACCTATTCAGCCACTCACAATCTACGGTTTTGATGAATTTTCGCACTATAGGACCTACTGCCATAAGAAAAAAGAGGTCGGCACCTCGCAGTACATCCAATGATTCTAATCGCTTCTTCATATAGGGTCTTATTATCTCTATTTTCTATCTCAATGGCGAGTTTGGCTCATGCGACATTGCCCAATAGAACAATCTGTCGAGCAGTGACGGAGCCCACCTCTTCACAAAGTGGGTTAATCGCCCCTCCTTCTCCATAAGGCATAGGCGTTGTCGCTTTGCAATGCCTTTGGCAACTCGGAGTGCCACTTCCTTGGCTGTCATCATCGTCGCCTCGTTGCGAGGAGTTTCGCCCTGCGGTGAGCCGTCGGCAGTCAATGCCGAATAGCGCACATTCGAGGCTGTAAAGCCCGGGCAGGCAATCATCACATGCACCCCCTTTTTGAGGTTCTCGATACGAATGGTTTCGAGTAGTCCCGTCATCGCAAATTTCGATGCCGAGTAGCCCGTTCTACCGGGCAGACCATGCAATCCGGCCACCGACGATATGCCTACCAATGAGCCCTTCGAGGCTTGCAAATAGGGCAAGGCATACTTTGCGCAATAGGCTGTACCCCAAAAGTTTACATCCATAACTCGGTGCAATACACTCATCTCTACATCGTCGAACAACGCTCTCATCGAGATACCGGCATTGCAAATCATAATATCCACTCCTCCGAACTCCTCGGCAGCCCTCTCAACAAGGCGTTGACAGTCGCTCTCCTTGGTCACATCGGTTGTAATATATATTGCTTCGCCTCCCTCCGAACGGATCGCCTGCACCAACTCCGCCAACTTCGTTTCGTTGCGTGCTCCAAGCGCAACCTTTGCGCCCAACTCCGAGTAGAGTCGTGCCATAGCCTCACCGATACCCGACGATGCACCCGTTATGACCACTACCCTTCCGTTCAATGCACTTTTCATAGAGTTCTATATCTCGATCTTCAAGCCGTCGTAGGCAAATTCCACCCCTTCGGGCAGTCGCAGATTTGCTACGCAATGCAGACCGATATCGTGCGACATATGGGTGAGATATGTGCGCTTTGGAGCTACCTTCTCGACAAGTTGCAACGCCTCGTCCACCGAGAAATGGGAGTCGTGCGGCTCAAATCGCAAAGCATTCACCACCAGCACCTCCACGCCCTTCAATTTCTCGCATTCTTCGTTGCTAATAGCCTTAAAGTCGGTAAGATAGGCCAACTTCCCGAAACGAAAACCCGTAACCTCGAAGCGGGAGTGGCTACCCCTTATCGGCACTATCTCGACTCCCTCCACCTCGAATGGCTCGTCGCCAAACTCGTGCAGTTCCATCTGCGGAACACCACGATATGGATTTGCCGAAAATGCGTAGTCGAAATCCTTGCGCACACACTCGCAACTATCGTGCGAGCCATAGATATGGACAGTATGTATTTCGGTCGGATAGTCGACAAAATTGAGTGCACGCACATCGTCAAGACCTCCGATATGGTCCTTGTGTTTATGCGTCAGAAGGATTGCCGTTATGTGCGACACACCCTCTCTCAACATCTGCTGGCGGAAGTCGGGACCTGCGTCGATAACAAATCGCTTGTCGCCCACCTCTACCATTGCCGATGTACGAAGTCGGGCATCACGAGCGTCGGGCGAGCAACATGCTGCGCAGTCGCAACCAATCACAGGTACACCCTGCGATGTTCCCGTGCCGAGAAAAGTCAAGTGTAGAGATGTTGTATTTGGCTCCATTTTTGTATCACAAAGATAGTTCAGCACCACAAAGATAAGATTTTTTTTGGATAATTGAGAATTAAAGCGTAACTTCGCACTGTTATTACAACAAATAAATCGATTTATTATGGCTTACAAAATTTCAGATTCATGTATCGCATGTGGTACTTGCATCGATGAGTGTCCGGTTGAGGCTATCACTGCCGGCGACATCTATGTAATCGATCCAGACAAGTGCATCGAGTGTGGCGCATGTGCAGGTGTTTGTCCTTCCGAAGCTATCAGCTTGTAGTCTGACGGAAGCCAGCAAGAAAACGAGGTCTATTTGGCCTCGTTTTTTTTATTTACCTATGGTAAAAATTTTCACATTTCTCTATTTTTTACTATTTTTGCAGCAAAATTGGGATAACATGAAATTCAAAGAGGGATATAAAGTGCGCTCGATGGCGGGCGAAAATGTGGTAATTATGCAGGGAACAGCAGGCAGTGATATGACCCGCATAATATCGTTGAACGATTCGTCGTTATTATTGTGGAACGAGTTGCAGGGCAAGGAGTTCGAGGTGGCAGATGTCGCAGCCGTATTGGTTGAGAGCTACGGTATCGACACCGAGATTGCCGAGCGTGATGCCAAAGCTTGGGTGGAGAAGCTCCAAGAGTGCGGACTCGTATAAAGACCGTATTGAGAGTTGAGAGCTGAGGGCCAAAAACTGAGAATATGAAGAGAGTGATGCAAATAGTGACAATGTTGGCTGTATATCTTGTGTGGATATGCAGTAACCCTATCATTGCGCTTGCGTGTCACGCACACCACGCCGAGCATATTCACTGTTGCAGTCAACACTGCGAGTGCCACCATGAGGGTTGCGAGAAGATGCACTTCGAGACCCCTCACGGCTGTCATCACGACCACTCCAACAAGATAGCTCTCTACGACACAACCAAAGAGGATACAAATAAGATTGAGCCTACCGAGATCAACATCACGGCTCAGTTGGAAAACAATATCGCTATCGAGGATGTGGTATCGAAGCGTTCGCCTCGACACTACACTCGAAAAGTTCCAATACCGCCATCCCCCACTCTCGCAAAGCGAGGGTTGCGAGCCCCTCCTGTTATTGCATAATTTCGACAAACGAATTGTGTAATAATAACGAGAACTTAAAATATGAAAAAAATCATTACATTACTATCTATATTGTGCTGTACTGCAGTTGTATCGGCACAAAACATCTCGGGAAAGGTGGTCGATGCACAGGGCAAGCCTCTCCCCGGAGCTTCGGTATATTGGGCCGACACCTCGGTTGGTACCGCTACCGACCTGGAGGGTAAATTCTCGCTCTACAGAGTGAAGGATAACAATGCCCTCGTTGCAACATTCCTCGGCTACACTAACGACACTCTGCGTGTAGAGCCGAAGGTTCGTGAGGTGGAGTTTCGCCTTAACGAAGGTGTTACGGTTGATGCCGTAGTTGTGGAGGGAGGACTCGGAAACTACATCCGCCAGGATGGTCTGCTCAAGAGCGAGAATATATCGTTTGCGGGTCTTTGCAAGATGGCTTGTTGCTCGTTGGCCGAGAGTTTCGAGAATTCGGCCTCGGTAACCGTAGGTTTTAGCGACGCTATCTCGGGTGCACGACAGATTAAGATGCTCGGTTTGGCAGGTACCTACACCCAAATTCTCGACGAGAATCGCACCATAATGCGTGGTATCAGTGCTCCATACGGACTCTCATACACACCTGGCATGTGGCTCTCGTCCATCCAGGTATCGAAGGGTATTTCGTCGGTTACCGCAGGCCACGAGGCTATTACAGGACAGATCAACCTCGAGCACCGCAAGCCGACCGACGAGGAGCGTCTCTTCCTCAATGTATACCTCGACACTCACCTCAAGCCCGAGATAAACCTCTCGTCGGCAATGCCTGTGTCGAAGGATAAGCGACTTTCGACCGTCATCTTGGCACACGGAGCATATAGCACAATGGAGCACGACGGAAATAAGGATGGTTATCGTGATACACCGCTTGCACGCACCGCTTCGTTGGCAAACCGTTGGCTCTATCAGGCCGAAAACGGCATGCAGGTGCGTTGGGGCGCAAAATACCTCTACGACCATCGCATTGGTGGACAGATGGGCTACAAACCATCGTTACACAGCGACTCAGCCTTCGAAGGTGCATCGTGGCGTGAGGCTTGGCATACAAACAAAATTTATGGCTCGGAGGTTGACAATCAGGAGGCAAATGCCTACTTCAAGCTCGGCAAGCCCGTAGGCGAGGCGATCTACGACAAGGAGAGCAACGAGGAGTTGCGCTCGAACATCGCCATAGTTGTCGACTACGACTTCTTCCGTGAGGGGGCCTATTTCGGAGCAGATAAGGAGTATTTCGGTCGCCAGCATATGACCACCGCAAATGCTATGTATGCACACTACTTCTCGCCTCGTTCGTCGCTCAACAGCGGAATTTCGGCATCATCTCGCTGGGTAAAGGAGGATTTGCACGATTGGACTCGTCCGAACTACAATGGCGAGAACATTATCACCCCTAATCGCAACGAGAGCGAGGTGGGAGCCTACACCGAGTACACCTATAGCATCAAAGACAAACTTTCGATTGTAGCAGGTTTGCGTTACGACTACGCCTTCTACTTCAAGAAGCACCTCGTAACACCTCGTGCCCACATCAAGTGGAACATCACACCGACAACCGTTTTGCGTGGCTCGGCAGGTTTAGGACACCGCCCTACCGATGTCGTAACCGACAATATCGGTATTATGGCGACAGGTCGCACGCTCAACCTCGACTACAACAAGCTTGATCGCATGGAGCATGCTATGACTGCAGGAGGTTCATTCTCGCAGAGCATTTCGACCTTTGCGCCGGGCGATATGACCATTAGCGTTGATTACTTCTACACCAAGATATTCAACACCGTAGTTGTCGACCAGGAGGGTAACCCTTGGACTATCGACATCTACAATAGCCATGGTCGCTCACGCACTCATACTGCACAGATCGACATCACATGGACACCGATTAAGCGATTCGATGTATTTGCGACTTTCCGCTATACCGATTCTCGCTATACAATCAACAACAACGGCACACCGACAATGGTCGAGCGACCACTCGTTAGCCGCTACAAGGCGTTGATTAACTTGCAATATGCAACCAATATGCGCAAATGGACCTTCGACTTCACTGCGCAGCTCAACGGCCCTGCACGCATTCCTACACAGACGGGCGATTTGAAGGACTCTACCCTCTCGCCAATCTACCCTATGCTCTTTGCGCAGGTATCTCGTCGTATCAAGAAGTGGGAGCTCTATGCCGGTTGCGAGAATATCCTGAACTACAAGCAGGCAAACCCAATCATCTCGGGTGATGACCCATATTCGACCGCATTCAACTCATCGCTCGTTTGGGGACCGCTTATGGGATACAAGATATACTTAGGAGTGAGATTTAACCTTTATTAACAGAAAACTAAAAACTAAAACAATAAGACTATGAAAAAGATTGTTTCGATTATCGCATTGGTACTTGCCCTATTGGCATTGGTAGTAGGTAGCGTTGTTGCTGCACCAAAAGCAGAGAAGAAGATTGCAACCGTGGTATTCACAACCGATTTGGATTGCCAGCACTGCGCACAGAAGGTCTTGAATACTATTCCTTACGAGAAGGGCATCAAAGATGTTCAGGTAGATGTTCCTACCAAGAGCGTAACCGTAAAGTTTGACGAGGCAAAGAACTCGATAGAGTTACTCACAAAGGCCTTCGAGAGCATCAAGGTTAAGGTTTTCAAGTGGGAGAGCGAGGGTAAAAGTGGCGAGCACCACCACGACCACGCACAGCACAACCACAGCCACGCAGGACACAATCATTAGAGATATTCGTTCGTGGAATAAAAAAATCGCCAAGCATTCAACTTGGCGATTTTTTTTGACAGACAATATCTCTACAACCAATCGTTTGCGTTGTATGTAGTCTTTGGTGCATTCTTCACATTCGGGAAGTAGGTAACGCCCGTAAGTTTCTCCAGCTCCGAAATCGACATCATATCTGCAGCCTGCGGCTTGTGTCCCTTTGCCATCTCGTGGCAGATAGTGAAGGCTGCGCACTGCAACTCGCTTGCCGAGCAATCTTGTACACGCTTGCCCAAGTTGCCCTTCTTGGTACGAAGGAGCGCATAGTAGAACATTGTTGGACACGACACATCGCTACGACCTCCGAACGAAATAGTCTTTGGCGAAGCAGATGCGCCATTCTTCGAGAAACTCTCGAAGTAGCAACCAATCACCACATACAGGGTGTCGCTACAAACAAGGCCGTCGACAAGACCTTCGAGGTTATTCCAAGCTCCACCGCCCGTATTAAATGTATCCTGATACTGCGGAGCAATATTGGTAAAGTAGAACACCTGCTTGTTGGTTGCAGACGAGCACAAGCGCTCTGCCGAGCCAAGCATATGGCCATTATTACAGCCACTATCAGCATCCTTCCTTACATATTGTATATCACTCGGTATCTTCGGGTCTTTGCCATAAGCCTCGGTTCGGCTGGTATTTTTCACCTCATACGAGCTATGACGAGGTGCTGCCACCCAAAGTGGACAGTGGTGAGTTGCCGAGTAGCATACGGTATAGTTGCGTGCCGAGCCGTTGCGCTGGGCATTCTTCTCGCTACCTGCGCAGAGGTGATGAGCGTAGTAGAGCGAAGTATTACTATCCAAACGGCCATCCCTATTTGAATCGACCATCACGGGCAACTCTGCCCAATCGTAGGCGTAGGTGCTTGGATTTGTGCCAGGTGTCGGATTCGGATCTGGTGTTGGGTCCGGATCTGGCGTTGGATCCGGATCTGGCGTTGGATCCGGGTTTGGATTTGTACCACTACCTCCTCCTGCTACAATAGTAATCTTCGAAATTCGAGCACAAGCCGACGAACGGATATAGAGCGACTTGTGGCCCGAAGTTGTCAAAGTGTACTCTTTGCTTATGCCGCTACACTTGAACGATTCGAACTGACCTGCAACCGAGGTTGTACCTGATTCGGAGCATAGATAGATTTCGCCCGAAAAGCTCTCTACAAATTGCAACGAGATCCTCTTGATATCGCCCTCAAAGGTCGGCGTACCAATATAAGCGACCTTACCCTTGTTAATCTGAATTGCACTGCCAAAGTCGTAGGCACATACCACCCAAGTACCATAGCTATTGCGATAGTTTGCAGGTTTGCCATAACCTCCAATCGAACTCTTACACTCCGAGTAGGTCAAAGTTGCTGTAACCTCTGCAGGCTCGGGTGTTGGGTCTGGCTCGGGCTCGGGTGTTGGGTCTGGTTCCGGCTCCTCCGGCTTCGGCACAGGAATAGGATCCTGAGTCTGATTGCCGTTACCTGGCTCATCGCCACCAAACGGATACTCCGGCTCGCAGGCCAAGAATAGTGATGCCGATACCAGCAACACAAATGTAAAAAATCTCCTCATCTTATCTATTTGTTAATTCGTGGAAACTGAAATACTATCGAAAGTACCACCATCACACCTATCGCTATAGGATAGTAGAGGTGAGGGATAATTTCGAGTGGCGAAATACCGGCTAAGCCGCTCGCCATAAGCAACTGTGCTCCGTAAGGCAAAATACCCTGCGCAAAGCACGATGCCGTATCCATCAAACTCGCACTCTTACGAGGCGATATACCATATCGCTCGCACAAATCATGAGCAATAGGACCTACCGTAATAATTGCAATCGTATTATTGGCCGTACAGATATCGGTCAGCAGCATCAATCCCGCAATAGCGCCTTCGGCTCCTCGTTTGCCCGAGACACGATTTGTGATGGCACGAGTGATAAAGTCGAAACCACCACTCTGCTTCACCACATTCATCAGACCGCCTGCCATAAGGGTTATGACGATAAGTTCGCACATCGAGATTACGCCATCATCCGCCGCTTCGCAGAACGACACACCCGACAACGAGCCGCACGACAGACCGATAATCGCCGTAGCGAGAATACCCAATACGAGTACCACCAGAACATTCATTCCCGCAATGGCACTCACCAAAACGAGAATATATGGCAGGGTCTTATACCACTCGGCAGCACTTGCGGCCTCTATACCCTCACTGCCCGACAGGCCGAGGAAGAGATACAAGCCAAGCGAAAGCAGTGCCGCAGGCAATACGATAAGCAGGTTTGTACGGAACTTATCCTTCATTTTGCAGCCCTGAGTCATCGTTGCAGCAATGGTTGTATCGGATATAAACGAGAGATTATCGCCAAAGAATGCTCCTCCCACAACGATAGCCACCATCTGAGCAGTATCGGCACCCATCTGCGCAGCCAAGCCCGTAACTACAGGCGTAAGGGCTACGATTGTTCCGACCGAGGTACCTATAGATAGCGACACGAAACAAGCTGCCACAAATATACCCGCAGGCAAGAACTCCGTAGGCACAAGGCGCATCGTAAAGTGCACCGTTGCATCGACCGCACCCATCGCCTTTGCCGTAGCAGCAAAGATTCCCGCAAGCACGAATATCCAAATCATATACATGATATTCTTGTCGGATGCTCCATCCGAGAATATCGCAACACGCTCCTGTAATGAGCGACTAATGTTGCGCAGCATAGCCACAGCATATACCGCTGCTGCAACAAATGCGACCGAGATGGATATACGATAGAAATCGCCCGATGCGAGCGACATAGTCAGATAGACTATCAACAAAACTGCAATTGGCGACAACGCCAGTAAACCTCTCTTCATTATTATCGAATTTCGGCCGCAAAGGTAGCAAAAAAACTCTATTCTCAACAAAAAAGGCTTTGCCTTTTATAGCAAAGCCCCAAATTATATCCTATTGTCTTTAGTTTGCAATCGTACAATCGACAAATATAGGCAGGTGGTCGGAACCCCATTTGCCGTCGTAGTCCTTGATAATAAGCTCCCAATGGTTGATTTTCACCGAATTAGGAGTATAGAACAGATGATCGATATGCATTCCGTTGGCAGCCTTCTTGGTTGCCGAAACATAGCTGGTATGCGACTGATACTGCTTATTCACTGCATTCGGAGTTGCCAACATCGTATCCTTCACCAGCGGAGAGTCCTGCAATACTCGATATGCCTCACTCTTCTCGTCGGCATTGTAGTCGGCCGATACGAACGAAGGATAACCCTTTGCCACCTTGCGAATCATATTCAAAACGATGTACGACGACACGATCTTCGCCTCGAAGCCACGATGGTCGTAGTGACCATTGAAGTGGAAGAATATCTTGCCCGTCTTCTTATCTCGGAACTTCGCCCAGGTGAAAAGTCGGCACGAGCGTGCGCCATAACCCGGCTCACCGGCCTTATCCGAAAGCCATACGGTATCGTAGTCGAGCAGCTCCACTCGCTCCTTGCGATAGAATATCGGATTGAAGTGGTGAGTACGGTCGTTGTTGTCGCCCGAAACATTCTGGCCTATCCACGCATACTCGTCGCCTATAAGTTTCATCATATCCTCAATCTGAGGCAGATATGGCTCCTGCGCTCCGAAGACATCGAACTTATACTCGTTGATAAGTGCAACGGTTGCGATGCAACGCTCGGGCCAATTCATTACCGGATATTGGATATTGTAGGTTGCGATGCGGATATCCTCTTTTGCCCAATCGGTACGAGGAGCAGTGATAGCAGCAGTCTCGGCTGCAAGAGCAGCTCCTGCACCCTGCACCGTAAGCACTACACGCTGATTCTTAGGAACATTTTCGTAGTCGGCAGTTGCTGCGTCGATCTCGGCAACCGAGGTAACAAAGAGTCGATTTTCGCACTTAACCTCAGGCTCATTATGTGTCATAATATAAATTTCGCCCTTTACACCCTCTGCTACAACCGGATTTATGGTAGCAACATCGGTGGCAAGGCGCAAACCGCCATACCATGTTGCACCGCAATCTTCCGACAGGTAGGCATACATACCTTCGGGATACCAATAGAGATTTCTATCGAAGCGAGCATTGCGCACCATAAGCAGCTTGCCATCCGAAAGACGACACACTGCAAAATTCTGGTCGGGAGCCGACACAAAGCGAGTCGGAGCGCTCCACTCCACTCCGTTCTGCGAAGCCGAAACATAGGACCAAGCTGTACCCGATGCACGAACAACCATACGCATCGAGCCGTCGTCATGAAGGAACATTTGAGGATTGTTGTAGCGAGCCGCAACCGCCTCGTTCTCACACTTCACCACGCCGAGATGCTCACTCCACGATGCGCCTTCGTTGCCTGAAATATATAGTCCGGCACCTCGCTTCGAGTCCAACTCGTGATACTTGTCGGCATACGGAGTAACAAAACGAGGAGTATCCCACTTATTCGCAATATAGAGCGCTTTGTCGTAGCTCATAACCTCTCTGCCCCACAATGCCACCGGGAGCAACCACCTGCCCTGCTTATCTACCGCAGGTCGGCCCGTAGGAATACCCGTTCCGAGATATACGGGGGTCTCCCAGACAGGTTCCTTTGCATCGGGAGCCTTGCAGACCATAGCCCACATCGAACCTCGGCCATCATAGTAGCCGTCAAATACGCTATAGAAGAGCCACATCTCGCCCTTTGGCGAACGCCACAACACTCCATTGCGTACGGCCAACTTCTCGGCACGAGCGTCGAGTGCGAGATTGTGCTCCACCCACGACTTGCCCTGCGAGTCGCTATACGAGAGTGTCAAAAAGCCCTCTGCACTGTCGCCTCCACACAGAACCGAAGCCCACAAACGGCCCTTAACCGTAGTTTCGAGAGCCGTAATCTGGGTATAGGATAGCGTCTTCACGGCATACTTGGCAGCATCGGGTACCATCGTAGGGGTAACCTTCAAGTATGAATTGGTTGCACTCGCCGTAGCAACGGCAGCAACAAGCATCAAAAATATCGTGATTTTCTTCATAATTTTCTCCTCCTCAATTAGTTGTAACGAACTACCACCGAGCCAAAATTCACCACTGTCTTCTCCATCGAGTTGTGGCGCAAAGCTCCGTTCTCGTTATAGTCATATCCGAGAGTTGCAGTATTCTTGGCAACGGGCACAACCCTTACAAGCACCTTCGATTTTCCAAATAAGCTATTTGGCAACACTACCATATGTTCTGTATAGCCGGCACCGGCCAATACGCTGTCGTAGTGAATATCGTGTACATTCTGGCTCCAATGCCAAGGGAGCGTGCGCAACTTCTTCGGAGCGCTACCCTCCACCTTGAACCACTTCTTGCCATCGGTCGAGTACTCCACATTCCAGAATACGGGGAAGCCATACGAAGTTGCTGCCGATATTTCGCCCGCCGCAAAGGTGAAACCAAAGAGCAGTTGCTTGCCCGAAAGTCCCTTGGTCGAGAACTCCACCTCGATACCCTTTCCGCAATTCTTCTTCCAGTCCCACCAATTGTGAGCCTCGGTCTTAATTGTAAGCGCACCATATCGCACAAATCCTCCAAAGCCCTTTGTACCCTTCTCCTTGCCGGCATCGACACGAGGATTATTGGTATCTCGGCCACGAATAGCCTCGCAGCCTGTAGGTATATTCAATCGGCCCTTGCCTATATCGGCCAATATGCACTCGGTTGCAACATTCTCCAAATCGCCATACTCGGTCGAGAAGGCCTTCTTATTGTCACTCCAATTCCACTCAGCAATAGATTTAAAACTACTCTTCTCCGGCTCTCGTGCCATTTTGAAATCTTCGCCATCGACCGGAAGCAATATATATCGTCCCAACACATCACCGCCATAGCGAGGGAGTGCAATATGCGACACTATTCCACACATATCACCCGAGCCCTGCGGTGCACCCGAGCCATCTCGGCGCCAACGGCACAAAGTGTTTATCAACGCATATATCGGTGAACCACTCTTGTCGCAAAGAAGGGTTGCCCAACCATCCATCGACTTGTTCGGCTTGGTGCGGCGATTCAATGGGGTCTGCTGCACATAACGCTCGTAGACATTCGACAAAGCTCCATCCTTGAATACCAACTCACAATCCTTGAGTGTCACATAGGTATACATATCGTCGTCTGTCAGCTCGCCAATACGCTTCTCCTTGCGTGGCAACTCCTCCGCCAAACAAGGTTTAATCTGCATAATACTCTGGTCGGTCAAACCGTAAACCGTTACGCCACAAGGCTCCGAGCAGCGCAATGTTGCACCCTTCAGCGAAAGCAAGACCTTCGAATAACGAGGGAACATCGGCGCAAACTTGCGATCAGCCAACTTTATTCTCAAACCTACATCTCCCGTAAGCGATTCGACATAGATGGTTGCCATATCGTCATTTTTCAAAGATGCGTAATGCACCTGTATATTTAGATCGTTGTTATGTCCGTGAGGCTGACTTATTATATAGCCTTCGATGCAGAGATCTTCGTTCACCTCAACTACTTTTGCATCTCGCACCATATCACGCACTTGGCGCATAGGCACCACTTTTTCGGCAGCCGACAACGATAAGGTTGCGCCAATAACTGCAAAAAGTGCCACGACAACCCTGAGTTTATTTGCCATTTTTGTCATTTTTGAAAGTTTTTCGGTTTATATATGCAAATGTAAATAATCTCCTACGGAAAAACAAACATTAAGGGAAGTTTTTATTTCGCAAAAAAACAGCACTCTATGATTGAGTGCTGTTTACATATGCATTAAATTGTTCTTTGTAGTTCTCGCCTATCGGCACATAGTCGTCGTTCGACAGAAAGACTTTGCCCTTGGTGTATCCCGAGATATGGCTTAGGTTGATAATATAGGAGCGATGCACACGCATAAACTGCGAGGATTGCAGTTCGCTCTCCATATTCTTCAAGCGGAAGAGTGTAACCAACTGTGTTCCGTCGGCCAGATGCAGGCGGACATACTCACCGGCACTCTCCAGGTAGACGATATTCGAGATCTTCACAAGGTGGGTCTTGCGGTCGGCATGCACCGACAACACCCCCTCCTCGGCACTCTCCACAGGACTCTCCTGCTGATCTTCTCGTTTTTCCTGCAGTTGCAAAAGCTCGTAGAGCGACAGCGCCTTCTCCGAAGCTCGTGTTATATCTTTAAGGCCAAACGGTTTGAGCAGGTAGTCGATAGCCGAAAGTTTAAAGCCCTCGATTGCATACTCGGCATAAGCGGTCGTAAAGATAACCATCGCCTTAGCATCGAGCGACTGCACAAACTCCACACCCGTCATATCGGGCATATTTATATCGACAAATATAAGGTCGGTTTCGTTCTCCTTAAGCCACTCATGTGCCGCTACAGCACTATGGAATGTGGCGACCAACTCCAAGAAGGGAATTTTAGCTATATATCCCGAAACTTGGCGCAATGCCAATGGCTCATCGTCAATTGCGATGCATCTCATTTTCATTCAGTATTGGAATTTTCAGGGTTACACAATATCTGTTACCTTCGTCGTTAATATCCAGCTCATACTCCGAGCCATATATCAGATCGAGGCGTTTGCCGACATTCTCCAGACCGATACCCGCCTGCGATTTACGACTCTGTTCATTTATAGAGTTCTCGAATCGTCCTACCACATAGCCCTCCTCGCATGCAATCTCTATATTTATATAAGAGGTAGAGTTATAGCTGATTCCGTGCTTGAAGGCATTCTCCACAAAGACGATAAAGATCAACGGTGGAACATTTATGCGTCCCTGCAACTGCTGCGGATAGTTGAACGATATATCCACATCGTCGGTATAGCGAATACGCATCAGCTCGATATAGTTCTTCACAAACTTAATATCCTCTTTGAGCGAGATAGAGTTACCTCCCGTATCATAGACCACATAGCGCATCATATCCGAGAGCTGCAGTACGGTCTGCTTTGCCGCCTCCGAGTCGATATCGACCAGAGCGTGGATATTATTCAGCGTATTCATCAGAAAGTGCGGGTTTATCTGGTGCTTAAGGTAGTACATCTCCGCCTGTATATTCTGACGCTGCAAACGCTCCGTATCCTCATCCTGCTGCATATTGCGATAGAGGGCGTTTATGGCATTGTTTGCACCCACCATCAGAAGGCCCGCTATTATATTACCCCACCACGGAAAGACCGCCAAACCGATAAAATCGGGTTTTATCGAATTCTGCTGCTCGTACAACTTTATCATCGAGAAGAGAAACACCGTCAGTGTCACCACAACGACATAGTATATCCAGTGCCACCTGCCACGATGCAGATAGCGATACAGCACCAAATGGTTAAGCAGAAAGAGGAAGATGAATGGCAGAATTTTAAGCAACGCAAGTAGCGACACTCTCGGATTGGCAATCTCCTCCGACATCAAGCCCGCATTCATAAACGGTGCAATAAATACCAGCACCCACACTAAAAAGTAGAGAGTGCTCTCGCCGATAAACTGCTTGCGGATGTTTATATTCTTGCCGAGCTTCATCTTGTTTAGGAAGTTTAACGAGATTAGAGAATTTAAGGATATTTTACAAAATCCCTAAACTCTCTAAATTCTCTAAATTCTACGCCTTTTTGCCTATATTAGACAAGTTTCGACACATCGTAGAGGTATCGCTTAATCGAACGCTTCGGAGTCTTTTCGAACTCGTTCGGATAGATTATGATGCGCACCAAACGCTCGTAGGCAGCAACCTGCTCGTTGAGAGTTTTGAGGTTTTCATTCATAATCTCGTTGAGCTTATCCTTGTCGATACCCTCCTTCTCGCAGAGTGCAAAGTCCGGTACTACCAAACCGTAGAGCTTACCGCCATTTTCGAGTACAAGCGACTCGGAAACAAGCGGAAGGTTATTCAACTTATCCTCAATCTGCTCAGGGTAGATATTCTGACCCGTCTCGGTCAAAATCATGGTCTTGCAACGGCCCTTGATATAGATTGTTCCGTCCGGATCGACTGTACCCATATCACCGGTATGCAACCAGCCATCGGCATCCAAAGCAGCCTTTGTATCCTTCTCGTTCTTGTAGTAGCCCTGCATAACACACTCTCCCTTAACAAGAATCTCACCTGGGATATTGTGCTGATCCTCAGAGTCGATCTTAACCTCCATCATACCCTGCAAAATCTTACCGCACGAACGAATCTTAAACTCGGTAGGGTCGACAGTAACCGAAATAAGCGGAGCACACTCGGTCATACCATAACCCACGATAATAGGGACGTGGATAGACTTCAAGAATGCCTCGGTCTCCGTGTTGATTGGCGCACCGCCAATGATAAACAACTCCACATTGCCACCAAACGAGTCGAGCAACTTCTGGCGAATCTTCGCACGCACAACCTCGTTCAACAACGGCACCTTGATAGCTACGCTCAATGCGCCCTTCTCCAACAATGGAGCCACCTGCTTACGGTATATCTTCTCCAAGACGAGAGGTACCGAAGCGATAACATTAGGCTGAACATGCTGCATCGCCTCGACCAACACCTTTGGTGTAGGCATCTTGCCGAGGAGGTTGATATGTCCTCCAACCGCAAGCGGTGTAAGGAAATCGACCGTGCAACCATAGGCGTGTGCCAAAGGTAAGAACGAAAGGGTGCGACGACCCTTCGCAAAGTAGTGCGAGCCTCCATTTGCCGGCTTCAAAGTCCTGATGTATGCAACATTGGCTGTAAGGTTATTTACGGTGAGCATTACACCCTT
>JAGBRY010000016.1 GCA_017632115.1 Alistipes sp. | reverse complement strand
GAGAAGTATCCACGCAACGAGCGCATTATGGAGGGTTTGATTCAGCTCTACACCTCGGAGGAGGGCGTAGGCAACCCTGCAGACTTGGTTGAGCGCATCGACAAGATGCTCACCGAGAAGCAGGATAACGCAGACTTGTGGTTTGCTCGTGGTCAGGTATTCTTCAAGCTGAAGAACTTTGACGAGTGTATCAACTCGTTCCTCAAGATTAACGACTTGAAGCCAAATGACTATGACACCAACTTCTACCTTGGCTACTTCTATATGGCAAAGGGTGATGAGGTTAACCGTGCATTCAACTCTCGTCTCGACAGCATCAACTCGCAGGAGGAGTACCAGGCAGGTTTGAAGGAGGTTAACGCTGCTTACATGAAGTCGTTGCCTTGGTTGGAGAAGGCTATGGAGTTGAAGCCAGAGAGCGTAGATTGCGCTGAGTACTTGAAGGTTCTCTGCTTCCGTCTTCGCAACGAGGATGGTATCATGGATAAGTACAATAAGTACAACGCCCTCTACAAGAAGTTGAAGGGTATCCAGTAATTTTCAACCAGAGAAATTAAGGAGTTTAGGGAGTTTAGGGAAAACAGAAAGCCCTAAACTCCCTAATTCAATAAGATGCAAACAGGATGAAAAAGATATCACTTATTACTGCAGCCATCATCTTGGCTATCACTTCCGTCGAGGCAAAGCCTAAGCTGATGAAGGAGTGGAGCCAAGGTACGCTCGATATTCACCACATCAGCACAGGTCGTGGTCCTGCATTCTTCTACATCTTGCCCGACGGCACACGATTGTTGGTCGATGCCGGCGATTTGGGCGATGCTTCTCGTTGGAAGCACAAAGAGATTATGCCGGCTGTGCCAAGTGCCGATAAGCGACCTGCAGAGTGGATTGCTCGCTACATTGAGCACTTCTCAAAGCCGCTCAACAAGGAGCTCTACCTCGACTATGCAATGATTACCCACTTCGATACCGACCACTATGGTCGTCTTGACCATTTAGCTCTTTCGGTAGAGGGCAAACCATACAAATTGACGGGTATGACCCATCTGGCAAACCTCGTGCCTATTCGCACGATGATAGATAGAGGTTATCCGAACTACGACTACCCTTCGCCTACGGCCTTCCGTAAGCGCAATGGTAAGTTGTTCCTTAACTACGAAAAGTTCATCAAGGAGCGTGAGGCTCAGGGGTTGAAGAACGAGCAATTTGCTGTAGGTTCGGACAAGCAGTTTATATTGAAATCTTCGCCTGCCGACTACCCTACATTCCGCATCCAGAATGTTGCCGGAAACGGCAAGCTTTGGACAGGAGAGGGCAATGGTGTTCGCTCGATTGTAGTTGATGGTGCTCCAGAAGATGCCACTGTCGACGAGAACTCTTCGAGTTGCGTTTTCCGCCTTGAATATGGCGATTTCGCCTACTATATGGGCGGTGATATCCGAGGCACCTACTCCAAGAAAAAGAATAACTATTGGACCGATGTACAGACTCCCGTGAGCAAGGTTATCGGTACGGTGGATGTTGCTGTAGCTGATCACCACGGTTATCGTGATTCGATGAACGACAATCTGCTCAAGGCTTTGAACGCAAATGCTATTATTTTACCTGTATGGGATCTCTATCATCCTCACCCAAACGCAATGAAGCGCATCATCAAGAATGGAGTAACCGAGGTATTCCCTGCAGGTATGACCGAGGAGAATCTCGCAAAACTGACCGAGCAAGGTCTTGCCGATCCAATTCGCCCGTCAGGCCATATCGTGGTGCGAGTATACAAAGGTGGTAAGAAGTATCAGATTTTTGTCTT
The DNA here is from genome assembly GCA_017632115.1 of Alistipes sp. Taxonomy (GTDB): domain Bacteria; phylum Bacteroidota; class Bacteroidia; order Bacteroidales; family Rikenellaceae; genus Alistipes. Next base: position 3,555 of record JAGBRY010000016.1, on the reverse strand, counting down.
GAACGACCGCTCGCTCGACTACGAGATTATCTACAAGTCGAAGGTATTTAAGGCAAGGGGCAATAAAAAATAGCCTTTCATTTTCAGCTGTTAGCCATTAGCTATTAGCTAAAGAGGGTGTCCGACTTCCGTGGGCACCCTCTTCTCTTGTAAGGACCAAGACCTTAGGCCTTTATAATCAACTTTGTCTTTGCATTATAGATATAATCCTCGTATGCGAATGCCTGCATTGCGCAGAAATCACTATTCGGAGAGTAGTAGCAAAGTACCGAGACACCTGCGATATCGCTCTCTGCAAGAGCATCGAGCAACGACTTATCACCCGACTCTACAGCCTTCACAACATCGTTGAGCTGCGTACGATCGAACGAGTAGTGATGACGAACGAGAAAACAGTTATCATCTACATGGAAAGGTGCTCCTCCGCCAAATGCACGCACTCCGCAAAGGGCTCCACCAATGAGCAAAATTGCACCTCCGACCAAGACAAGTGCCGACTTCAGGTTGTTGGCATCTGCGCCATTCTCGATAAAACAGTTTCCTACGAGCAGGGCTACGCCTACTAAAAACACCAAAACAGGCAAAACAATACTTTGACGACGCTCTACAACAACGCCGTTAGACGAGGCATAGAGTGCCTCGTTAAAATCTCTAATATCCATTTGATTTTCTATATTTTATGTTAGTGACTTCTTCTATTTATGATTGCGATTTTATGGGGGCGAGAATGCAATCACAGTCGTAACCTACATAGCGTATAGAGATAGAAATCCACCGCACGGGCGCAAGTGCCAAGGCGATGAACAAAGAGTGATACAAGATAGTTTGAAGTGTTGAGCGAACGCCCAATAACTGCAAGATGCAGTGCTCGATTTTGCTGATATCGAGGCGCACTATTTACGCTTGTGCGTACCGACGGAACCACAATTGTAGAGGTTCGCTCGGCGTCGATATTATAGCGATGGTTGCAGACGAGTTGTTCATGGTGCAGATCTACAACCTCGCACTCAGATGAGTGTGCAGTTGGCATGATATCGGTCTGCTCGAAGGCAAAAACTCCGAGAACAAAGAACAATATCGCAACCAACTTACGCATACTATTTAGCCTTTTCCGCCTTAAGAGCGAGATGTTTTACCGTATAGACAAATCCTATGGTTAGAATGAGGTTCAACACCAATGCCAGGACCGAAATCAGGAGCACAGGACCTCCGATATTGTAGCCGAGGGCGATAAAGATAACGCCTGCACCAACCTCGCCACGGGCAAACATTCCCACCGACAGAGCCAAGCGCTCGGTAAGTGAGCGGTCACGATAGAAGAGCATTGGTGCCAACTTGCCCAAATTCGACAAGATGGTTACCGCCAAGACATGGAGCGCAATCGCCCAACCCGACATCATCGGAATGGTAGAGATTAGACTCTGCGACTCGCCAACGGCAGGTGTAGTGTTGCCAAAGTCAATCAACGGCATACTCATACCTACAAGCAACATAAATACTATCGAAATAGTAGTTGAAAAAGCCAACTCACTCTTGCCTCCGACATGGCGATTTTTGATAATCATACCGAAGATAAATGCCGGCAAGAGCACCTCGATATGTATTGCTCCCTGGGCACCAAAGAAGTGCTTTGTAACGGTATAGATAAGGTAGGTAGCACCATAGACCAACACCGAGTAGGTGAATACAGCGTACCAATTTTGCGGCATCTCGAAGCGTGACATATATCGCCAACCGACGAAGAACATTCCAAAGATTGCTATCAGCATAGCCATCATCTGCCAATTCATCTCGCCTATCATCGCCACCTGCAACGGCACCATCAGGATAATGGTGTCGAGGTCATCGAAGATTGCCAAAGTCTGAGCCTTCTGGTATATCCAGCTCTTCTGCAGCTGCATAGCTGCAAGCATCGAAAAGAGTATTCCTGCCGAGGTTGGGGCAGCAAATCGGCTCAACAGAAGGGTCTCCTTCCAGGTCTCGCCCATACCCCACCACTCTTGCGGCATAAGCGCAAAAATGTAGTAGGCAGCGATAAATACCCACGGCAGAGCCGCTGCCAACATCGCCACAAGATAATCTTTGACATATACCCTAATGTTTGACTTATCGATCTCGAACTCACGGCCCACATTTATCATAATAAATGCCAGACATATACCGAGTGCAACCTCCACCATATGTTTCAATTCGGCGTAAGATTCGCCCATAAGCATAGGTAGGGTCTGCGACAGCGCAAGCCCAAGCATCAACATCAACGAGAAGGATATAACTCTTTTCATAAGTTTGGAGTTAAAAGTGGAGAGTTGAGAAGTTCCCAGCTCTCCACTTTATTATATTTCAGCTATTTTACAAAGCCTCAACAGTGAGAGTCTGTGCGATATTCGCCGACGAGTTACCGATGTGAATTGTGTAGGTACCCTTGTTAACCTCCCATGCATGAGTTTTGTCGTTCCAGAACGCCAAATCCTTGTGGTTCAACTCGAGCTCAACGGTTGTGTGCTTACCCGGCTCGAGGTATACCTTCTTGAACGCCTTCAACTCCTTCTTTGGACGGAGTACGGTTGGGTTGTTCTCCTGAACATAGAGCTGAACAACCTCAGCACCAGCCATCTCACCGGTGTTCGACAACTTAACTGTAACCTTCAACGGCTTCTCTGCCGAGATCTGCTTTGCAGCCTTTGCCTTGCCGAACTCGAAAGTGGTGTACGACAAACCGAAACCGAATGGGAACAAAGGCTCGATGCCCTTAGTCTCGTACCAACGGTAACCAACGAGTACAGACTCCTTGTACTCTACATCGTAGTGCTTTGGAGCAATCCACAACTCGTTAGTATTGCGGCTCTTGTATGTTACAGGCAAGCCCTGTGGTACCATACCATAAGCAGGCGAGTCCTTGAATGACTTCTCGATAGTTGCAGGGAGCTTACCCGATGGGTTAATCTTACCTACCATGATATCAGCGATAGCCTGCATACCTGCCTGACCAGGATACCAGCCGTAGATGATAGCCGACACCTTATCGTGCCAAGCGCTCATGTCGATACCCGAACCCGAAAGAACGAGAACGATAACCTTCTTATTTGCTGCGCAAGCCATACGAACCAAAGCCTCATCCTCCTCCATCATCTGGAACGGACGCTCCTGGCCCTCAGTATCGTAGGTACCAGTTGCAACAACTACAACATCTGCCTTCTGCAAATCGATGAAGTTTGGCTTCTCGATAGCCTTAACTCTTGTACGGAGTGCAGCACGGAGAGCATCTTCCGAAGTTACACAGTTGAAGCCCTTAACACGCGAAGAGCCACCACCCTGTGGAGCAACCTTTGCCCAACGACCTACGAGCAAGACATCTTGTCCCTCCTTCAATGGAAGGATACCGTTGTTCTTCAACAGTACCGAACCCTCGGCAGCGGTCTGATACGATACAGCCTCGTGGTGAGGGAACTTCACTTCGAGTGCGTCCTCGTTTGGCTGACCATTCTTGAAACGCTCGTACAAGCCGAAGCGAATCAAAGTTGCAACCATTGGGCGAATCATATCGTCGATATTCTT
>JAGBRY010000015.1 GCA_017632115.1 Alistipes sp. | reverse complement strand
GGTCGAGAGATTGGAGGAGGCGGTTGCCAAGAACCAGAAGATTATGGTCTATGGCGACTACGATGTGGATGGCACAACAGCCGTTGCTCTCGTATATAAATTTCTCCGCCACATCGGGCATAACAACCTGATGTTCTACATCCCGGATCGCTATACCGAAGGTTACGGTATTTCGAAGAGGGGTATCGACATTGCCGCAAAGAAGGGAGTGAAGCTTGTAATCGCTCTCGATTGCGGTATTAAGGCTGTCGAGAAGGTGGACTATGCAACACAGAAAGGGGTAGATTTTATTATCTGCGACCATCATCTTCCGGCCGAGGAGATTCCTCGTGCCGTAGCAGTTCTCGATCCGAAGCGCAACGATTGCAACTATCCGTTCGATGAGTTGTCGGGTTGCGGTGTCGGCTTTAAGTTGGTGCAAGCCTATTCGCAAAAGCACAACATTCCGTTCAGCGAAATCGAGCAATTCCTCGATTTGTTGGCATTGAGTATCGCCTCGGATATCGTGGCCTTGACCGATGAAAATCGTATCTTGGCACACTATGGCCTTAAGCGATTGAATAGCCAACCGTCGGAGGGATTATCGTCGATTATCCGCATATGCGGTTTGGAGGAGCACAATATCACCATCGACGATATCGTCTTCAAGATTGGTCCACGCATCAACGCCGCAGGCCGTATGCGTATGGATGAGTATCCCGAGGATTCGGTACCGTCGGGTGGCTATGCTGCGGTTAAGTTGCTCGTAGAGGGTGATGAGGATGCTGCACGAGAGTTGGGCGAGGGTATCGACAACTACAATCAGGATCGCAAGAAGGAGGATCGTTCAGTAACTATCGAGGCGCACGAATTTGTGGAGAATAATCCGCAGTTGAAGGCGCAAAAGAGCATCGTAATCTACAATCCTAAGTGGATGAAGGGTATTGTCGGAATCGTGGCATCACGCCTTATCGAGACCTACTATCGCCCTACTGTAGTGCTTACGCAGAGCAATGGCTTTGTTACAGGCTCGGCTCGCTCTATCGCAGGTTTTGACCTCTATCAGGCTGTGGAGTCGTGCTCCGATTTGTTGGAGAACTTTGGTGGCCATATGTACGCTGCAGGTCTTACAATGAAGCCTGAGAATGTCGAGGAGTTTAAGCGTCGCTTCAACCAGTATGTAGAGGACAATATCGACCCTAAGAGCCTTATTCCGCAGGTCGAGATCGATAGCTTGCTCTCATTTGGCGATATCACTCCGATATTCTTCCGAGAGTTAAATCGTTTCCAGCCATTTGGCCCGGGTAATAATCTCCCTATCTTTGCATCGGAGCAGTGTGTGAACAATGGTGATGCGAAGTTGGTGGGTGCCGATGCCGAGCATTTGCGTATGGACTTGGTACAACGCTCCGCTCCGTCGGCTCGTATGCAGACAATCGCCTTCCAGCAGCCAACTCACTACGAGTGGGTTCGTGCCGGTCGCCCAATCGATATCTGCTATCAGATTATCGAGAATAACTACCGAGGTAAGGCGTCGTTGCAGTTGCGTATTAAGGATATCAAAAAGTAATCAAGGCCTACATATAAATATAGGTAAGATAGGCAGCTCCAAAAGGGCTGCCTATCTCTTTTACAATCGCTGATAAACCTTCTCTCCAAAAAGATGCTCTATGGCATCCTCTAGTTCGAAGTATAGCTCGGAACTACCATATTGAGAAGATACCTCATATAGTGAATAGCCCAATTCGGGTATAGGCGTACTAACTTCAGTGTGGTATCCCTGTCCGTCATCGCCTATATAGCCCACTCTGTATGGTTTGGTCGGAAATCCGAACTTTCCTGTTGTGATATCGAAGGCGTAGATGTAATGAAGCTCTCCGCCTTCGCTTTCGACCTGTGCACACTTGTAATTCTGCCACCAAGCAAGAATATGCCCGAGCGTCAGTCGTACTCTTATAGGAGCATAACTCCTGCCACTCTTTGCCCAGACTTTCAATGGCAATGGCAGTGGGGTGTAGAATAGTCGCTCGTCGGCAAATATCTTTTCGCTGCACTCTAACAGGCGATCTGCATACCGCACAAAGAGCGCCGTACGCCATTTTGCCTTCTCTGCATTGTCAAACTCCTGCGCAAACTCACTGCGCTCCTCTCTCTCGCTCAAGCCAATTGCCTTGCAGTAGCCGAGCAGTGCCGGCGGTGTTACCCTCTCTACCGACACATCTTTCGTAAATTGTGTTTTCATAATAAAAGAACTATTTTGAGTTAAACCTCGCTGCAAAGGTAAATTGTTGTTTTGACAACCCTTGTCAATAAAGAAAAACGCCACGAAAAAATCGTGGCGTTTTTACGAATAAGCAGTATTTTTTTATTTTGCGTAACTTACTGCACGGGTCTCACGGATTACGGTGATCTTCACCTGTCCAGGGTAGGTCATCTCGTCCTGAATCTTCTTTGCGATATCGTGCGACAAGCTCTCGCTCTCTGCATCCGACAGCTTGTCGGCTCCAACGATTACACGCAACTCACGACCTGCCTGAATAGCGTATGTCTTAACAACGCCAGGGTATGAGAGTGCGATGCCCTCCATCTCCTTCAAGCGCTTGATATACGACTCGATAACCTCACGGCGAGCGCCAGGGCGAGCACCCGAGATAGCGTCGCAAACCTGGATAATAGGTGCAATCATCGAGGTCATCTCAGCCTCGTCGTGGTGAGCACCGATAGCATTGCACACATCTGCCTTCTCCTTGTACGTCTCGGCGAGGTTCATACCGATAATTGCGTGTGGCAATTCGGGCTCGTCGTCGGGTACCTTACCAATATCGTGCAACAAACCTGCGCGACGTGCAGCTTTAACGGGAAGACCGAGCTCCGATGCCATAATTCCTGCTAGGTTAGCGGTCTCACGTGCGTGCTGCAACAGATTCTG
>JAGBRY010000157.1 GCA_017632115.1 Alistipes sp. | reverse complement strand
CTTGTCTATCTCGTCGTTAATCTTCGAATCTTTTTCAATAAACGTATCTGTCGATGCGATGTACGCCTCGGGCTGATAGTAGTCGTAGTATGAAACAAAGTACTCGACCGCATTTTCGGGAAAGAAGCTCTTAATCTCGCTATAGAGCTGTGCAGCAAGAGTCTTATTGTGGCTCAAAACAAGTACCGGACGGTTGAGTTTGGCGATGACATTGGCCATCGTAAAGGTCTTACCCGAACCAGTAACACCATGTAGCGTAGCCGCCGGTACGCCATTCTCGAGGTGCGTCACCAGCTTCTCTATAGCCTCGGGCTGGTCGCCCATAGGTGCATAGTCCGATACAAGTTTAAAATCCATATCACAAAGTTAGCAATGATAGTGCAAACCGCAAAATTTTGACAAAAAAAGTGGAGAGTCGACAAATCAACTCTCCACTCCAAACTTTCAACTACAAGAGTTTACTCGATCTCGTCAGTTCCCTCGAAGAAGTATGGCGCATAGAGAATGCCATTCTTATCGTAGAGCTTGCGCAACTGGTGCATACGAACTGCAAACTCGTCGAAGTTGCGCTCACCAATAGTCCAACCCACCTCGGCAATAGCAGCCAAACGAGGCAACAAGTTGGTCTGCACCTCCTGGAAGTTAGGAACATACTCGGTCCACAAGTTTGCCTGAACACCCTTGATACGGCCATACTCCGATGGCTGCAAGCCCTCAAATGGATTGAGGCTGTACGACTTGCGGATAGTCAAGATACGCTTGTCGTGAATCATCAAACCCTCCTTGTTGCTGAGTGGACGCTTTGTCTGATAGTAGTCCATATAGCAGTAGTACTTCGGAGTGAGAATCACATCGTTACCAAGCGAGATAGCCTTCGAGCGGTTCTTGTCATTCCACAACATAATGGTTGCACTCTTGTTGATACCGCCATAGATAATCTCGTCCCAACCGATAACCTTGCGGCCGTACTTTGCGAGGAACTTCTCTACACGGTGCATAAAGTAGCTCTGCAACTCATCCTCATTTGCAAGGCCCTCCTCCTGAATACGCTTCTGGCAGTGTGGGCACTCCTTCCAACGATGACGAGGAGCCTCGTCGCCACCATAGTGGATATACTGCGATGGGAAGAGCTCTACAACCTCCGACAATACACCCTCGATGAAATCGAAGGTCGACTCCTTACCTATACAAAGAACATCCTTACTGATGCCCCAACGGGTACGAACCTCGAACTTCTCATCACGGCAACCGAGCTCCGGATACGAAGCCAATGCTGCAACCATATGACCAGGCATATCGATCTCAGGAATAACCTCGATATAACGCTCTGCTGCATACTTCACGATATCCTTAATCTCGTTCTGAGTGTAGTAACCACCGTGAGGTGTTCCGTCGTAAACCTTAGACTGACGGTTGTGACCCATGATAGTCTCCTTACGACGTGAACCAATCTTCACGAGGTTTGGATACTTCTTAATCTCGATACGCCAGCCCTGGTCCTCAGTCAAGTGCCAGTGGAAGCGATTGAGCTTGTGGATAGCCATAATGTCGATAAAGCGCTTAACCTCGGCTACGGTGTAGAAGTAGCGGCAAACATCGAGCATTGCGCCACGGTGGCCGAGAAGCGGCTTATCCTTGATGGCTACGCCCTCCAACTTGATACCCTTCTTGGCAACCTCGCCTGCCGAAACCAACTGGCGAAGGCTCTGCAAGCCGTAGAACACTGCTGCAGGTGTACCACCGACAATTTTCACGCCCTTCGACGAGATGTTCAAGGTGTACTCCTCGCTTGCAAGCGACTTGTCGAGCGACAATACGATGCCACCCTTCTCCTTCTGCTCAACTGCAAGCACTGCGCCCAAGTCCTTCTCTACATAAGAAGCAAACAACTCTGCAGGGCGTACCAACTCTGCATCGGTAGCAGCGATTACGCTCTTTGCTGTTACGGTGTAGGCACCCTTAACGGCGGTTACCTCCATCGGACGAGGAACAATTACGGTCTTTGCGGTCTGAGCCGACAAAGATGCTACGGCAACGAGTGCCGTCAAAATCAAAGCGATTCTCTTCATAATTTTTTTGGTTATTGGTTAATGTTGTTATGTATGTGTTACTACTTTTCGCTGAATTTCACTCTCGATATTACAGGGTAGTGGTCCGATAGCTCAACCTCGTTATCCACCTCGTACGACACAACCTCCACCGAAGGCGATACCAGGATATTGTCTATACGCAACAGGCGATATCTCGTATTGTAGGTATAGGTAAATCCCTCGGCCATCTTCGAGAAGGTATCCTCGAGTCGCTTGGCAATACGATTGTAAGTGTATGACAACGGCACATCGTTGAAGTCGCCACACACAATAGTTTGATATGGGGTATTATCGAGGAACTCTGCCACTCGCTCCGCCTGCTCGGCACGCTTGCTGTTATTCTCCACAAGGCGCTCGACTATACTGCGCAACTTTGTTTCACGCTCCTTATCAAGGATATATTTGTGTCTTTCGAGGAATTGCGTATCCTCGGGACGAATAGCGGTCGATTGCAGATGAAGGCTCACAACCCTCACCGTATCATTCTTCACCTTTAGGTCGGCCCACACGCCATTCTTACGTGGCAACCCCTCAATCTCGCCACTGCGCAGAATGCGGAATTTCGATAAAATCTGATTGTTGGCATCCGACCCCACACTCTTGTAGGTTGTTCTATACTTTTCGGAGAGTAGCTCCCAATTCTCGCCCCAGGTGGTAATCTCCTGCAAACAGAGGATGTCGGGATTGTGCTTCTCGATATATGCAACCAGGTCGGGAGTTCGGCCCTCAAATACATTGTAGGTCATAACCTTTGTGTATCGTCGCTCCACATAGGAGGTGTCGTAGTGACGATCAATCTCGAACTTATAGTATCGAGAGAGATAGAACCATCCCAGCAGTACCATCGCCATCATCGCCAATGCACGATACCAGCGCCAGCGCACCACCCAATAGAACATAACTACGATGTCGAGCAGATATATTATAGGAGCAACGAGCGACAATGTCGAGAGAACACCGCTCCTCTCGGGCGAAACATATTGACAAACAACAGCTGTAATGGTAGCGAATACCAGCAACAACATAACCAATGTCGTCACAACATCGAGCAAGAACAAGGCAAGCGTCTTTCCACTGTAGACACTGCTTTTGCGCTTTTTCTTGCGGCTTATGCTGTTCGAATAGTACTCAGCCATTGTTTAGAAGAAAATTTTACCCTTTTTACGCCACCAATAGAGCAGAGCCAAGCCCCACAACATTCCGCCCACATGAGCAAAGTGTGCAACACCCGTATTTGCACCCGACCAACCGAGCATAATCTCCAATACGGCATAGCCGACAACAAACCACTTCGCCTTAATAGGGAATGGAAGCGGGATAATGTATATCATATTGTTCGGATGCAGAACTCCGAATGCCAACAACAGACCAAACACCGCACCCGATGCACCGAGCAATGTAAGGCTTTCGCCAAAGAGCGATGCTACGCCAATCTGAATCAGAGCCGCACCGATTCCGCACACCATATAGTAGGTCAGGAATCGCTTCGAGCCGAGTTCGTACTCCAAGGTGCGACCAAACATCCACAATGCAAACATATTTGAAAAGAGGTGTCCGAAGCCTGCATGGAGGAACATATAGGTGACAAATTGGTAGCTATGAAACTCCGGATTGAACGGATTGTCTGTCCACCAAAGCTGCATATACTCTGCGCAGAAGTGATTTACCGCAGGGATAAGACGCACTGCCAAATAGAGTACACAGTTGGCAATTACAAGATTTTGCACCACAGGTGGTGTCTGGAAATATGGATTTCTCATCTTTTTCTCTACTCAAACAAATTTTTAATATCGGACAACGCCCAGGCCGAAATGATGCGTTTACCCGAAGGGGTATAGCTCTCGGCTGAGGCCAAAATCTGAGTTGTCAATCGCTCGGCATCCTCCTGCGAAAAACGCAACTTGCCCACCGCCTCGCTATGTGCCAAAGCCTGAGCCAAAGCGTTACGACGCATCTCCACCACCGATTGTGGCAACTTAAGGCCCTGCAACAAGTCGTAAATTGCTCGGTCGAGCTGCTCGGTATGCACATCGGCCGGAATACCGAACACCTCGATAGTATTTGCACTCTGCGCCTTGATATCGAAACCGAGTGATGCCAAATCTACCGCATACTCCTCAACCAAGTCGTACTCCTCCTCTGTCAGAGTGAGCAACTCAGGGAAAAGTAGTTGCTGCGACACCGAATGACCGCTATGCAAAGATGTTGCATAGTGGTTATATAGCAATCTCTCGTGCGCTCTTGCCAAATCTACAACCAACACCTTCGACGAGAAGGTTGCTACGGCATAACGACCGCAACATAGAGCAATGTTCGACGGCTCTTCACGGCTCTCCAATCCCAAATCGAGCGACTGCACCTCGGCCTCGCTCGCCTCGAAGTATTCGAACTCCGTATCGGAAGCTCCTGTACCAAGGCCAAACTCCATAGACGAGGCCAGGTCGAACTCATCCGAAATAATCGGTATTGCCGACCACTCATTCTTTGGCTCTCTCTCCTTAACGCCACCCTCCGAGCCGTAGTTCTCGGCAAACGGATTGTAGTCATCTTTGGTTGTTGCACGAGGCTCCGCATATCGAACACCCATAGTTGCAACAGGAATATCAACCAAGTCCTCCGCCTCGAAGTCGATAAGCGGCATTGCTCCATTCTTTGCCAAAGTTTCACGAACGGCAGCGTTCAATATCTGCCAAATCGCCTCGTTGTCGGCAAACTTAACCTCGGTCTTCTGGGCATGAACATTCACATCTACACGCTCGGCATCGACCGTGATATAGAGGAAGAAGGTTGGATAACCCTTCTCGGGAATCAACTTTTCGTACGCCTTCGTAATCGCCTTATTAAGGTATGGCGAGCGGAAGAAGCGACCATTTACAAACATATACTGCTCGCTCGAGTTATTGCGTGCTGTTTCAGGACGACCGACATAACCCTTCACGGTTGCGATGGTTGTTTCGACATCCACCTCCAACAGATTTCTACGAGTGGCATTTCCCATAATGCCCACAATACGCTCCACGAGCGACGATACAGGTAACGAATATATCGGAGCTTCGTTATTCATCAGCGTGCAAGCGACCTCGGGATGGCACAATGCCACACGACGGAACTCACGCTTAATATCCGACGACAAAGAGGACTCCTTACTATTTATAAACTTGCGTCGAGCAGGAGTATTATAGAAGAGGTTGCGCACCAAGAACTGAGAGCCCACCTCCGCAGCCACAGGGGTCTGCGATACGAACTCTCCACCATTGATAATGGTCTGTGTACCCACCTCGCAGTCGGCCTGGCGGGTGATAAGCTCCACCTGCGACACTGCCGAAATAGAAGACAATGCCTCACCTCGAAAACCGAAGGTATGGAGGGCATATATATCGTCCAGAGAGGTGATTTTGCTTGTTGCGTGACACTCAAAGGCCATTCTCGCATCCACGGGCGACATTCCTCGTCCGTTGTCGATAATCTGCACGAGGTCACGACCGCCATTCACATAGTTTACGGTAACCTCGGTAGCTCCCGCATCTATGGCGTTCTCCATCATCTCCTTCACAACCGACGAAGGGGACTCGACAACCTCGCCTGCCTTTATCTGGTTGGCGACAATCTCGGGTAGTAATTTAATGCAATCTGCCACTCTACTCCTCCTTATAATCGTTTGGTACTATCGTAATCGGTGTATATGGATTGAACTCCTCGATCTCCTGTCGCATACGCTCCTCAGGTGTTGTTTTCGCCGCCGAAAAGGCCTCCACAATACGAGGATAAAGCATATAGACAACTATCACAAGCAGTGCAAAGAGCATCAACAACATTGTAGACGGCATCTTGCGACCACCCTCGTTGCTCTGCTTTGCAGCACGCCTTGCCTCTCGCTGGGTACGAATATACTGTCCCGGCTGATACTCCGCACCATCCATCTCCGACGAAGTGCCGTGCAATTCCCTGCGGCGTTGCTCTCGACGCTCCTTCTCGGGGTCGTAGTAGCGTGGAATATAGCGGAACTTATTGGCGTGTTTCTTTACCGGAGTGAAGAGTCCCATATAATTTTACCTTTAGCCGTTGGCTATTGACCATTGGCATTTTATCAAATATCTAACTTTACTGCTAAGTTCGACTGGTTTAGTTGTTTTTGCCACAACCTCCTGTTGCAGGCATCTTGCAGTTGTGGAACGAACAATATCCATTGCTCCAATAGCGGCAGCTGCCACAAGTGCGGATACCGCCACCATGCTCAGATGGGTTGCTATACGAGAAGGTGTCGTTCCAAACATAGTCCGCACCCTTGCAGAAGGCCGGAAGTGCGATAAAAAGAAGTACCGCAATAATCGAGAGCAATGCTCCACCCACGAAGAACATCCAAAGCACACAGCCCTTATAGATTAACGCCCACTTAACGGCTTGCGGCTCGAGAACTTCGTTCAGTTGCTTGCGAAGTTTGTAGAGGTAAATGGCACCTGCACAGAGTGCTGCAATGTTCAAAAAGCCCATCGAAATATCTCCACCGATGGCCTCGAACCACTGCAAAATACCAACAATAGCTCCAGAGAAGAGAGCAACTCTCTCACTCTTGCCTATAACACGGGCAGTGATAATATCTCGACCGGCACGCTTATTGACAAAATCTGCCAAAACCTTATGTTTCGCAAAATAGAGTATGGCAAAGATTATTCCGAATATCGAAATCACCTTGCCGAAGAGATACTTCACAATCTGAATAGCCAATTCCATAATTTTCCTCTTTTATTACTGTTTTGGGTTACTGTTTTCTCCTATCTGAAGAAATTCTTCATTCTCTCGAATATATTCTGGTTCTCAGTCGACTCGGCCTCCTTGAAGTGTGGCTTATCGGCCAACTCCTTCACCAGCTTCTTCTCCTCCGAGGTGAGCGATGTAGGGATGGTGATATCCACAACAACCATAATATCGCCTCGGCCGTAACCGTTCACATCCGGCAATCCCTTGCCACGCAGACGCAACACCTTGCCGGCGTGGGTTCCCGGAGCAATTTTAATCTTCGCCTTACCCTCGATGGTCGGAACCTCGACCTCGCCACCGAGAATTGCCGTTGCAACGGTGATATTGAGGTTATGGATAAGGTTGTTGCCGTCACGCATAAGCTCTGCATCACGCTCCTCCTCGATAACCACAATCAAATCGCCGTTAATACCTCCTCGGCGTGGAGCATTTCCCTTGCCCGAAACGGTAAGAGCCATACCCTCGCCCACTCCTGCAGGAACATTTATCTCGATAACCTCCGAGTCACGAACACAACCCTCGCCACCGCACTTATCGCACTTGGCTGTGATGATCTTGCCATCGCCACCGCAGGTAGGACATACCGATTGCGACTGCATACGACCAAAGAATGTGTTCTGCACGGTTACAACATAGCCCGAGCCATTACAGGTCGAGCAGGTCGAGAACGACGAAGCATCCTTTGCTCCATTACCGCCGCACTTGTCGCAAGCGACATACTTGTTAACCTTAATCTTCTTGGTTGTACCGTTGGCAATCTCGGCAAGAGTCAACTTAATGCGTACTCGGATATCCGAGCCACGATTAACCGAACGACCGCCACCTCGTGAGCCGCCAAAACCGCCACCAAAGTGGCCACCGAAGATGTCGCCAAACTGCGAGAAGATATCATCCATCGAGAATCCTCCGCCAAAACCGCCACCGAAGCCACCGGCTCCGCCTGCGCCCGACATACCTGCATGACCGAATTGGTCGTAACGGGCACGCTTCTGCTCGTTCGACAACACATCATAAGCCTCGGCTGCCTCCTTGAACTTCTCCTCGGCCTCCTTATCTCCCGGATTCTTGTCGGGGTGATACTTGATTGCGGCCTTGCGATAGGCCTTCTTTATCTCGTCGGCATTGGCGTTCTTCTCGACGCCCAACACCTCGTAGTAATCTCTCTTTTCTGCCATAAATCCTAGCCATTAGCCCTTGGCCATTAGCCATTGGCTTTTTAGTTTTCCGTTTTCAGATTTCCGTTTTATTCGCCAACTACAACCTTTGTATAGCGAAGCACCTGCTCGCCCTGCTTGTAGCCACGCTGCACCACATCTATAACCTTGCCCGACTTCTCCTCGCCCGCAGCAAATCGTGCAACGGCCTCGTGCAAATCGGGGTCGAAAGTGGCATCGAGAGCCTCAATCTCCACAACACCCTTCTGACGCATAATATCCACAAACTTGTTATAGATGAGCTTCTCGCCCTCACGCAAAGCCGAGATATCTTCGCTCTTCTCCGATGCAGCAATAGCACGCTCCATATCGTCGAGCACAGGCAATACTGCCTTCCATACATCGCTACCACCCGACTCGATAAGAGCCATCTTCTCACGCAAGGTACGCTTGCGGAAGTTGTCGAACTCCGCCTGTAAACGGAGGTATTTATCTTTCCAATCTATCTCCTCAACCTGTGGGGTCTCGACCTCCTGCTCCTCTGCCACACTGTCAGCAGCAGCTTCGTTCTCCTCTGCCATATTGGCACAAGGCTCACCTTCGCAATTTGGATAGGCCTCACCCTCTACGAATCCCTCTTTCTCCTCAACAATCTGATTCTCTGCTGTTTTCTTTGTCATATCTCTAAATTTTATCGTTTCTATATTTGTTATTGCACAAAAGATGTACCGTTTCCGCTCTCGTTAGAAGAGGTTGTCGTACATCGACTTGCTCTTATCGTACTTCAAGTCGGCAAGCGACGATGCCTTAACTCCGATGTTGAAGCTCCAGCTACGGTGCGTTCCAAACGGAATCCAGACGAACGACATCTGCCAACAGTGCAAATCTCGTGTAATAGATACCGAAGTGGTCGTAAGTTTTCGATTCTGTATATCGAATCCCGAAGTGAATGTAATACCGGTCTTTGGCGTGAGGTTCACACTACCATTGAAACCGATTGTCTGCGACACATTTCGTTTGAAGCCCGTGGTGCCGTTATCCACATACGAGATGCTGTAACTGATGACATAGTTAAATCCGATATTCCAAGGTATCGAGAAGTCGTAATACGAGCTTGCCATATAGTGCCTTCGCAGCGTAGGGTCCATCAAGCCATACGGGTCGGAGAATGGGTTAAAGTACTCCGGTGGTATGGTGTTAATATCGTTCGCTGCAGGTTTCGACTTATCCTCTCTCGATTTGAAGGTGTAGCCAAAGCTCCAACCCGTACTTGTGATACGACCAAGAACTCCTCGTTTGAGCATCAATTTATTGGTGCGGACACCATTTGGTGTAACCTCGTAAGGATCGAGAGTAAACGAGAGGTTCAAACCGAAATTCTTGTAGAGTGTTGTACGGAACGATATCGGCAAGTTCGACAGACCCATCGAGTCTGCGAGGAAGTTATACGAACCACTTATTCGCAACTCGTCGATAAGTTTAACCTTTCTTACACCCGAGGTATCACGCTTACTTAAGACCTTCATCTCGAGCGACTGCGAGAGCGAGAAGTTCAAGTTTGCCTGCTGTCCCGAGCCAGGTACGCCGTACGGCTGGTTCGAGTAAGGCGAGTAGACCTTGTAGTTACCGAGCGAGTCGGTCTGCACGGTCTGGTAGTATCCATACTTCTGATCGCTGAAATCAGGTGCATAGGAGAAGCCCACCTGCGGTGTGATTGTATGGCGCACCGCCTGCACCTTAGCCGTCTTTTTCTTCATCTGCCACATACCATAGATGGTGGTGTTGGCCGAGATTGAAGCGTTATAGTTGTAGATGCGATAGAAGCCATACTCCGGGTCGAGCGTCTCGACCTGGTTGGTCTCAGGATTCCACTGCTGGTTTTGGCGTGAGAAATACCAACGCTCCGAATAGTTGAACGAAGGCGAAATGTTGATATACTTGAAGAGATTTATTGAGGTAGAGATCGGTAACGAGTGCTCCACTCCGTTGCGCATATTCTTCAAGGTCTGCATCGTAAATATATCCTTCTCAGGTGTTGTTACCGAGTTGGTCAACTTTGCCGAGTAGGTAAAACCAATCTTCTCGTACCAACGCTGCTTACCCATTGCATCCTTTCGCTTGAACGGATAGACACGAGCTACATTGAAGACGACATTTGGCAAGGTTATCGCCAACTGTCGAGTCTGCGAGTTCTGCGACACGCCGATATTCATCGAGAGTGAGAACGGTGTACCGGCCCAGCTCTTCGAGTATGAGATCGAGGAGTTGGTCTGCGTAGCAAGGATGTCGTTCAGCGTAGTTGCCGAGTACTTGGAGTAGCCACTCGACGAGAGGTTTACCGACGCCGAGAAGGTAGAACCCGGATTAGCCTTCGGATCCTGCGAGTGGGTCCAGGTAAAGCGGAAGTTATTCTGCTTGATATAGTCAGGCTCACCCTTATCACCCGTCTTGATTGACGAGAAGTCGAAATTGAGGTTACCACGATACTTATATCGCTTGACATAGCGTGACGAGGCGTTCACCTCCCACGAGCCGAGCGTATAGATACCTCCCGTAAGGGCGAGGTCGATATGCTTGTTGATGATGAAGTAGTAACCCAAGCCTCGGATAAAGAAACCTCGTGAGGCATCCTCACCATACGACGGCATCAGCAATCCCGACTTTGGACCCAGGTTGATTGGGAAGAAACCCTCAGGGATACAAGCGAAGTAGATAGGCACATCGTGCATAACCAGATATGCAGGACCTGTAATAATCTTCTTGCCAGGGATAACCTTTGCCTTGGTCATCGCAAGGTAGAAGTGCGGATTCTCGGTATGGTCACAAGTGGTGTACTTACCATGGCGAATGTTAATTGAGTTATCCGGCATCTTCTTGATCTGTCCACCAACCAGCCAACCATCGCCCTCCTGCGTTGCCACACCCTGGATAAAGGCCTTCTTCGAGCCGAAGTTATAGGTGATGGTATCCATCGTGTACGACGAACCGCCCTCATTAAACACAGGGTGGGTATTCGTTGGTTTGCCATCCACCGAGTCGGCCTTTCCGTAGGCATAGATCTCCTTTGTGGCCATATCTATCTGCATATAGTCGGCCTGCAAGCCCATATTCTCGTACTTTACATCTCCCTTGTTATAGATGTAAACCTTCTTGTTGAGCACATCATAGAAGAGCGAGTCGGTGTTCTTTCCGGTGATGATCTGGTCAATCATCGAGCCGCCGCCCTTGCGAGCGGTAGTATCGGGTTGCGAAATTCTCAAACCCGAGAGAGAGTCTGCTCCAACAACACTATCGCTCTTAGGAGTCTGCGCCGCATCGCTCAATCGTCGAGTCGTAGAGGAGCGACGAGAACGGCGTACCGCCTCTTGCGACAATTGTCTTGCGCTATCCTGCGTCGAAGGGGCAATGGCCGGTGCAAGCGAATCGCTCTTGCGAGCCTGTGCCAACGCCTCATCCGAGAGTGGTCGAGGGGTGGCAGATACAAGCACAACATGAGCTATCGCCAAAGCGATAACCGACAAAACCAGATATTTCAGCCTAAAATGTTTCAAAAATTCCAAAATTTTCCGTAACTTTGCCGACAAGTCGGCAAAAACGCCTAAAAAAGCCCTTCCCGCACGCATAGGCATGCGTTTTTCAGCCGGTAAAGATAGTGAAAAAAGTGTACATGGCAAACTTTATGACCAACTTTCGACCACTTAAAAGATATTTAGCAATAGTTGTTGCACTGTTCGCACTCCTCGCTCCGTATAACGGGTTTGGAGCAGAAAATGTTGCGCAGGGGGTAAAAGTTATCGTCATAGATGCCGGACACGGCGGTTCTCGCTTCCCCGGTGCGGGCTATAACGGCATTGCAGAGAAGGATATCAACCTGCAAGTTGCTCTCAAACTCGGTGCTCTTATCGAGAAAAATCTTCCGAATATAAAGGTTGTACAGACTCGCACCGTCGACAAATACTTCTCAACCGTAATCTCCGAAGATTTGCAGGCAAGAGCCGATATTGCCCATAGCAACGAGGGTGACCTCTTCATCTCGATCCACTCCAACGCCCACCGCAATAGCGAGGTGCGAGGAGTCGAAACACTTATTATGGGTGAAACATCTATGGAGCAACGAGTAAATCAGAATGCCCTCTACATCAACAACAAGGAGGAGTTGCTCGATATGTCGGACCAGAAGACCGCAACAATTGTTCGTGCATATATCCAAAACTTGCAGTTCACCTATGGTGAGTATAGCGAAATGATGGCCCGACTTATCCAAGAGGAGTATGTGAAACTCGGCTACAACAACCGAGGAGTGCGCAAGCAGCCACTGAAGGTGCTCTATGCCACCGATATGCCGAGCGTGTTGACCGAGATTGGCTTTATGTCGAATCCTGCCGACCTGAAGCACATAACCTCCGAAAAGGGACAAAAGGAGATTGCGGGTGCGATTTTCCGAGCAGTAAAGCGATATGTCGAGAATGTCAACCGAGCCCTGCTCATCGACGGTGGCGCAACCACTCCTGTGTCGACCCCACAACCTCAAGAGGAGGTTAAGGCCGAGGTCAAACCAAAACCTCAACCACAAACAAAACCTCAACCACAGCAGAAACCAAAACCGCAAACTGTGGTTAAGCGATATGCCATTCAGCTTATGGCGAGTGTGAAGAAGATTCCGACCGACCACCCCGAGCTAAAGGGTTATAGAGGCAAGGTGTGGATATTGGAGAGTAGTAGCAGTTCCCTGAAATATAAGTATTGTTATGGTGACTTTGCCGACAAAGCAACCGCACAAAGAGAGATTGAGGCGGTGCGCAAGGAGTTTCCACAGGCATTTATCATAACCTACAACAAATAACCATAAAGCAGATCTTACGATGAAAAAGTTGTTAATCCTTTCGAGTGTGTTGTTGGTTACCGGCATCTCTACAGCACAACCGAAGTATCAAAAAACCGACAAGGGCGATTTCGTTGAGATTACCCAGCAGGGCGGTCGTACCCTCGGTTACAATCAGAACTCTGGCGTCGAAATTCTGGAGGTGGAAGGCTATGCCTTCAAGGACCTCAACCGCAACGGCAAACTCGACAAATACGAGGATTGGCGACTTCCGTCCAAGGAGCGTGCCGAGGATTTGGCTTCGCAACTCTCATTGGAGGAAATTGCAGGTCTGATGCTCTACTCCTCACACCAGGCACTCCCTGCAGTCGAGACAGGCAAGAAGAGGGGAACATACCACGGCAAAGTATTCAGCGAGTCGTTCGCCTCTCCGGAGGATTTGACCGACCAGCAGTTGGAGTTTATAGTAAAGGATAAGGTGCGCCACATCCTTATCACGAAGGTGCAGAGTCCATAT
>JAGBRY010000156.1 GCA_017632115.1 Alistipes sp. | reverse complement strand
ATGCCAGCAGAGGGTATGCACACAATGCCGCTCTACTACTGCTGTATGACTCCATACGACGCATCGTTCGAGGGCTTGCACATCCTCTTCGATAAGGAGAATGTTCAGAATACCTTGGGTGAGTATGTTTCGTCGCTCGGTTTGAAGCAGTTGCGTATTGCAGAGACCGAGAAGTATGCTCACGTTACCTTCTTCCTTAACGGTGGTCGTGAGGAGAAGTTCGAGAACGAGGATCGTATCTTGGTTGCTTCGCCAAAGGTTGCTACCTACGACTTGCAGCCTGAGATGAGCGCATACGAGGTTGCCGACAAGTTGGTTGGCGCCTTGGATGAGCAGAAGTACGACTTCATCTGCTTGAACTTCGCAAATGGCGATATGGTAGGCCATACAGGTATCTACGAGGCTATCGAGAAGGCTGTTAAGGCTGTTGACGAGTGCGTAGCGAAGGTTGTAACTTCGGCTAAGGCTAACGGCTACGAGGTTGTTATCATCGCTGACCACGGTAACGCTGACAACGCAATCAACGAGGATGGTACACCAAATACAGCACACTCGCTCAATCCGGTGCCAATCGTGGTTGTGTCGGAGCGTGTAGCAAAGGTTGAGAACGGTATCTTGGCCGATGTTGCTCCAACCGTACTTTCGTTGATGGGCGTGCCACAGCCAGCCGAGATGGAGGGCCACTCGCTCGTAGAGTTGAAGTAATATATAATATAAGTATAATAGAATGAAATTATCCTTTTTGGCTTGGGTTATCCAAGTCAAAAAGGTATTTCGTAATAAATGAGCTAAAGGCTAATGGCCACCGCTGCGATTAAGTCGAGGGCAGAGTCAAACTTGTTTGAATTATGCCAAGGCGGAGCAGTGAAGACCAAAGGTCAATAGCTAATGGCTGAATAGTTATGTTAAGCAGACAAGTTGCCACAAAGTTGGCAAACTACGAAACCCCATTCTACCTCTACGATGTAGACCTCTTGCATCAGACTCTCGATAGTCTGATGTCGGTAGCTCATCGCTACAACTACAAGGTACATTACGCCATCAAGGCAAACTACGATCCTCGCATCTTGCAGATTATTCGTGAGCACGGCTTGGGTATCGACTGCGCAAGTGGTAACGAGGTTAAGTGCGCCATCGAGGCGGGCTTTGACCCCAAAACAATTGTCTATGCAGGCGTAGGTAAGCGAGATAAGGAGATTCGCTATGCTATCGAGCAGGGTATCTTTGCTATCAACTGCGAGTCTATCGAGGAGTTGCATGTGGTGAATGAGATTGCCGGCGAGATGGGCAAGGTAATGAGTGTAGGTTTGCGTGTAAATCCGGATATCGACCCTAAGACCAACCACTGTATCGACACAGGTCAGGCCGACTCGAAGTTCGGTATCTCCTACGAGGAGATTCTCGATAGCGTGGAGGATATC
Organism: Alistipes sp.; assembly: GCA_017632115.1. Classification (GTDB taxonomy): domain Bacteria; phylum Bacteroidota; class Bacteroidia; order Bacteroidales; family Rikenellaceae; genus Alistipes. The sequence continues at coordinate 2,283 of JAGBRY010000156.1, read as the reverse complement.
AAGTCGCTCAAGAACCTCGATGTTATCGGTATGCACATCCATATCGGCTCGCAGATTCGTGAGTTGCATGTCTTCGAGAATATGTGCAACAAGGTTAACGCCATTGTGAAGAACTTGACCGATCTCGGCTTCGAGTTGGAGTTTGTGGATGTCGGTGGAGGTCTTGGAGTGAATTACGATATGCCTGAGAATGAGCCAATTCCAAACTTTGCTTCGGTCTTTGCAATCATCAAGCAGCATTTGCAGGTGGGCAATCGTGAGGTCCATTTCGAGTTTGGTCGTGCAGTAGTTGCCGAGTGTGGCGAGTTGATTACCAAGGTGCTCTTCAACAAGACCACCGCAACAGGTCGTCGTCTTGTTATCGTAGATGCAAGTATGACCGAGCTTATCCGCCCTGCGCTCTATGGTTCCTACCACAATATCGAGAATATCACTTCGGAGAGCGAGCAGCGACTCAAATATACAATCGTTGGAACGGCTTGTGAGAGTACCGATGTCTTCGATGAGAATGTATCGCTTCCAATCACCAAGCGAGGCGACTTGCTGACGCTCAAGACAGCCGGTGCCTATGGAATGTCGATGGCGTCACGCTACAATCAGCATGATTTGCCAGCGGCGGTCTATTCGGATCAGTTGTAAAATACCCACCACCATTTACGATTTTGTAGTGGGAGAGGGGGAATAATGGATTTAGGGAGTTTAACGAGAAAAACAGCAATCGTTAAACTCCCTACTCTCATTAAATTCCCAAAATCATTATGAAAGGTTGAAAAAGTTTTCCGTTTTCCGTTTTCCGCTTTCCTTTTTTTACTACCTTTGTAGAAGTTAACCTAAAAACCTAAACTATGAAACGACTTCTTTTGGCGATGGCAATCATCTTTGCCGTTGCGTGTTCCGCTCCAAAGAGCGAGGTGGCTGCCGAGGTGGCAATTATTCCGCAACCTCTCTCGCTTGTTCAGCACGACAAGAGCTTTACAATTACTCCTGCTACTGCCCTCGTATGCGATGCGGCAGAGCTTGCTCCGATAGTAGCCTATACGAAGGAGTACCTTGCTCTCCAATCGGCAGAGAGTGCTCCCGAGAGTAACTATATCGCCCTCTCGCTCGATAACTCATTGGCTGAGGAGGAGTATCACCTCTCTGTATCGGCCGAGTCGGTAAAAATTGTTGCAGGAGGTTATGGCGGCGCATTTAATGGTGTGCAGACACTCTTCCAGCTCCTGCCGAGCGATGTCTATACCAAGCAGATGCAGCTCCCTGCAACCGTACAGGGCTGCGAGGTGCAGGATAGGCCAAAGTTCGCATATCGTGGCTTTATGCTCGATGTTGCTCGCACCTTTATGGAGAAGGAGAATGTCTTGCGCTATATCGACTATATCGCCTACCACAAGATAAATAAGTTGCATTGGCACTTGGTGGATAATCAGGGTTGGCGAGTGGAGATTAAGTCGCACCCCGACTTGGCTAAGGTGGGTGGTTTCCGTGGAGGCGACTCTCCGTTGCGTGCTGCACTCGGCAAGTGGAACGAGAAGTATGGCGGTTACTATACACAGGAGGAGATAAAGGAGATTGTGGCCTATGCTGCAGTGCGCAATATAGAGGTTATCCCCGAAATCGACCTTCCGGGCCATAGCGAGGCCCTCTTGCGTATCTATCCGCAGATGCTCTGCAACTACACTAACGATAAGTTGGATGTAAACGGCAACTACGATGGCAGAGGTGTGGTTTGTGCCACAAAGGAGAGCAACTATCGCCTTCTCGAGGAGATTTTGGCAGAGGTATGCGCTTTGTTCCCATCGGAGCACTTCCATATTGGTGGCGACGAGGTGAATATGTCGCAGTGGAAAAAGTGTCCGGACTGCTCGGCGTGGTTGCGTAAGCGTGGCTACACCGACGGCCATAAGTTGGAGGATATGTTCGTAGGTCGAATTCAGGCTATCCTCGCCAAGTATGGCAAGGTTCCTTCGGTATGGAACGAGGCTGCGTTTGGCGGAGGTCTTTCGAAGAAGGCTTTGGTGCACGGCTGGAAGAGTGCTAAAGTTTGCAAGGAGGTTATGATGAAGGGCTATCGCACCATCTTTATGCCACAGGAGTTCTTCTACTTCGATATGCGCCAGAGCGACCACGAAACAGGCCCGGTATGGGGTGGAGCGTTCGATCTTCGCAAAACCTACTCGTTCGACTTCGTATAGCAGGGCTTCTCGCCCGAGGAGGTGGCTCTTGTTGAGGGCTTCGAGGCGGCTTATTGGAGCGAGTCGTTCCTCTCGCAGGGTGGCGACAAGT
>JAGBRY010000014.1 GCA_017632115.1 Alistipes sp. | reverse complement strand
TGGCTACAAGTGGGATAATGTCGGTACGATGACAAATGTCGGTGTGGAGGTCAATTTGCAGGGTACACTCATCCAGGCAAAGGATTTTATGTGGACTGCAAATGTCAACTTCTCCTACAATCGCAACCGTATCGTATCGCTCTATAATGGCGTTACCGAGTATGAGATGGCAAATACCAATACCAAACTTCAGGTTGGACATCCGCTTGGAGAGTTCTACATCAACCGCTACGCAGGTGTAAACCCTGTAAACGGAGATGCTCTGTGGTATACGGCCGATGGCAAGATTACAAACGAGTTGCGTGACGAGGATAAGGTACTTGTCGGCAAGAGCTATATCGCTCCTTGGCAGGGAGGTTTCGGAACCGCTTTGTCGTGGAAGGGCCTCTCGCTTAGTGCACAATTCTCGTGGGTTGCCGACCGCTGGATGCTTAACAACGACCGATACTTCGACGAGTCGAATGGTCGTTTTATGAACTACAACCAGTCGGCACGCTTGCTCGATCGTTGGAAGAAGCCGGGTGATATCACCGATATCCCTCGCCACGGTGTATACACCGAGTTCGACAGCCGCTTGTTGGAGGATGCGTCATTCCTTCGTCTGAAGAATGTGATGCTCTCCTACTCATTCCCGCAGAAGATGTTGAACAAGAGCAAGGTGTTCCAGGGCTTGCGCCTGTATGCGCAGGTGCAGAACCCGTTGACCTTCACAAAGTTCTCGGGATTGGATCCGGAGGGAACTGCCAATGTCTACCAGGCGCAGTATCCTATGGCTCGTCAATATACATTTGGTCTTGATATAACTTTCTAATGGCTATGATGAAGAGTATTCTATATAATATAAAGGTATGTGTGGTTGCCGTGGCTGCACTTGTGTCGGCAACCTCGTGTCTGGATAAGTATCCGGGCTCGGCTCTTCTCGAAGAGAAGGCTATGTACACCTACGAAGATGCAGAGCAGTTCGTAACAGGCATCTATTCGATATTCAAGAGTGGCTCGTTGCACAATGGCTACCTGACTGTATTGCCTGATATCCAGGCCGATATGGTCTATGCTATCGACGGCTACAGCAACCAGTATGGTTCGTTCTGGTTGTGGCAGCTTCGTTCTACAACTTCGGAGGTTGAGAGCGTCTATGCCGCTTTGTATAGCGTTATTTCTAACTGCAACTTCTTCCTCGAGAAGGTGGATGGCGTTAAGGCAAATCTCTACGACGATGCCAAACTCATCAGCCTCGACTACTACACGGGCGAGGTATACACCTTGCGTGCGTTGGCATATTCCGAGCTTTTGAAGATGTACTGCGAGGCATACGACCCTGCTACAGCAAAGGAGAAGATGGGTGTGGTGTTGCGCAAGCACTACTCGAAGGCTGAGGTTGCCGAGCGAGCTTCGTTGTACGACTCGTACCAGTTCGTGTTGGCGGATTTGGCAAAGGCCGAGGAGTTGCTCGACAGCGACTACGATATGTATTCGTCGGACTATGCAACCAAGGCTATGGCCGAGGCTCTGCATGCTCGTGTGGCGCTCTATATGCAGGATTGGGATAAGGCTATCGAGTATTCGACCAAACTTATCGATAACAAGGCCTTCTCTCTCTCGTCTGCGAGGGATGTATATACAGGTGGTCAGACCTTCTTCCAATATATGTGGAACTACGACCTTGCAACCGAGATCATTTGGCGTGTGCGCCTCACTCCGCAGTCGCCGGGTGCGGCTATTGGTTCGGCGTTCTTGAACTTCACGACCGACTACGCCTATTTCTACCCTGACTATGTACCTGCGCAGTGGGTGTTAAACCTCTACGCAAGCAATGACTATCGTTATAGCGCCTATTTCTCACAGGCTCAGACGGGCTATGCTCACGGATTGGTTTGGCCGTTGTTGGTTAAGTACTATGGCAATGGCGACTTTATCAACTCCTATCAGCTCTACCATGTTTCGATGCCTAAGCCATTCCGTTTGGCAGAGCAGTATCTGATTCGTGCCGAGGCCTATTGCCGTCAGGCTACACCGAACTTCTCGGCAGCATCGAAGGACTTGACCAAGTTGCGTGAGAGCCGTTTCGCAGCGGGAGCAGGTGCAATAAGTATCTCTTCGGCCAATTTCATGCAAAACATCGCCGAGGAGCGTGTTCGTGAGCTCTATATGGAGGGCCACCGCCTTCACGATATCAAGCGTTGGGGCAACCTCTACAACGAGGGTAAGGGCTTTGAGCGTACACCTCAGTCCAATTCGTTGGAGGAGGGTAGCCGTATCAAGAGGGCTGCAAACGACTATATGTATGTATGGCCAATTCCTCGCCACGAGATTGAGGCTCCTGGCTCGAAGGTTAAACAGAATGGCGGCTACTAAAGAGAGGAGATGAAGATTATGAAGAAGATTTTTAATATAATTTTGGCTATTGCTGCCGTTGCGGGCTTTGTGGCTTGCAACGAGCAGTATACCACCTACGAAGGTAAAGAGTATCTGATGTTCTCTGATACACTCTCTACCAATATGGTATTGGCCGACGGCACTCCGTTCAAGGTTCAGGTATCATCTACCGTAGCACGCAACTTCGACCGCACCTATGCTGTTGAGGTTGTGGATAAGGGTAGCAACGCTATCGAGGGCCTTCACTATCGCCTTGGTTCCAACACCATCACTATTCCTGCCGGCAAACTCTCGACCGAGGTTGAGGTCTACGGAAACTACGAGAATATCGAGCCTACCGACTCGCTTGGCTTTACCTTGAAGTTGGTGATGAACGAGCAACTCAAGTGGGATATGTATCCAAATTCGGACCAGACCAAGGTCGTGATGTACAAATCGTGCCCATTCGATATCAATGAGTGGGGTGGAACAGAGCAGGATCCAAAGTACTGCTTGCTCACATCGTTGTTGCTCTATAGCTATCCGGGACCAAACACCTCGTATCAGCGTTTGGTTAAGTGCTATAAGCACAAGTCGATGGAGAATACCATCATCCTGGATGATCTGTTCTATAACGGTTACGATGTGTTGCTCACCTTCGATAATAATCCTGCCGAGCCGCTCCTGAAGATGCAGAAGGATCAGGTTATCGGTAGTGAGTACACCGTATTTGGCATACAGCATGGCGACGGCAAAATTTTGGGAACACACAGCCCTCGAGCCGAGCAAGCATCCTACTACAATGCGTGTCAGAAGTATGCGCAGTTGTGGGTGCTGATGTATGTGAATGACTTCTCTACTACGGTCGGCTATGTGGGCTACTTCTACAACATCCTCGAGTGGGTGTCGCAGGAGGAGGCCGAGGAGATAATGCGAGAAGGA
>JAGBRY010000155.1 GCA_017632115.1 Alistipes sp. | reverse complement strand
TGTTCGTCGTTATGGCTTCCATGGAACAAGCCACCAGTTTGTTGCAAACTGTGGTGCCGAGTTCTGCGGTCTTGACCTCGAGAACTCTAAGAACGTAACTTGCCATGTTGGTAATGGCGGTTCGGTAACTGCAGTTTTTAACTGTAAGTCGTACTGCACTTCGATGGGCTTCTCTCCTGTTGATGGCGTGATGATGGGTACTCGTTGTGGTGATGTTGACCCAAGTGCAGTTCTCTATATTGCAGAGAAGGAGGGTATGTCGTTCCCTGAGATCAATACAATGATTAACAAGAAGTCGGGCGTAGAGGCAGTGTCGGGCGTATCGAGCGATATGCGTGATATCGACGATGCTTACGAGGCTGGCAACGAGCGTGCAATTTTGGCTCGTGATATGTACTACGACCGAGTAAAGCAGTATGTAGGTAAGTACGCTGCGTTGATGGGTGGTATCGATATGCTCATCTTCACCGGTGGTGTAGGTGAGAACTCGAACGACTTGCGTCGTTGGGTTTGCCACAACATGGAGTTCCTCGGCATCGAGATCAACGACGAGATCAACGATAAGACTCGTGGTGTAGATACTCTTCTTTCAACCGAGAACTCGAAGGTTAAGGTTGCCGTTATAGCAACTAACGAGGAGTTGGTAATTGCTCAGGACACTTATCGTTTGATTAACGCTTAATTAGAAATTTAAATTGGGAAAGGCCAATGGCTAAGGGCTAATGGCTAATAGTTTTTTGAAATTATGAAACATTTATCGGAAATTGTTGATGCAGCTCGTGCTCGTGGTCGCAAGCGTTTGGCAGTAGCATATGGTCAGGATGCCCACACTATCGAGGCTGTTTATGATGCATATCAGGATGGTATTGTAGAGGCAACCCTCTTTGGTGATAAGGCCGTTATCGAGAAGACATGCGCTGAGTTGGGCGTAGATGCTACTATCTTCACTGTCGTAGATGAGCCTAATGCAGCAAAGGCTGTTGCTGCAGCTGTGAAGGCGGTAGTTTCGGGTGAGGCTGATGTTTTGATGAAGGGCTTGGTTTCGACTGATGTGTATATGCGTGGTATTTTGAACAAGGAGGCAGGCTTGTTCCCTCCAAAGGGCGTGTTGAGCCATATCTCGGTATTTGAGTGGGCCGGCTACCACAAGTTGCTCCTTGCATCGGATATCGCAGTATTGCCATTGCCTGATTTGAAGCAGAAGCAGATGCTTATTAAGTATATTGCTCAGGTTGCAAAGACTCTCGAGATCGATACTCCGAAGATTGCTTGTGTTGCAGCTATGGAGTTGGTTAACGCCAATATCCCTGCTATGGCCGAGGCTGCAATTCTCTCGAAGATGGCAGACCGTGGTCAGTTGGGCAATGTGATTGTCGATGGCCCGTTGTCGCTCGATATCGCACTCTACAAGGAGGTTGCTGAGCACAAGAAGATTAAGGGTTCGGCAGTTGCCGGCGATGCAGATGCGTTGCTCTTCCCTAATATCGAGTCTGGAAATGTATTCTTCAAGAGCGTTTCGCACATCGGTGGTGGTGAGTTGGCTGCAATGGTTGTTGGTACCAACAAGCCTTGCGTATTGACCTCTCGTGGCGACTCGGCTTTGTCGAAGAAGTATTCGATTGCATTGGCTTGTTTGTCAGCAAAATAGTAAATATCGACAAAATTTGGTGATTTCTGCGTTACGCTTGCACTCGAAAGCCTCACATACACTTAGTATGCTACGGTTTCTCGTGCATCGCAAGCCTTGAAATCCCTCAAATTTAGTCAATATTAAGTAGTATATTAAAAAGCTAATGGCTAATAGCCAATGGCTAATGGCTTTATAGAAAGTGAAACTTTTAATCTTAAATGGTCCGAACCTCAATTTGCAGGGTAAGCGTGACCAGTCGGTATATGGTGCGGAGAGTTTCGAGGAGTTTATTCCTCGACTCCGTACCCTGTATCCGTCGCACTCGATCGATTATGCACAGTCGAATATCGAGGGCGAGTTGATAGATGCTCTCCACAAGGCGGAAGGGGAGTATGATGGCGTGTTGTTCAATGCCGGAGGTTATACTCACACCTCGGTGGCGTTGCGAGATGCCATAGATGCCATTTCGGTGCCCGTAATCGAGATCCATATCTCGAATGTGGCGGCCCGAGAGGAGTTCCGCCACACATCTCTTATCGGTGCAACCTGCATCGGTACTATCGCAGGTTTTGGTCTTGACTCCTATCATTTGGGTATCGAGGCGCTCCTGAACCGATAAAAAAACAAGCTCCGTATATGAAGAGCCGTCTTATCGACCAAGTAGCAAAAGGTGTTGCGTGGAGTACAGCCGAGAAGGTTTGCTCCATGCTTTTGCAGATGGTCGTAAGCATCGTTGTGGCTCGTCTGCTTGTGCCTGAGGATTTTGGCGTAATGGCCATTCTGACCTTCTTTACGGCGGTCGCATTGGTGGTTGTCGACAGTGGCTTTTCGCAGACTCTGCTCCGCAAGGAGTCGCCATCGAATGACGATTACAAATCGGTATTTCTCTTTAATTTGGCGGTTTCGGTGCTGTTGTATCTGCTTTTTGTGGCAGTTGCACCACTCTTGGCAGGCTACTACAACTTGGCGGTAATCGCAAAAATTGCCCCGGTGCTATTTCTGCTTCTGCCATTGAATGCGTTGGGCATAATTCAGAATACAAAACTCTCTCGTGAGTTCCGCTTTGGAGTATTGTCAAGGATAAACTTCATCGCATCGCTCGTTGCAGGCGTGGCGGCAATAGCCATTGCTCTGTGCGGTGGAGGTGTGTGGGCTCTGGTGGCACAACGACTCTCGGTCGTAGCGGTCAAGTCGCTGCTCTTGTGGTGGCGAGGCGATTGGCGAGGTGAGGGAAAGTTTAACGGCTCAGCTTGGCGAGCAATGGCTCCATTCTCGTTCCGTCTGATGTCTACCGATATAGTGTCGGCTATATATAATAATGTAGCGCAACTCTTTATCGGTAAAATATACTCGGCCGATACACTCGGTTACTTCAATCAGGCGCAGAAGATTAAAGATTTGCCTGTGCAGTCGGCGGTATTGTCGGTGCAGACGGTGACCTATCCTGCTTTGGCAAAGATCAAGGGGGATGGTGAAAAGTTCGCAGAGAGTTTCCGTAAGGTGCTCTTGATAAACATCTTCGTTATGGCCCCATTGGTGGTAGGTATGTCGGCCGTGGCACAACCCCTCTTCGAGGTGTTGCTCGGCGAGAGATGGTTGCCTACGGTGCCATATTTCGAAGTTATCGCCTTGGCCGGAGTCTTCTATCCACTTGCAATGGTGACCTACAATGTGCTGAAGGTGCATAGCAACGGAGCGATAATTTTCCGCTTAGAACTGCTCAAGAAGGCGATTATGACGGCAGTTTTGGCGTTGACAATTCCACACTCGACTATGGCGATAGCCTATGGCTTGGTGGCGATGACTTTTGTCGAGTTTGTTGTGAATTTTGCTGCTACAAGGCGTTATACTGCACTTTCGTGGTGGCAGATGACCAAGACTCTTGCTCCTTCGTTATTGCTGACTGCGGTGATGTACCTTGCAGTTAAGGCGGTAGGGTATTATGTCATTGCGTTTGCTCCTATCGGCTTGCTGCTCACACAGATAGCCGTTGGAGTTGTGGTCTATGCAGCTGGTGCGTGGCTTTGCCGAATGGAGGCATTCAAAGAGTTTGTGGGTGTTGTGAAAGGGGTACTAAAGCGATGAAGAATAGAGGAGAATTTGGTTTTATAGAGGGTATCCGTGAGATGTTTGCCTCGCTGCCTGATAACGGCTTTGAGGGCATTGGCGATGATTGTGCCGTATTGCCTATTGGCAACGACGAGGCATTGGTCTTCACTTCGGATATGCTCAATGAGAATATCCACTTCCGCTGCGATATAAGTACACCCTATCAGATAGGCTACAAGTCGTTGGTGGTGAATGTTAGCGATGTGGCAGCTATGGGCGCAAAGCCTGTGGCAACTCTGCTCTCGTTGGCTCTACCCAAATCGTGTTTTGGTAATTGGACAGACGAGTTTATGCGAGGCTATCACGACGCATCGACAAAGTATGGTGTAAAACTTGTCGGTGGCGACACCACTGCATCAGTGAATGATATCTCGATAAATGTGACGGCTATTGGTCGTGTTCCAATTGCAAATATCAAGCGTCGCTCGGCTGCGAAGGCTGGCGATTTGATAATGGTAACGGGAAAGCTGGGTGCATCGAATGTGGGTTTGCATGATTTGTTGGCAGGGCGTACCGATACCGAGAATGCAAAAATTCATCTTGCGCCTGAGGCACGAGTGGAGGAGGGGCAATGGCTTGCTCAGCACGAGGATGTCCACGCAATGATGGATATATCGGATGGTATATCGTCAGATTTGCTCCATATTCTCAACGAGTCGCAGGTTAGTGCTATTGTGCCTGAACGATATGTTCCTGTTGCTAAGGGGGCAGTGCTCTATGAGGCTACCAATGGTGGAGAGGATTACGAGTTGTTGTTTACGGTAGGAGGTCGTAACATTCAGCAGTTGATGGATGATTTCGAAGCCAAGTTTGGCAAACCTCTATATGTAATAGGTAGTCTCATTGAGTCTGAGGATGGAAATCATACCCTCGGTTGGGAGTGTGAAGGCGGAATTCGCTACGATGAGAAGACAGGTGGTTATCGCCACTTCTAATAGCCTATTCTACGATAAATACCTGTTCGTTTTTGCCCTGCATAAAGTATCTTTCACGGGCGTAACGCTCCAGGAATTCATCATTCTTAAGATTCTCGATAAGAAGGCTGTCACGGCGTATACTCGCTTCGTAAATAGCCTTCTCTCTATTTAGTTGTCTAATCTCTCGGTGAGTCTTTATCAGCGAGATAAGTGGGCGACCAATAAGTATAAGGCCAAGGATGACCGCACTCCAGGTTGCAATGCGCCAAGCGTGCTTCTTTCCTTTGCTGATTGTACTTTCGACCTTTTTACCTACTTTCTTGCCGATTTTCATAGCCACGAAGATTAAGGTATTCTCATATATTTGTGGCTCTGAATTGAGATGCTCCAGCGAGGATTACGCTTGGCATACTCAACCAATAGAGGCATTATCTGCTCCGCTACGCTCCACTCGGGCTGCAGGAATAGCAGACACTTTTCACTCACCTTTGCGGCGCACTCCTCGGCCCACTTCAAATCCTCTTCGCTTTGGATGATAACCTTCAACTCGTGAGCACGACCATATGCCTCCTCCAGAGGTGCTGACTTGCGCTTTGGTGATAGACATACCCAATCGAACTCGCCCGAGAATGGGTGAGAACCTGAGGTTTCGAGAAATATGGCCAAGCCCTTCTCTTTGAGTGCGTTGGTCAAGATATCGAGAGGGTAGAGCAATGGCTCTCCGCCGGTTATAACTATAGATTGAGCGGCACATGCTACGGCACGCTCGACAATCTCTTCGATAGCAGTTGGCGGATACATACGAGGATTCCAGGTGTACTTGGCATCGCACCACGCACATCCTACATCGCAACCACCCAGGCGAATAAAATAGGCGGGCTTTCCTGTGTGAAAGCCCTCGCCCTGAATTGTGTAGAAATCCTCTACGAGCGGCAACTTGCGACCGCCCTCCAATACCTCGTTGTTAGTCATTGGCTAAAACATATATATCTTTGAGGTTGCGACCAAGCTGGTCGTAATCGAGTCCGTAGCCTACAATAAACTCATTGCCAATCTCCATTGCACAATACTTGATAGGGAGCTCGTAGAGATACTTCTCGGGCTTGAAGAAGAGGGTACAAACCTCCACTGAATGTGGGTTTAACGACTTGATATAGCTCAACATGTGGTTGATGCTATGGCCTGTCTCCACAATATCTTCTACAATGATGATATCTCGTCCCTCGATGTCGAAGTCGATGCCGAGTTTTTGCTTGATAGTTCCTGTTGATTGAGTGCCTTCGTACGACGAAATCTGCACAAAGGTAACCTCGTTGTTGAAGTTTGTCTTGCGAACAAGGTCTGCAAGGAACATATATGAACCGTTCAATACACCTACGAAGATAGGTGCTTTCTCGGTCGAAGCGTAGTCGGCATTCAACTGCTCGGCAACCTTTGCTACGGCCTTGTCAATCTCCTCGGCCGGAATCATTACCTCGAAGGTCTTGTCATTGAGTGTAACTCTTTGTTTCATAGCGAATGAGTTTTTTAGTAACCGCAAAGATAACGATTT
>JAGBRY010000154.1 GCA_017632115.1 Alistipes sp. | reverse complement strand
GCAGCCATATTCTCGCAATTATCCGTGAGTTGGTGGGCTTTGTGCCCGAGTCGAACGGTACAGCCATTTCGGAGGCGGTGCGCTACCTTACGGGCGTAAATAAAAAGCGTTGTACAGCCTTCCTCTTGTCCGATTTTATGAATTCGAAGAGGGATGACGAGGCGTTGAATGATGCTTTGAAGATTGCCTCTTCTCGCCACGATATTATCGCATTGAAGGTGTCGGACCCTCGTGAGAGGGAGATGCCCGATGTGGGTATTGTGGAGTTGCAGGATGCCGAAACTGCCCGCAAGGTGTGGGTTGATACTGCATCGAAGGCGGTACGAGAGCACTACGCCGAGAAGTGGGCAGAGCGTGAGGCGAAGACTCGTGACTTGTTGTTGCATAACCGCATCGACATAGCCGATATCTCGACCGACTCGGACTATGTTGCCGAACTTATAAAACTGTTCAAGAAACGATGAAACTTTTGCGCTATATAATAATATATGTATCGGCTCTTGTGGCGACAATGGTGGCGGTGGCACAAACCGAGCCGCCGACTATCACCTCGCACCTCTCGGCCGATACGGTAATGATTGGCGACAGAGTAACACTGACGGTCGAGGTGGAGAAGGATGTGATGCAACATATCATCTTCCCATCGTTCGACTTCAAGCAGACCGATGGTCCGGAACAGTCGGAACCGAGTATAGAGGTTATCCACGACTTTGCTCCCGATACCCTCTCGCAGGAGGGTCGCCGAGTGCGACTGCGCAAACGCTATGAGATGGCGGTCTACGACGAAGGTATCTATCGTATGGGCAAGGCACAGGTGCTGCTCCTCGATAAAAATCTTATCGACACACTCTTTGCTGAGCGAGAGGAGAATCTCTTTGTTGACACTTTCCAGATCGACTCGACAATGACTACAGTGCGTGACCTGAAGCCGCAGATGACCCTCAAATTGCGCTTTGCGGAGTTTGGCGGCTACCTCGGAATTGCCATGGCGGCAGCATTGCTGCTTGCGGGTCTTATCTATCTTTTGGTGCGCTATCTGCACAAGCGAGGTAAGCGAATTGCCGACCTCTTCAAACCTGCACCTCCCGTACCTGCCCATATTGTGGCTATCGAGGCACTCGAAAAGTTGCATGGCGAGAAGCTGTGGCAGAACGATAAACACAAGCTCTACTATTCGGGTTTGAGTGATATCTTGCGCACCTATCTTGCAGGTCGTTTTGGGGTTGGAGCTATGGAGATGACTACCGACGAAATTGACGATGCTCTGCGCACTATCGAGATTGAGCAGAAGCAGAAGATGAATCTTCTGGCGGTGTTGCGTGATGCCGATTTGGTGAAGTTTGCAAAGGCTACACCTGAGGCTGAGGAGAACGAACTTGCCTACCATAAGGCCTACCACTTTGTAGAGGAGACTAAACCTGTCGAGGTGGTCGATGAAGAGGAGGACGAGCCAACCAAAAATGAGAAGGAGGAGCAGAAATGATAAAGTCTATAAAATATATCGTTGTTGCTCTTCTGGCTCTCTTCGTATGTAGCGAGGTGTCGGCGCAGCAGATGCGTGAGCGTGGCTTGGTGCGTAAGGGTAACCGTGAGTTCAAGCGTGAGCAGTTCGAGAAGAGCGTTGATTGCTACCAGAGGGCGTTGCAACACGATAGTACTTGCTTCGAGGCTAAGTACGACCTTGCTTCGGCACTCTATCGTACCGAGCGATACGATAAGGCCGAAAAGACACTTCTTTCGATTGTGGGCGACTCTACTCGTACCGAGTTGGAGCGTGGCGAGGTGGCATATAACCTCGGAAACACCCAGTTTGCTCAGCAGAAATATAAGGAGGCACTTTCGTCCTATCGTCACGCTATGCGTTGCAATCCGAACGACGAGGATGCGAAGTTCAACTACGCCTTCACCAAGCGTCTTATCCAGCAGCAGGAGCAGCAACAACAGCAACAGAATCAGGACCAAAATCAAGATCAGAATCAGAATAATCAAGATAATAAGGATAACAAAAATCAGCAGAACGGAGAAGATAATCAGGATCAGCAACAGCCTCAAAATCAGGATGGCAAGGAGGATCAGCAGGAGGGCGGACAGCGCCCCGAGGGTGCGATGACTCCGGAGCAGCAGGAGGCTCTCTTGCAGGCTATCCAGGCCGAGGAGGATAAGACGCAGGATAAGCTGAAAGAGAAGAGCGGTGTGCTGATTAGGGGAGGTAAGAATTGGTAGTGGATATGGAGTTTGCAAATCCTAAAATACTGTGGCTTTTGGTGGTAGTGCCGTTGTGGGTAGCCTACTATGTGTGGCGATCCCTGCAGGGCGGTGCCTCGATTGTTATCTCTTCGGCCGACTCGTTACGCTCGGCACCACGCACTCTGCGCTACTATCTGCGCCACTTACCTGCGGTGTTGCGAGCTATCGCTTTGGTTCTTCTCATCATCGCTTCGGCACGACCTCAATCGGTCGAGCACGAAACAAAGACCGAAACCGAAGGTATCGATATCGTCTTGGCGGTCGACATCTCGGGCTCGATGCTTGCACGAGATTTCCAGCCCGACCGTTTGACCTCGGCAAAGGAGGTTGCAGCGCAGTTTGTGGCTGCTCGTCAGGGCGATAGAATAGGCTTGGTAGTCTTTGCAGGTGAGGCGTTTACGCAGTCGCCACTCACGACCGACCAGTCGTCGTTGCAGACCCTTCTTGGCCGCTTGCGTAGTGGTGTGGTCGAGGATGGAACGGCAATCGGAAATGGCCTGGCAACGGCGGTTAATCGCTTGCGTGAGAGCGACTCGAAGTCGAAAATTGTGATTTTGCTGACCGACGGTGTGAATAATCGTGGTCAGATAGCTCCGCTCACGGCTGCCGATATTGCGAAGGAGCAGGGTATAAAGGTCTACACTATTGGTGTGGGCCGTAATGGAACGGCTCCATACCCTGTATTTGACGAGCGAGGTCGTGAGGTCTATACCGTTGATATGAAGGTTGAAATTGACGAGAAGATGCTCACCGAAATTGCTGAAAAGACGGGCGGTGAGTACTTCCGTGCCACAGATAAAACCTCGTTGGAGCGCATCTATAAGCAGATTGACTCGATGGAGAAGTCGAAGGTAGAGAAGTTCGATATCACCCATATCCATGAGGAGTATCTGCTCTATGTGTTGTGGGCATTGACTCTGCTGCTTGCCGAATTTGTAGTGAAATATATAGTT
>JAGBRY010000153.1 GCA_017632115.1 Alistipes sp. | reverse complement strand
TATGTCGTTTAGAATGTAAAACCGAGATTTGCGGTAAAGCCGTGAGTATTCATATACTGCGAATAGACCACCGGATCACCTCCATAGGTGTATGCGCCCAAACGACGGTCGAAGCGATAACCAACGCCGATATACATAGCCCCTCTATTGCTCAAGCGGAAGTTCAAACCGAGCTGCACTCGACCAAATACCGGAGTCTGATAGAGGCTTGACAGCTTACGGCCATAATAAAACTCCAGAGTCTTTGCAGTTGGAGCAATCTCTGCACCACCCATCAACGAGACAAATGGCGACACCTTTGCCTTAGGAGCCATATTGGCCTTAAAGTAGAGGTAAGCAGGGATTGTCACCGGAGCCAATGACAATACGCCTATATCCTGATAAGGGTAGTAGTTGCCATAACTTCCCCCATCACTTGGAACAGAGTCCAGCTGCGTAGACATCTCGCTATTGAAGCATACAACAATACCGGAACCGACACCAAAGAATACTGCATTATTGGCAAAGCTACCTCCCAATGCATAGTACAACGAAGCTCCAGCATCGAAGCGCTGAATGTTGTTCAAATTCTTGGTTGTAGCAAAATATCCAAGCTCGATCACCTGGCCAAAACGATTCTTTTTGAGCTCCTTCTTCGCCTTCTTCTCCAACGGCACCTGATCCTCATCTTTTGAAGCAGTTACAGCAGGCTGCTGGACATACTGAGGCTGTGGAGCATACTGTTGCTGGTGCTGCTGTTGAGGGTATTGTTGAACATACTGTGGCTGTGGAGCATACTGCTGCTGAGGCACCTGCTGAACAGGCTGCTGAACAGGTTGCTGAACAGGTTGCTGAACAGGCTGCTGAACAGGCTGCTGAGTCGCACTATTGGTCTGTGCTGCTACACGAGCCTGCTCTGCAGCAATTGCCTTTTCTACAGCAAGACGAATCTGCTCCTCCAATTGAGCTTTCTCTGCTGCCATGCGGGCCTTTTCCTCGGCTAAAGCCTTCTCAGCTGCCAATCTGGCCTCCTCTGCCGCCTTTGCCTTCTCCGCCGCAAGGCGAGCCTCCTCTTCGGCCTTAGCCTTTGCTGCTGCTATGCGAGCCTCTTCTTCTGCTTTCGCCTTTTCTGCTGCCAAGCGAGCCTCTTCCTCCGCTTTAGCCTTTGCGGCTGCTAAACGGGCCTCCTCCTCGGCTTTTGCCTTCTCGGCTGCCAAGCGAGCCTCCTCTTCAGCCTTTGCCTTTTCGGCTGCAAGGCGTGCAGCCTCTTTCTCTGCCGCCAAACGAGCTTCTTCCTCAGCTTTTGCCTTCTCGGCTGCAAGGCGCTCTGCCTCCTGCTTTGCCAGAAGAATTGCAGCCTCCTTCTCAGCGGCAATACGAGCGGCCTCCTTTTCAGCCGCAAGGCGCATCACCTCTTTCTCTGCCGCAAGGCGTGCAGCCTCCTTCTCTGCTGCAATGCGGGCAGCCTCAGCGGCCTTTGCCTTCTCTACGGCTTCGGCCTCGGCAATTTTTCGAGCCGCTTTCTCGGCCTTTGCCTTGTTGCTGGCATACTTCTTATCCACCTGCAACTTAAAGACAATCATCGTACCGTCAATCTCGGCTTGTGCGCTCACATAACCCTCATACGACGCCTCGAGAAACTTCACAAACTGAGTAACCTCGATCGAGAAGGTACCATCGGCACCAGACTTGGTGGTGGCACTATCTGCCACCGCCTTAACATTCGCACCCGGCATAGGATCTCCCTCTGCATTAAAGACATAGCCCTTAATAGTGCGGAGCACTGCCTGCTGAGCCACGGCCGACAACGAGAAAAGTCCGAAGATGGCGGTTAATAATATAAATCTCTTCATAATGTTTGCGCTAATTTCAACTCGTAACCTATACGAGCATGGTTAAACAACCAATAAACTCTATTTGCCCATGAGCTTGCCCAACATGCCACCGCTCGACTCGGTGCCTGTTGCAGGGGTCACGCCACCCTTCTTTGCCGATGGTGCACCACCTGCCAAAGACTTCTGACGGAGATAGTCATCGCCAGGACTACGGAAGTTGACATACTTTGCAGGATAACCGGTAACGGTAACAGACTCGATGCTGCCATCGCCTGCATACTTAATCTGCTTCTCAAGACCTACCAATACATCAGCGTTGCCGTTTGCAACAAGTGCCTCACGGATAGCCGAGTCGATAACATTCTGCGGACCCGCATTAACGATAGTACCGCTAGGGATGTAGAAGAACGAGATTTTGTTTGGCGACACTTCGAGGTCTGCAAATACAGCAACCACAGGCTCTGTAACCTTAATAGGTGTGTAAGTAGCAGTGTTTGTGAGCTTCGCCGGAGCCTTTGGAGCACTAGTAAGCATCGAACAGCCAACCAACATTGTTGGAGCAACAACCATCAAAAATAGAAACTTTTTCATAGCAATAATTTTTTATTTGTTAAACAATATGTGAATTTACTTTCATCTTAAAACACCAAAGCACTGAATATCACCATGTTATATTCAGACACCATTGAAATATGTATACTTGAGTATTACAAATTTAATCATTTATTTTGTAAAAAGAAACTTTTTGCTGCATTTTTTAGCGAAAATCGGGTAATAATCAGAGCCAAAACCGAGAATAGCCACCCTTTAGCCAAACACACCGTCCGTCAGGAGCAACAACAAACAAAAAAAGAGCCCGCTTCGACGGACTCCTTTATTATTAGCAAAATCTATTTGCGTTTGCCTTTACGATGTTTGCGGTGGCTCTGCTTGCGGGACTTCAAAATTTTGCGACGCACACCCAAAAACAATAGTGCTCCAAACGAAACAACTATAATCATCAGATTCCACAACGGCACATCGTCGCCCTTCACTCGTGCCCACATCTCGAGCATCTTGCTTGTGCGCTGACCCGAGTCGTGCATCATTGCACATCGCCCGATAACCGACTTGTCGGGATACATCACCGGATTAAGCTTCACCTTCTCGGCACCCTCACCAAAGAAATAAGATGCATCGACAGTCTCGGTGAGTTCGTCATCACTTTGTGCCTCAAGCACTTCGGGCGATGCAACTACGCTCACATAGCCAATCTCATCCATATTGCGAATGGCTATATCGGGACGACACATAAAGTTGATAAAGTAGCGTGCAGCCTTGGTATTTACGGCATATTTAGGGATTACCCAACCATCAAACCAGACATTACTACCCTCCTTCGGAACAACATAGTCGAGTGGCACACCCACTTCGGCTGCCTCCTCGATAGCCCAAACAGCATCACCACTCCAAGTGAGGTTGATGTATGCCTTCTCCTTGGTCATCATCTCCTTACCGAAATCCGCCTCCCAGCCGGCAACGAGCTTCTTAACCTTTTTCAGATGCGCTTCGACATCGGCAATAGACTCATCGGTTGCATCGTACATCAACGCATCCAACGAGGTCATACCATTTGCCAACTCATTCTGTCGCAGATAGATAAGTTGTGTGCTATAGACATCTCGAAAAGCATCCTTAACGAATATCTTTTTGGCAAACTTATCGTTGAGGAGTGTAGACCAGGTCGAAGCCTCCTCACGGGTCACATAGCGAGTATTGTAGAGCATACCCGTGGTACCCCACATATAACCCACTGCATAGTCGTTTGCATTCTTGCCCGAACCGTCGATTTTATTGAAGCAGTCGATGATGTAAGGCGAGATATTCTGCAGATAGTTAGGTGTTTTGCCAAAATCCTTATCTATCGGCAAGAGCATATTGTTGCGCAACATTCGCTCGATGATATACTCCGACGGACATACCACATCGAAGTCCTCCTTACCTCGCTCGATCTTTGCCAACATAATCTCGTTGATATCGAAGAGCTGGTAGATAATCTCGACATCGTCGCCTGTCTGCTCCTTGTACCACACCTTAAAGTCATCCAGCACCGACTCGTCGATATAGTCGGCCCAATTGTAGATTTTGAGCGTATGTGCACGATCTGCCGCCTCCACCGAGAAGGCAGTGCAAAGAGCACAAAGTATTGTAATAAAAATCTTCTTCATAGCGAATTACATTGCTTGCTTGCGCTTGGCATTGCGCTTTGCACGAACATTTATGATGATGAGCAACAACAATACAACCACAAAGATAATGGTCGAGAGTGGTCGCAATTCGGGTGTAAGACCACCCTTTCGAGCATCGGCATAGATATATGTCGAGAGGGTTTCAAGACCCTCATTACCCTTCGTAAAGAGCGTCACCGCAAAGTCGTCGATCGAGAGGGTAAAGGCGAGAATCATACCCGACACCATACCCGGACGAATCTCCGGAATGATAATTTTACGAAGTGCCTGGAATGGTGTTGCGCCCAAATCAAGAGCCGCCTCGTAGATATTGGGATTCATCTGCTGCAGGCGTGGCATCACATTCAACACCACATACGGCGTACAGAAAGCGATATGCGACAATACGACGGTTGTATAGCCCTGCGAGATGCCGACACTCACAAACAAGAGGAACAACGATATACCCGTAATAATATCGGGATTAAGCATCGGAATATCGTTCAAGAAGGTGATAACCTGCTTCTTGCGACCTCGCATATTAAAAATTCCGATTGCTGCAATAGTTCCCAAAATGGTCGATGCAATGGCTGCAATAACGGCAATGCTCAATGTGTTTTTGATGGCATTAAGCAACGAACTTTGCGCTCCACCACTAAACAATGACGAGTAGAGCTCGGTCGAGAAACCGGTCCAGTTACCCAACACCTTCGACTCGGTGAACGAGAAGATGGCGATGATGAGTATTGGCGCATAGAGCAACGCCAACAGGAGCCACAGATAGAGTTGTGCGAAAAATCTCTTCATAACTTTTCCTCAGCTTTAAATCAGACTCTCGCTGTCGTTCTGCTCCTCACCGTCGGAGAAGAGCGATGTTATGCCGATAATCACGAGCATAATGAGCGACAAGGCTGCGCCATAGTTCCACATTCCGTTATTTATATTCTCCTGGATGGTTGTACCAAACAGTTTCACATTGTTCATAGTGAGCAACTCCGCAATGGCGAATGTCGAGATGGTAGGCATAAAGACCATCATTATACCCGACATCACACCGGGCATCGACAATGGCACTGTAACCTTACGGAACACCTTCCACGGCGTTGCGCCTAGATCCTCGGCCGCCTCAATAAGCGAGTGATCCATCTTCTGCAGAGTATTGTAGATAGGATAGATCATAAACGGCAAGAAGTTGTAGACCATACCGAATATAAGTGCTCCCTCGCCCAACGGCAACTTTGCAAAGTCGAAGAGAGCCACCGTAGCAAGTGTACGCACCAGGATATTTATCCACATCGGCAGGATAAATAACACGACGGTAATCTCCGAGCGATTGAGCTTGCGATTGCTCAAAATCCACGCTGCCGGATAGCCGAGCAGAATACACAATATAGTGGTAATCAACGCAATGCCTATCGAATAGATAAAGGTATTAACAGCTTCTGGCTGCTCGACGAAGCGTCGGAAATTATCCAACGAGAAGGCACCTTCGGCATCCTGAAAGGCATAGACCAAAATCAGCACCAAAGGCAACGCCACAAACAGAGCGAGGAATATGGCGTATGGGATAGCCCAATTCGCTCGTTTGTTGAATATCTTAGCTACAAATTTCATCTTCCTCTCTCGGCATTAAACTCGTTTCGAAACATAGATATCACGCTTGTCGATGGAGATACCCACAACATCGAAGTTATCCCATATATCGTTGGTATCCACATAGATAAAGTCGCCATCCTCGGTCTTTACGGTGAGGTGATAGTGGTCGCCCTTATAGAGGATAAAGTGAACCGAGCCAATAAGCTTTCCATCCTCCTTGTAGTCGTGCAACTCCACACGATTGAAGGCCACTCGCACCGTTACATTATCGCCCGCCTGCAAGCCCTGATCCTTACACTCAAACTCCGAGCCGAGCATCTCGACGGTTGTAGGCGAGGTCATTACACCCTGGAATGTATTGCAGGTACGCTCCTTGCGCATAACATGGATATCCGAAGGCTTGATAAACATACCCACGGTGGTGCCCTCCTCGAAGGCGTTATAGTCCTGAATCATAAGCTCGAAACCCTTGTCGGTCTCGACGAACATCTCGTAGTGTACACCCTTAAAGATGCACGACTTGACTACACCCGTGAAGTCGGCATTCTCAACATTTCCGACGAGATAGATATCCTCGGGACGAATAACCACATCAACCGCCGTATTCTCGCCAAAACCACTATCCACGCACTCGAACTTGTGGCCGATAAACTCGACCTCCTTATCCTTTATCATTGTGCCATTGAGGATATTACTCTCGCCAATAAAGTCGGCAACAAACGAGTTTGCAGGCTCGTTGTAGATATCGATCGGGGTGCCAATCTGCTGAATCTTACCCTCGCTCATAACCACGATGGTATCGCTCAAGGTAAGAGCCTCCTCCTGGTCGTGAGTTACATAAATAAAGGTGATACCGAGAGCTTCGTGCATCTGCTTGAGCTCCATCTGCATATCCTTACGCATCTTCAAGTCGAGCGCAGCCAACGGCTCGTCCAAGAGGAGCACCTGAGGCTGATTGACGATAGCTCGAGCAATAGCTACACGCTGCTGCTGACCACCTGACAACGAATTCACATCACGATCCTCGTAGTCGGTCATCGACACCATCTTCAGCGCCTTACGCACACGCTTGTCAATCTCCCTCGATACAACCTTTTTGAGTTTGAGGCCGAAGGCGATATTCTCGTAGACATTCAAATGTGGGAAGAGTGCATATCGCTGGAAAACCGTATTGAGAGGTCGCTGATGCGGAGGCATTGTCAAGATATTCTTGTCCTCCATTGAGATAACACCTTCGTCAGGTTGCATAAAACCTGCCAACATTCGCAACAGCGTGGTCTTGCCACAGCCCGAAGGGCCGAGCAGTGTTACGAACTCGCCTCGCTTGATGTCGAGGTTGATGTTGTCGAGTACGACCTTATCTCCGAATGCCTTGGAGAGGTTCTCGATTTTGATGATTGTTTCGCTCTTTTTTGCCATCTCTTACTTGCGGTTTTTCAGAATGGTTTTGGTTAGATTAAAGTGATATGTTGCGCCGACGGTTATCGCCACGCTCTTTGCAAAGTTATTGTATGCCGCCACGGCCTGCAGACGCAAATCTCGGCTCTCTCGCAGCGGGAAGTAGTGCACTCCTCCACCCACATACCAATAGCTTGGGCAGAGCGAGTTGTCGGTTGGAATGTACCAGATATCGTCGGGAGTTTCGTACTCGTAGCCGAAGATATCGCTACCGTTATAGTGGTCATAGCCACCCTTGACAAAGGCCTCGACCTTATCCTCATAGTTATAGAGGAGTTGTGCACTCACCGAGAACTCCTGATTGAAGAATCTCTTGATTGAGGTTGCACGATTCATATAATCGAACTCGAGAGTAAAGTCGCCCATATAGAAGGCGTTACCGAGTGCGATAAGATTTGCAAATTTACCCTTCTGCTCCAGCTCCACGAAGTTCACCGACCAGATTGGCGAGAAATAGCCATATTCGCCAGTCCAATAGAGCGAATAGACAAAACGGTTGGATGCGAAAGGGAACTCGCCAAATGGCGAGGTACCGAATTGGAAACGGAGTGTTGTACTCTCATCTTCGGTGGTGTACTCAACATTTCCACCCCACTGATAGATAGCGAGCTTATGCCACAAAGGCGATACCAACGAGGTGTGGACATCGACATCGTAGTAGTCCAACTCCCAAGTACCTATCGAGAGCATATCCTTACCAAGCGTAAAGGTGAATTGTCCGACCGAGTAGGATGCCGTGAGCCAGTCGATAAAGTCGACATCGTCGGAGCGAAAGGCATTCTGATATAGCGCCTTGCTCGATGCCCAATCGCTCGAGAGCCAATGGCCGGCAAACGAGTAGGAGAAGTTGCCTACCGAGCC
>JAGBRY010000152.1 GCA_017632115.1 Alistipes sp. | reverse complement strand
ACCTCCCAAATCCACTCGCAAACACAGCCATAAGCATAGTGGTTAAAGCTATTCATGCCACCCTTTCCTACGCCCTTCTCGATGGTGTAGCTATCCCAACGCTCCCAGATTGTGGTTGCACCATTGTCGATAGAGTAGAGCCAGCTCGGATTCTTGCGCTGGAAGAGCAACTCGTATGCAAGATCTACCATTCCATTCTCGGTAAGCACCTGCATCAACAGACCTGTTCCGAGGAAGCCTGTCTGCAAGCAGTTGCCATGCTCCTCGAAGTTCTTGCGCAAGCGAGCCTTCATGTCGGCCTTAACATCGCCCTCAACAAGATTGGTCTTCAATGCAAAGAGTGCAGGAGTCTGCATGGTGTTAAGTATCTCTGTTTTGAATGTGCCATCGGCATTGAGGAAACTCTTAGCACGAGCTCTTGCCTCCTCCACCATTGCAAGATACTTCTTGTCGCAACGGCCTGTCGCCTTTGCCATATCTGCCATATAGGTGGCGTCAATCACCCAATAGCAAGCACTCAAATAGTTCCAATAGTCGAGAGCCTCTGGCAACAACTCCTTATTCTTACTATTTCGTGTGCTCTCCTTATATACCAACAAGAAGTGTGTTTCGAGTGGCTCATAGCTTACCCAATCGGCATACTGCTTATCTTTATTCTCATGAACAAGAGCCTTGTGGTCGTACTTGGTTTCGGCAATATGGTTCATAAACTTCTCCATTGACTCCCAGTTCTCGTCGATAATACGGGTGTCGCCAAACTGCTTCCACACAACCCACGGTACGATAACGCCTGCATCGGCCCAACCAAAGCGCATATATGAGCCTCCGAATGCACCATCAGGAGCAATGCTTGGGTATGCGCCCGACTCCAGCTGCGCATCACGCATATCTCGCATCCACTTGCGAAGGAAGTCGTGCGTATTGGCAAAGAATGCTCCGGCCTCGGCAAACACCTGTGTATCGGCAGTCCAGCCGAGTCGCTCGTTACGCTGTGGACAATCGGTAGGCACAGAGAGGTAGTTCGACACCTCACCCCAATAGGTATTCGAGATAAGCTTGTTGATAAGTTCGTTACCGGTGGTAATTTTACCAATCTCCAACTCTCGGGTAATCGAAGTTACCGGTATCGACTTTATGCTCTTGAACTCCACCTTACCGGTTGCTGTAATAGCGAGATAGCGATAGCCGAAGAAGGTGCAACGAGGCAGATATGTTGTCTTGCCACCATTGCCAAATGTGTAGACTACACGGATACCATCTTGCTGACCACGGATATTGCGATGGTGGCAGCTACCACCAGGACCATCCATCAGACGACTCTTTGCGCCATTACCATCGTTGAGAATCTCTGCAGGAAGGCATGTAACCACTGTTCCCTCCTCGGCATTGAATACAAACTCCGGTACGGCAGCGCAGTTCTGGCCAAAATCAACAACCAAAGTTTCGCCCTCATTGAGAACAACAGATTGTTTTGCTGAATACTCTCTCACTATGGCAACTCTACCATACTCCTCTTCGGTAGCTCCCTCTACTCCATTGTAGACATAGGTCTGTACAGGCAGCAAAGTGAGGTCGTGACGGAGATAGACCTCTGCGCCAAACGAAGGGACAATCTCGCCCGCAAATTCTCTATTCTCCTCCGGAGCCGACAACTTCTCGGGGGTCTCGAAGCCCAACTTCTCACGGGCATCATACTCCTCGCCATCGTAAATACCTGCATGCTTCACAGGACCTGCAATACCAGCCTTCCAATCCTCCAGATTTGTACCATAGAGCTTTGTTGAGCCATCGGCAAAGGTGAGCTCCAATACGCCACGAAAGGCGCATTTTTCGCCCGTCATACCCACATTGTGGCGTGGCGATACAATACGGTCGGCCCACCATCCCGGAGTCACTTGTACAGAGAGTACATTTTCGGCACCCTCTTTGGTCTGGAAGGCATCGGTAACATCGTATGTAAACGATATCTTTGTCTTGGTAGCACTTGTGTATCCCGGCTTCAAGAACTCGTTACCTACACGCTCTCCATTGACATACAGCTCATATACACCCAAACCGGCAGTCATCCACTTTGCCGAAACAACGCTCTTCTCGTTGGTCACCGTCGAGAGGAACCAGCTGGCACCATCGGCTGCACGAACAACCTTCGGAATCTTCGGAACAACAGGGGCGTCAACCACCGAAATCCACTGCGATACCTCCCATGCAGAGCTATCTAAGGCCTCTACCCTCTTGCCAACAGACTCCTTGCTCTGGTTGCAACAACCAATCAACAAGAGAGTTGACACGGCAGCTGCCAATAAACTTCTAATCTTCATAGTTTTAAGTTTTTAATTACCCATACTATTTAGGGAGGTTAAATGCCACCGACATCTCACGCATCTGCTCCTCGCTCATACCCTCAGGCTCGAATCCCATCGACTTAGAAGCGATATAGATAAGTGCCGACTTATTCAATACATCGACCTGATCGAATGCCTGCATAATATCGGTATCAACTGCAAATACGCCGTGCTTCTCCCACATCACAACATCGTAGTCTGCCAGCTCAGCAATTGTAGCATCGGCCAACTCTACCGATCCTGGCAATGTGTAAGGCACAATACCCAAACCACGAGGGCAGAAGGCCTTCGTTTCAGGGATCATACTCCACAACAACTTTGTTGCAACATCCTTCTCCAGATATTTAGGGTTGTGCGACATAGCCACCAACTCGATTGGGTGGGTGTGCAACGAAGCCTTGTATGGCGAGCCCTTGCCGATAAGGTAGTTGTGCACGCTAAGGTGCGATGGAAGCTCCGAAGTCGGCTTCACCACATTGTCGGCAATAATCACATACGATGCACAATCCTCCAAGATGCGGATGATAGAGCCATTCTCCATAGGGCGACGAGCCAAATCACGCATACGCATATTTGTGCCCTTGCAGTAGAAGTAGCAACCCTTCAAATTTGGCAACTCCGCACCAATAGGATAGACCTCGCTGATTGCAGGCAAAGCCTTGATCTCATCGTCTACATACTCGGTGATATTTACGGTGATATTTCCACCGTTACGCTCTGCCCAACCCTTCTGCCAGAGATAGCCTGCCACCTCGGCGACCTTCTCAACCTCGGCAGCAAGTGCAGGGCGATTTTCCAATATAGATTTCATTTTCTCTTCGTTTATTTTAACAATTCAGGCAAGAACGAGCTTGCTACCAAAACCAAAATACCCAATACGAGTACTACAATAGTCTTTTTCGAGCAACCCTTCCACTCCTTGAGAATGATACCCCAAACATTTGCAAAGGTTACATTCAAGGCCATAAGGATACAGAACGACAAGGTCATCAGCGTTGGCGACTCGGTAAGGAAACCCTTGCCAA
Source organism: Alistipes sp. (assembly GCA_017632115.1). Taxonomy (GTDB): domain Bacteria; phylum Bacteroidota; class Bacteroidia; order Bacteroidales; family Rikenellaceae; genus Alistipes. The sequence continues at coordinate 22,350 of JAGBRY010000152.1, read as the reverse complement.
GGCTCAATCCGAAGAATTGGCTGTACCATAATGCTCCCGCCAAAGCGCAATAGAGAGCATTATTTGCCCACAACTTACCCTGCTTATAGTCGCAGAAGCTCTTGTTTTTGACGTTCTGATAGAGGCAGTAGATTGCGTTTGTAACAAAGCCTCCCAATGTTACGAGCATTGTAGCAGGCAGGGTCTTAAACATAGGGTCGGTCAATTCGCCGAAGTTGATATCCTTGCCAAACTCCAGACCTACATTGAAGCAGCCACTCATGACACCTGCCAACAAAGCAATGGCAAGTCCCTTCGGGAAGTTGAAGTCCTTGACAGCCGCCTTCTTCTGCTCCTCAGGCAACGAATTCGCCTTCATCATACCTGCGATACCGATAATTGCAATACCGAGCAAGGTTACCACCACGCCCGAAATGACGGCAAAAGTGAGCGACGAGAGTGCGCCCATCTCAGGGAAGAATGCATTGAGCAAAACAGGGCCAAGAAGTGTACCACCTGCAGCGCAAGTACCGAGAGCAATGCTCTGACCGAGTGCCACACCGAGGTAGCGCATCGAAAGGCCGAAGGTCAAACCGCCCACACCCCACAACACACCAAAGATGATGGTCATCAGCACATTGAAGGTGTTGCCTGCAGTGAACAACTCGCAGAGGCTGTGTCCCTCGGGCACAGCCAACAACGAGCCTAAAATAGGGAATACGAGCCAAGCAAAGATGCCCTGTACGAGCCAATAAGACTCCCAGCTCCAACCCTTAATTTTGTTGATAGGCACATAGCAGCTCGACTGGCAAAATGCACCCACCGCAATAATCAAAAGACCAATTATAATCTCCATAACTGCGACTATTCGTAAGCTATTTCATACAATTTAGCGATATCCTCAACCGATGTAGGGCGAGGGTTTCCGCCTGTACATACATCGTTGAAAGCGGCAACTGCCAACTGAGGGATATCCTCCTTCTTGACGCCAATCTCGCACAAGTGCTGTGGAATACCGATCGAGAGCGAGAGGGAACGAACTGCCTCGATAGCAGCCTTAACACCCTCATCAACGCTCATACCGTCGGTATTTACGCCCATAGCCTTTGCAATGCCAAGATACTTGGCACGAGATGGCGACTCGGCATTATACTCCATAACATAAGGCAAGAGCAACGCATTAGCCACACCGTGCGGAGTGTCATAGAATGCTCCGAGTGGGTGAGCCATCGAGTGAACGATACCCAAACCTACATTCGAGAAGCCCATACCTGCGATATACTGCGCCTCGGCCATACCCGAGCGAGCAACCTCGTCTTTGCCATTCTCAACAGCATTTTTGAGGTGGGTTGCAATCAACTCGATAGCCTTTACCTCGAACATATCGCTCATGGTCCAAGCACCAGGAGTGATGTAGCTCTCGATAGCGTGAGTCAAAGCATCCATACCTGTAGCAGCGGTTAAGCCCTTAGGCATAGAGTACATCAACTCACAGTCGATAATCGAGCACATCGGAATATCGTTCGGATCGACACAAACCATCTTCTTCTTTGCCTCCTCATCGGTGATTACATAGTTGATAGTAACCTCCGCTGCAGTTCCTGCGGTTGTAGGAATAGCGAAAGTTGGCACGGCACGATTCTTTGTAGGTGCTACGCCCTCCAATGAGCGAACATCAGCAAACTCCGGGTTGTTGATGATGATACCAACGGCCTTCGCAGTGTCGATTGACGAGCCACCACCCAAGGCGATAATAAAGTCTGCGCCCGAAGCCTTGTAAGCCTCGACACCACGCTGAACATTACCGATTGTCGGGTTAGCCTTCACATCGCTATAGATCTCGTAAGGGATACCTGCACCCTCCAAAACCTCCTCAATCTTCTCTGCAACACCGAACTTGATCAAATCCTTATCGGTTACGAAGAAAGCCTTCTTAAAGCCACGCTTTGCCACCTCGTCGGCAATCACCGAACGACAACCTGCACCAAAATATGATGTTTCGTTAAGAACTATACGATACATAATCTATCCTCCCTAATTTTTAGTTACGCTTTGATGTTACCTCCTGCTCGTACTTCTGCACATCGACAATAAACGACTCGCCTACAGGCACGCCGTTACGCAAGCAGTACATATCCCAAACTGCATTCCAAGGCAAGTTCTTAGCCTCCTCGAGGAGTGCCAAACGCTCGAAGCCCTGACCATTTGCCTCGTACTGACGAAGCTGTGCGAGTGGCTCCAACAATGCACGCAACAAGCACTTCTGGGTTGCACGGGTACCGATGATATAAGCGCCAAGGCGGTTGATCGAAGCGTCGAAGTAGTCCAAACCGATATGGACCTTATCGAGTGCATCGCAACGAACAATCTCGTGCATCAAATCGAGTGTATCGTCATTCATGATGGTCACATGATCCGAATCCCAGCGTACTGGACGGCTGACATGGAGCATAACCTCAGGTACAAAGAGGAGCAACGACGAGAGCTTATCTGCTACGCTCTCGGTTGGGTGGAAGTGACCTGTATCGAGGGTAACAATCTTGTTGTTCTGAGCTCCATAGCCGATATAGAAGTCGTTAGAACCTACGGTATAGCTCTCCAAACCGATACCGAACACCTTCGACTCGATACAGTCCTTCATATTGTCGTACTTCTGAGCGAAGATCTGGTCGAGCGAGTCCTTCAACAAAGCACGATACTTCATACGGTTTACGGTGATATCCTTGCTACCATCGTGTACCCACAAGTTCATGATACAAGGATCGCCCTGACGACGGCCCATCTCCTCAGCAATTGCACGGCAACGCTTTGTGTGGTCGATCCAGAAGTCACGGATAGCCTTGTCTGGGTTCGACAACGACAAATCACCCGACTTTGGGTGCGAGAACGATGTAGAGTTGAAGTCGAGCTTCATACCGTGCTCCAAGCCCCACTGAATCCAACTCTCGAAGTGTGCAGGCTCTACCTCGTTGCGGTCTACCTTCTTACCACCGAAGTCGCCATAAATCTCGTGGAGATTGAGGCGCTGCTTACCCGGGATAAGCGACGATGCCTTGAGAATGTCGGCACGCAACTCCTCGATATTACGAGCCTTGCCAGGATAGTTTCCTGTTGCCTGAATGCCGCCTGTCAAGTCGCCCGCCGACTCGAAACCTGCAACATCGTCTGCCTGCCAGCAGTGCATCGAAATCTCCACCGCATGCAACTTCTCGAGCACCTTCTCTACATCTATACCGAATTCAGCGTAACGCTCTACGGCGATGTCATAAGCCTGTTTGATCTTTGCTTCGTTCATAATTTTCTCTGTTTTTAGGTTCTACATTATATTTATATTATCTCTATTTCAAACTCTTAAATCGGGTATATGCTGCCTCCCAAACATCTCCGTCTTGTGGAAGGAACTCATCCGTCTCGATTGAGGCACGAATAATCTGACGAGCCTCGGCCAACGACGACACGGCTCTTGCACCTACCGCCTGCATCATAATGTTTCCGATTGCCGTAGCCTCCGACGGACCGGCCAGAACTCGCTTACCGATAGCATTAGCGGTGAATTGGTTGAGCAGCTTATTCTTCGAACCTCCACCGATAATATGGAGAACATCTATCTCGAATGGTGCTACGCTCTCCAAAATCTCCAACACCTCTCTATAGCGCAAAGCCAAGCTCTCGAATATGGTGCGGATAATCTGGGTGTCATTCTGCGGAACAGGCTGTCCTGTGCGTATGCAAAATGCCTCAATAGCCTTCAACATCGACTGCGGATTGGCAAACGAAGCATCGTCGGGGTTGATAAAGCTAACAAAAGGCTCTGCCGAATGGGCCATCTCGACAATCTCGGGATAGGAGTAGTTCTTACCCTCTCGCTCCCACTCCTTGCGACACTGCTCCAATATCCACATACCGCAGATATTCTTCAAAAAGCGGGTTGTACCGTCAACTCCGCCCTCGTTCGTGAAGTTGTAGCAGAACGACTCCTCGTTGATGATAGGCTCTTTAGTTTCGATACCCATCAACGACCAAGTTCCCGACGAAAGATATGCAAAACGCTCATTCTCGGCAGGTACGGCTGCTACGGCCGAAGCGGTATCGTGTCCTGCAACCGCCACAACATCGACCTTGCCAATGCGGGTCTCCTCAGCCAAAGCATCGGTCAGCGGACCGATAACACAACCCGGAAGAGTAATCTCAGGGAAGATCTCCTCGCTTACACCTGCAGCCTTCAAGAGCGATGCCTCCAACTTAGAGGTGCGAGGGTTTAAAATCTGCGATGTCGAAGCGATAGTATATTCACAAATCTCCTTGCCGGTAAGCATATAGGAGAGTGCATCGGGGATAAAGAGCAATCGTTTAGCCTCAACAATAGGGGTATATCCCTCCTTGACTGCTGCGAAGATTTGGAACAAGGTATTGAAGTTCATAAACTGAATACCCGTCTTATCGTAGACCTCCTCTCGAGGAACAATCTCGAAGAACCTCTCCTGTGCACCATCGGTATATGGGTCACGATAGGCACGAGGCATTCCGAGAATAGAGCCATCCTGACCGATTGGCACCACATCGACACCCCAAGTATCAACACCTATCGAGTCGGGGGTGACACCCTCTCGAGCACAAGCCACAAGGCCCTCTTTCAAATGCTCGTAAAGGCCGAACAGATTCCAATAGAACTTGCCATGAAGTTCGACTATACCATTCGGAAAACGAGTAAGCTCTCGTGTTTCAATTCTGCCATTTCTTAGCGTTCCCAAGACCGATCGGCCGCTTGTTGCACCCAAATCAAAGGCTAAAAAGTTGTATATCTTCATTATTTTACACTTTTTGTATATTATTATTGCAAATTTAAGAATAGATTTATTAACTTTGAATTTCAAAAATGATATTAAATCTTTCAAATTTGACAAGATATGAAAGTCTTAGACCAAAATTCGCTGAAATATCTGACCATCGGACCAAACGACGATAGTTGGGGCTTAGCAACCACCACTATCGGTACGCAGCTGATTAAACCGAACGCCTGCTACCCTGCCATGCAGCATCCGGCAACATACAATTTCAAGGCTCAAACCGGTCGTGTACTGGACGAATATCAGATCATATACATTGCCGAAGGCGGAGGATTTTTCGAATCCCAATCCATCGAAAGACAGCGCATCGAGAGTGGTACCGTACTGCTGTTGTTCCCTGGCGAGCAGCACCACTACTACCCCGACAAGCAACTCGGTTGGCGAGAGTTCTGGATAGGCTTCAAAGGCGAGGTTATGGACCACCGCACCTCTGCCGGATTTTTCTCACCCAAAGAGGCCATCATAAAGATCGGACTTAGCAACACTCTCATATCCCTTTATCGTGACGCCATCCGTGTTGCCGAAAAGGAGAAGATCGGCTGTCAGCAGCTGCTTGCAGGCATTGTAACCCACATGCTGGGTCATATCCTATACAAGAGTAAACGCAATGGCGAGGGCGCAACTCGAGCCGAGGAGATTATAAACGAAGCTCGTCAACTTATGCGAGAGCGAGTGCACCACACACTACATGCCGAGGATATCGCAACCAGCCTTGGCGTGGGCTATTCGTGGTTCCGCCAGGCATTCAAACGCATCACCGGAATTTCGCCGGCGCAATATATTGCCCGTCTTCTGATAAGTCGTGCCAAAGAGATGCTTATATCGGAAAGTTACACCATAACCGAGACGGCCTATCTACTTGGATTTGAGAGCGTAGGTCAATTTTCTACCGCTTTTCGCAAGATCGAAGGTACAACGCCCCGACAGTTCCGAGAAGAGAACAGACTCGCCTATCGGAAGGAGTAATTTTTGGACAGACAACACCGCTCGGAAAAAATTATTTTTATCATTTTCTCCGAATTTTATGCAAATAATACAAATGTTTTCTTACCTTTGCATACACAAATTAACAAACACAATTAACCCATGAGAAACAAAGCTGAACGATTAAATCTCATCAGACGAATCATTGGCGATGAGTTGATAAGCTCGCAAGAGGAGCTGATTAAGCGACTTGAGCAACACGGAGTACACGCCACTCAAAGTACATTATCTCGAGATTTCAAAGAGGTAAACATCTCTAAAATGCCTCATCCGGAGAAGGGATACATCTATGTTTTGAGCGAAAAGCTCGGTGGCGAAATCGTATCTAATACTGCAAACCTCGGCGATGCAGTACTCGACATCCGTTTTTCACATAACATTGCAGTTATCTCGACCAAATCGGGCTATGCAAGTGCCGTTTCGGTTATTATCGACGCACGCAAGAGCAAGGATATTATTGGCACCGTTGCAGGCGACAACAACATCATTCTTATTTTGCACGAGAACACAACTCACGAAGTAGTTTTCGAGCAGATGCATCAGCTGTTCCCAACCTTAACCTACTTGGGATAGTCTGCGACCGACAAACAGAAGAGGCAACACTTTTGCGGTGTTGCCTCTTTTATTTCCTACGGAAATTCTCCGTTACTCAACAAATTTAATCTTCGACATATCTCGTGGCTTAGCTTCGGGAGCCTCGTCGGGATAGCCCACTGCCAAAGCGTAGCGAAGTTTGTAACCCTCCGAGAATCCGAGCGACTGCAGGTACTCTGCCATTGCCGGCTCGGCAAACATCATCTGCACACTGCCAAGAAAGCAGGTACCCAAGCCCAACTCGGTGGCAGCCAGCATGATATTCTGCGCTAAACAACCCACATTTTCGCCCGAAAATAGTCCATCGGGAGCGCCCACAAATATCACAGCCGAGCCATTTCGGAAGATATTTTTAAAGGTTGGAGTAAGCATATATTTTGCTTTGTCAGTGCCTTCAACCGCCTTAAGATAGGCTGCAGTTGCGCCATCTATCCACTCCTTATTCTCTACAATTCGCACCTCCCACTCCTGCTTATTCATTGCGCTCGGAGCCAACACTCCGCACTTGGCGAGAAACTCCAATTTTTCATGCTCTACAGGTGTATCTTTGTAGGCACGAACGCTACGACGAGCCTCGATAGCCTCGAGTACTCCACTCTTTTTCTGCGACTCGGTAACGAGCCATACCGACAACAACGCCGTTACGCACAAGGCGAGCAACAATACCACTCTCTTCATAATCTTCTCAATTTTTAAGATTCAACATATTGCAAATATAATCAAAAAAGAGCATATCTGCAAAAAAGAGAGCGCAAACACTTTTTTTATCTGAAAAAAGCACTATCTTTGCAGATAATCTGCGTGTGCATACACGCACACGAGCGCAGTGGTGCGCACAAACAACATCTGAAATTATGGGAAAGAAAGATAATAACGACATTACAATCATCGAGGATTTGGGCCTTTCGCCCGATATCACCGATCAGAAACACCAGGTGATTCCTATCATAGCCGGCAACGAGGACGACACCGTGGAGGAGGTACAACTCCCTGAGGTATTGCCTATACTCACTTTGCGCAGCTCGGTACTCTTCCCCGGAGCAATCACACCTATCACCGTAGGCCGTGAGAAGAGCATCGCTCTTGTTCGTGCCGTACAGGCCGAGGGAGGTTTGCTCGGTGCAGTATTGCAGAAGAATGCTGAGATCGAAACCCCTACACCAGACGATATGTACCGCATTGGTACAGCAGCCCGCATCTTGAAGATTCTCGAGATGCCGAACGGAAACCTCACGGTTATCCTTTCGGGTTTGGAGAAGATCGAGGTGGGAGAGTATATCTCGACCGAGCCATTCTTCAAGGCAAAGGTTACACCACTGCTCGACTCCGCACCCGAGAAGAATAGCGTGGAGTTCGATGCACTTATCGAGTCTATCAAGGATGTTGCCCTCAACATCATCAACACCTCGCCGACAATGCCAAAGGAGGCATCGTTTGCGATTAAGAATATCGACTCCCGCCGAGGAATCGTAAATTTCATCTGCTCGAACCTCGAATTTACCGACGACGATCGTCAGGCTCTGCTTGAGGCTCCCGGTTTGTTGGCCCGTTCACGCAAATTGCTCGAGATACTTATTCGTGAGCAGCAGCTCCTCGAGATAAAGCAGGATATCCAGAGCAAGGTTAAGCAGGAGATTGACAAGCAGCAGCGAGATTACTACTTGCAGCAGCAGATGCGCACCATTCAGCAGGAGTTGGGCGAGGACGAGGATGGAGATATCGCTCGTCTGAGAGAGGCCGCCTCGAAGAAGAAGTGGAACAAAGCCACTGCCGAGATGTTCGAGAAGGAGCTCACCAAGATGTCACGCCTGAATCCTGCCGTAGCAGAGTATTCGGTGCAGATGACCTATCTGCAGTTGATGGTAGATCTCCCTTGGAACGAATTTACGGAGGATAACCTCGACTTGAAGTGCGCACGAGAGCAGCTCGATGCCGACCACTTCGGCTTGGACGAGGTTAAGGACCGTATCTTGGAGCACTTGGCAGTTATCAAGTTGAAGGGCGATTTGAAGTCGCCAATTCTCTGCCTCTACGGCCCTCCGGGAGTGGGTAAGACCTCGCTCGGAAAGTCGGTAGCCACAGCACTTGGTCGCAAGTTCGGTCGTATTGCCTTGGGTGGTTTGCACGACGAGGCGGAGATTCGTGGTCACCGTCGCACCTATATCGGAGCTATGCCTGGTCGAATTATCGAAACTATCAAGCGCACAGGCTCGTCGAACCCTGTAATCATCCTCGACGAGGTAGATAAGATCACCGTTAGCAACCATGGTGACCCATCGTCGGCACTGTTGGAGGTGCTGGACCCAGAGCAGAACACTACATTCCACGATAACTACCTCGATACAGAGTATGACCTCTCGAAGGTGCTCTTTATCGCAACTGCCAACGATATCGGTGCAGTAAACCCTGCATTGCGTGATCGTATGGAGTTGATAAATATCCCTGGCTACATCCTCGAGGATAAAATTGAGATTGCCGAGAAGCACCTCATCCGCAAGCAGTGCGAAGCACACGGATTGAAGGAGGAGCAGATGGTTGTGGATCGCAATATCGTCGAGAAGATCATCTCGGACTACACTCGTGAGTCGGGAGTTCGCTCGTTGGATAAGCATTTGGCTAAGTTGGCTCGTTCTCGTGCCAAGGAGATAGCCTTCGAGGAGGAGTTTACCCCATCGTTCTCGGCCGAGCAGGTAGAGAAGGTTCTCGGCAAGCCGAAATTCCGCAACGATGAGTACGAGGTAAAGGATATGGTAGGTGTAGTTACAGGATTGGCTTGGACACAGGTTGGTGGCGATATTCTCTATATCGAGAGCATTCTCACACCTGGTAAGGGCAAGCTATCGCTCACCGGAAATTTGGGCGATGTAATGAAGGAGTCGGCAACCATTGCCCACGAGTGGGTTATGGCGCACTACAAGGAGTTGGGCATCAACCCTAAACTCTTCGAGAAGAACGACCTCAACATCCATGTACCCGAGGGTGCTGTACCTAAGGATGGCCCGTCGGCAGGTATCACGATGATAACCTCGATTGTTTCGACCTACACAGGACGCAAGGTAAAGGAGCGCATCGCTATGACGGGCGAAACATCATTGCGTGGTCGAGTGCTTCCTATTGGTGGCGTGAAGGAGAAGATTTTGGCCGCAAAGCGTGCCGGCATTCACACCATTCTCCTGCCTGAGGAGAACCGCAAGGATGTGGAGGAGATCACAAAGGAGTACCTCGAGGGCTTGACCTTCCACTATGTACGCTCGAACGAGCAGGTTTTGAAGCTCGCACTCGAAAAGTAATAACGCTATGAAATTTTTGGCAATCATACCTGCTCGCTACGCCAGCACACGCTTCCCTGCAAAGCCGCTTGTTTTGTTGGATGGCAAACCTATCATTCAGCATGTATACGAACGAGTGGCCGAGTGTGTGGAGATGACCTATGTCGCAACCGATGACGAGCGCATATTCAACACGGTGAAGGCTTTTGGCGGGAATGTCGTAATGACCTCGTCGGAGCATCGTTGCGGCACAGACCGTTGCTGCGAGGCGTTGGAGAAGATCGGATATGATGCCGATATCGTGATAAACATTCAGGGCGACGAGCCATTTACACACAAGGAGCATATCGAACTTCTGAAAAAGGGTTTCGAAAGCGAGGCGACAGATATCGTAACGCTTGCCGTACCTTTCAGCGAGGAGGGCGGTTTGGAGGCTCTCGAAAACCCTAATTCGCCAAAGGTAGTGATAGACCCATCGGGTCATGCACTCTACTTCTCTCGTTCGGTAATTCCGTATATCCGAGGCGTAGAGCGTAGCGAGTGGCTTAAACACCACACCTTCTACAAGCACCTGGGTATGTACGCCTTCCGCACCAATGTTCTCAAGGAGATAACCTCGTTGCCACAGACTCCGCTCGAGAAGTTGGAGTCATTGGAGCAGTTGCGTTGGTTGGAGAGTGGCTACAAGATCGGCATGGGCATAACCAACATCGAAACCGTAGGCATCGACACCCCCGAAGATTTAGTTAGGGCAGAACGATTCATAAAGGAGAATAAATAGACTAACAATAAAAAACCTAAACGCTATGAAAAAGACTCTATTGGCCATTATGCTCTTCGCAGTTGGCATTTCGACCGCTCAAGCAGAGTGGAAAATCGCAGGTGACAAAATTCGCACCGAATGGGCAGAGAAGGTAAATCCTTCGAATGTATTGCCCGAGTATCCTCGTCCGCAGTTGGTTCGTTCGGATTGGCAGAACCTCAACGGCTTGTGGAACTACGCAATCACTGAGATTAACGCTGCAGAGCCATCATCATTCGATGGCGAAATTCTCGTTCCATTTGCGATCGAGTCGGCCCTCTCGGGTGTGCAGAAGCCTCTGACCGAGAAGCAACTTCTGTGGTATGAGCGCAAGTTCACCGTACCGTCGAAGTGGATGTCACAGCGAGTAATGCTCCACTTTGGTGCAGTGGATTGGAGTGCAGATGTCTATGTAAACGGCATCTTGGTAGGTAGCCATACAGGTGGATTTACCCCATTTGCTTGCGATATCACCGCAGCTCTCAAAAAGAAGGGCGAGCAGAAGTTGGTAGTTCGAGTATGGGACCCAACCGAGAAGGGCGAGCAGCCTGTAGGTAAGCAGCTCACCAAGCGTGGCAGCATTTGGTACACCCCTGTTTCGGGTATCTGGCAGACCGTATGGTTGGAGCCTGTATCGAAGCAGAACCATATCGTAAATATCCTCCCGGAGAGCGACCTTCGCCATAGCGATATCATCGTCAAAACCGAGTGTGCTAAGCAGGAGGGTATCGTAACAGTCGAGGTATTCGACAACGGCACAAAGATTGGCGAGGGTTCGGCACCTTGCGGCTCAGTGGCTAAGATACATATCCCGAATGCAAAGTTGTGGTCACCTGACAGCCCATTCCTCTACGATATGAAAATTTCGTTGAAGGAGAATGGTAAGGTGGTGGAGAGCGTTACATCGTACACCGCAATGCGAGAGGTAGGAAAGATGCGTGACCAATATGGTCATCTCCGTGCAACCCTCAATGGCAAGCCTATCTTTATGTACGGTCCACTCGATCAGGGCTGGTGGCCTGATGGACTCTATACCGCACCTACCGACGAGGCGTTGGCTTGGGATATTCAATTTACAAAGGATCTCGGATTTAACACTATCCGTAAGCATATAAAGGTTGAGCCTGCTCGTTGGTTCTACCACTGCGACCGCTTGGGTATGCTTGTATGGCAAGATATGCCGAGTGGCGAGCAGAAGCGCCCTTATTCGTGGGCACGCCACCAGGTAAATGGCGGTTCGGACACCGAGTTGACCGAGGAGTTCAAGCGCAACTACTACAAGGAGTGGAGCGAGATTATCGACTTCTGTCGTTTCTTCTCTTCGGTAGTTGTATGGGTACCATTCAACGAGGCTTGGTCGCAGTTCGACACCGAGAAGGTTACCGATTTCACCTTCAAGCGTGACTACTCCCGCCTTATCAACCCTGCCAGCGGTGGTAACTTGCGTGAGTGCGGCGATATTATGGATTGGCACAACTATCCAAAACCTTGTATGGGAGTTCATCACGCCGACTATATCCTTATGCTCGGCGAGTATGGCGGTATCGGTCTTCCTGTAAAGGGCCACTTATGGAATCCGGAGATGAAGAACTGGGGTTATGGTGGCAACCGCAAGGATATGGCAGATGTTACTCGCACCTATGTCGAGTATGCCAAGATGATTCTTCCGTTCATTCCACAGGGTATGTCGGGAGCAATCTACACCCAGACCACCGATGTTGAGGGCGAGGTTAACGGATTTGTAACCTACGACCGCAAAGTGGTAAAGGTTGATGTAAAGCAAATTCGAGATATAAACCAGAAGATTATTAACAGTTTAAAATAACATGAAACCAATTTTTATTGCAGGACCTTGTTCGATAGAGTCGGCCGAACTGCTCAACGAGGTTGCATCGAAGATATGCGATATAAATCGTAATCTCGGTGTGGATATCATCTTCAAGGCGTCGTTCGACAAGGCTAATCGCACATCCATAAACTCCTACCGCAGCGTGGGCTTGGAGCGAGGTTTGCAAATGCTCGCCGATGTTAAGTCGAAGTGGGGATTGCGCCTCTCGACCGATATCCACGAGGCGTGGCAGGCACAACCTGCAAGCGAGGTTATCGATGTGTTGCAGATTCCTGCATTCCTCTGCCGACAGACCGACTTGGTCGTAGCAGCAGCCAATACGGGCCGCATTGTAAACATCAAGAAGGCTCCGTTTATGTCTGGTATGGACATGCAATACCCATACGAGAAGGCCGAGAAGTCGGGAGCAGGCGAGGTGTGGCTCACCGAGCGTGGAAACATCATCGGCTACAACGATTTGGCAGTAGATTTCCGCAATATCCCTACAATGCAGAAGTTTGCTCCTCGAGTGCTGATGGATTGTACCCACGCCGTACAGCGTCCGGGCGCAGGCAATGGCAAGTCGGAGGGTAATAGCGAGTATGTTCCCGCTATGGCATTGGCCGCAAAGGCATTTGGTGCAAATGGCTACTTCTTCGAAACGCACCCAACACCCGAGAAGGCATTGAGCGATGGCCCGAATATGATTCGCCTCGACCTCCTGGAGAGTGTTATCAAGAGCCTGTTATAGTAATCTGAACTCACAAAAAAATTAACCAAACTATAGAAAACAAATGGCATTTTTAGACTTTATGGCACCTCCGGCTCATAAGCCAGAGTTGCCGGCAGAGAAGATTGACAAAGAGTACAAGTCGATGCGTTTGAAGGTATTCCTCGGCATCTATTTGGGCTATGCAGCCTACTACCTCGTGCGTAAGAATCTCTCTTTCGCAGGTGCAGATATGATGGCACAGGGCTATCTTAACGAGGGTGGCGTCGGTATCGCAATGGCGGGTATGCCTATCGCTTACGCAGTCAGTAAGTTTTTGATGGGTAGCCTTTCGGACCGTTCGGATGCCCGCAAGTTTATGACCATAGGACTTATCATCTCGGCTCTCGTAATGATTGTCGCAGGTATCATTCCTTATCCAAAGAACGGAGCAGTAACAACTGCTATCCTCTTTGTATTGACCTGCTTGACAGGTTGGTTCTCGGGCATGGGTTGGCCTCCATGCGGCCGTGTAATGTCGCATTGGTTCTCGACTAACGAGCGCTCGTTCAAGATGTCCATTTGGAATACTGCCCACAACATTGGTAGCTCCGGTTTGGCTATGTTGGCTACTATCGGAGGAGGTTCGCTTCTTATTTTGCTCGGTGTCAGCGAGGCTGAAGCGGGCTGGCGTGAGGCATTTATCGTTCCGTCTATCGCAGCATTGGCAGTTGCAGCATTGTGCTGGTGGTTTATCCGTGATACACCAGAGTCGTGTGGCTTGCCACCAATCGACAAGTATCGCAACGACTTCTCGGGCGCAAAGGCTAAGAAGGGCGAGGAGGATAAAATTCCATTCAAGACTTTGTTCGTGGACTACATCCTCAAGAATAAGATATTGTGGCTTATCGGTATTGCAAACATTCTCGTATATTTGGTACGCAACGGTATTTCGGACTGGTTGCCAATCTATTTGCAGAATGTGCACGGCATTGCAAAGTCGGTAAGTAAGGATCTCTACGCATATCATATGATTGCTGCCATCCCAGGCACTTTGATTGCAGGTTGGCTCTCATCGAGATTCTTCCAGGGTCGTTGTGCTCCGGTAAATGTTATCTGTATGGCTGTAACCGCCATCGGTGCATTTATCTATTGGAAGGCAGGCATTATTGCAAACACCCTCGGCATGGAGTATGTCGATATCGTAAAGGTTGCTCTTGCAGTGACAGGCTTTGCGGTATATGGTCCTGTAGCCATGATTTCAATTCAGGCTATCGCTATCGTTCCGAAGAATGCAGCAGGTACAGCTGCCGGCTTTATGGGCTTGCTCGGTTACTTGATTGGTGATGCTTTGCTCTCGAAGATCGTATTCGGTTACACCGTGGCAAGTGGCGAGAATGGCTGGGATTTGACCTTCATCGGTTTCTTCGGCGCAAGCGTTATTGCTACCGTAATCTGCCTCTTGGCAATGGGCAAGGAGAAGAAGATGTTTGAGGAGCGCTTGGCTGCAGCAAAGGCTGAGCAGAAATAATATCGGAATATGTATAAATCGCTCGCAGATTTTATCGAGAAATTGGAGAGTGCCGATGAGCTAATTCGCATCGGCACCCCCGTTTCGTCGGAGTTAGAGATTGCCGAGATTACCGACCGAATGGTCAAAACCGAAGGCGGTGGCAAGGCTCTCCTCTTTGAAAATACCGATAAAGGCTTTCCCGTTCTGACCAATCTCTATGGCTCGGAGCGCAGAATGGCTATGGCTCTCGGCGTGGAGCGACTCGAAGATATCTCGGAGCGATTTGATAACCTTATAGGTGCGGTAACATCGCCAAAGGAGAACTTGGTCGACAAGTTGCGACTTCTACCTCTTTTGGGCGAAGCATCGCAATGGTTTCCACGCAAGAAAAATGGGCGTGGAGCTTGTCAGCAGATTATCCTCAAAGGCGAGGAGGCTAAGTTGTCACTACTGCCAATTCTGAAATGCTGGCCGCACGACGGAGGTCGATTCGTAACCCTTCCTATGGTGCATACCGTGGACCCCGTAACGGGTATCCGCAATGTCGGAATGTATCGCATGCAAGTATTCGACGACCAGACGACGGGTATGCATTGGCACCGCCACAAGACCGGAGCACGCCACTACGAGGGCTACAAGGCTCAGGGTCGAAGAATGCCCGTATCGGTAGCGATAGGCGGTGACCCTATATATGCCTACTCGGCTACTGCTCCCGTACCTGACAATATCGACGAGTACCTCTTGGCCGGTTTGTTGCGAGGTAAGCCGGTACGCCTTGTCAAGTGTATCACCAACGATATCTATATTCCCGAGGATTGCGATTTTGTGATTGAGGGATATGTAGACCCTTCGGAGGAGAAGGTATTGGAGGGCGATTTTGGCGATCACACAGGTTTCTACTCGCTAACCGATTACTATCCGAAATTCCATGTTACCGCCATTACGCATCGTCGCAATGCGGTATATCCTGCAACAATAGTTGGTATTCCACCACAAGAGGATGCCTATATTGCAATGGCCACCGAGCGCATCTTTCTTGCGCCGATACGCCTTGTGATGCAACCCGAGGTGGAGGATATGTATATGCCGGCAGCAGGTACGCAACACAATATCACTATCATCTCGATGCGACAACTCTACGAGCGTCAAGCCTCGAAGGTTGCTCTCGGTTTGTGGGGTGCCGGTCAGATGATGTTCAACAAATATCTGTTGCTCACGCCCGCCTCGACCAATGTTCGCTCGGCCGAAGAGTTGGCAGCGTTGATGCGCAACTGCGACCTCAAAAAATCACTTATTCGCAGCGAGGGCATCTACGATGTTCTCGACCACGCCACACCGACCTGTGGCTATGGAGGAAAGGTGGCTCTCGACCTGACAAATGTGGAGATGAGAGAGTGCAAGGCGACCTTCGATCGCACTACCCTGCCTTCGGGCATTGAGGCGAGCGAAGAGTTGTTCGAAGAGTGGAGCACACTTCTGCTCTTTGCCGACAACGAGCTCGAAATCGACCTCTCGGAGGTGGCAAAGTCGGCCAATTGCAACTATATCGTAATCTTCGACAAGCGAGCGCAAATACTCTCGCCGGAGGAGTTATTGTGGCTCGGAGCGGCAAACACAGAGCCTACCCGAGATATCTCGCTCCACGGCTCTACACTCGTAGTCGATGCTCGAGCAAAATTACCAAAGGCGAATAGCAACAACCCAACTCGCTGGCCGAATATCGTAACGGCCGACAAGGCGACAATCGACTTGGTGGATAAGAGGTGGAACGACTATGGCATTGGGACCTTTATCCCTTCGCCATCGAAACACTATAGCGCACTCAAACTCTCGGAGGGTGCCGAGTGGAACAACAAGTAGCCGATGTTCAATAAGCAGAATATACGAGGTATACTCTTTGTAATGGCGATAATTATCGTCATAGCCCTCATTGCATATTTTGCCCAACCACGCAAGGCGATTACTCTTGCCCAAAAAACGGAGCAAACAACAATCGAAAGGGAAGATTCGCTCTTCGTTTTCGACCCTAACACGGTGAGTTATGATGAACTTTTGCTGCTCGGTTTCGACAAGCGCACGGCAGTAGGTATTGTCAAGTATCGCACCGCCGGCAAGGTCTTTGGCATAGCCGAAGAGTTGGCGCTATGCTATGGCGTTACCGATGAGATGTTCGCACGCCTGCGCCCATATATAAAAATAGGTACAAAGTATGCCACCAAGCCTTCTGTGCGCCACTTCGATACACTGCCCAACAACCGCCCAAAGCGTTTTTCGCCACGCCCATTCGAGAGGTTCGGCATCGACACAGTAGGTGTTGAGTATCTGCGACTTATAGGTTTTTCTACTCGTCAGGCCGAAGCCCTTATCGAATATCGTAAGCGAGGTGGCGGAATCTTTTCGATGAACGAATTGAGGGACTGCTATGCCGTAAGCAAAGAGATGGCCGACTCGTTGTCGCACTTCGTCGTTTTGAGCATTCGTGATCCCCACAAAGGGCTTGTTGAGATAAACTCTGCCGACTCGGCAACTCTTCGTTCGGTGCGAGGAATTGGCGAAAAAACTGTCGTTGCAGTGATGCAATATCGCAAATTATTGGGTGGATTTGTCCGAAAAGAGCAAATTGCGGAGTTAAAATGCGTTACACCCGATAATTTTCTTAAAATTTCCGAACAAATTTATTGCGATAGTTGCAAAATTTCAAAAATAGATATTAACTTTGCACCCGCATCCGAAATTGAGGCTCATCCATATATGAGCAGACGGGCGCTAAAACTGATTTTAGAAACAAGGGAATCGAAAGGAGGTTGGAATAGTATCGAGGAGATGCAGATGGATAACATATTCACCGAGGAGCAGGCCAAGGCCATTGCACCCTATCTTCTTTTTGGTACTACACCACAAGAGTTCGATTAGCCGAAATTTCAGAAAACGCCGATGAGGTTGTGGCGAAAAACAATCCTCAACAAACAAAACAAGAATACAAACAATAAAAAAGAGAAAATAACTATGATTATCATGCCAGTTAAGGAGGGTGAGAACATCGAGCGTGCCCTCAAAAAGTTTAAGCGTAAGTACGAGCGTACAGGTGTTTTGAAGGAGCTCCGTGCTCGTCAGTACTTCACAAAGCCTTCGATCGCAAAGCGTGACAAGATGGCACACGCTATCTATGTTGAGCAGTTGCACCGTCGTGAGGAGGAGTAGGACTTAAACTTCCAAAATAGACAAAGCGTGTTCCAGGTTGGAGCACGCTTTTTTTTTGTTAAGTACTTTTTTTTCTTGAAATATGATATATTTCAACGAAATTTATTTACCTTTGCACTACAATAGTAAGCAGAAATAGGCAAATGCCCTCTCCGATTTTTTCGGGGGGGGGTATTTTGAGTTTTAATACACTGATAATAAGATATTTAAATCATATACAATTAACTTAATCATTAACTAAAAACCAAAAACGATGAAAAATTTGACAAAAATTTTCATGGCGGTTGCTGTAGCGATGTTCGCATTTTCATGCGTTCAGGATGCAACCGAGGACCTTGGTGTAAATATCAAGGGTCAGGGTGTGACCGAGCTCACACTCTCGATTGGAGAGGTTACTAAGACCCACCTCGGCGACAAGGTCGTGAACGAGGATGGCACAAGCCTCTATCCACTCTATTGGAGCGAGGGCGACGCTATTTCGGTTAATGGCGTGAACTCGAACCCATTGACAGGCATTGGCGAGGCTGCCGACACCGCAACTTTCTCTTTTGAGCAGGAGATTAAGACTCCTCTCCATGTTGTCTATCCTGCAGTTGCAGTTGCAACTGTTGAGGAGGGCGAGGAGGTTCCGGCAACTTTGGCGGCCGTAAACTTCTTGGCTGAGCAGCCTTACACCGTTGGCACATTTGCCCCACAGGCAGCGCCAATGTATGGCTATGCAAGCGAGGTGAACGCCGAGACAGGCGTTGCTGCAGTTGAGTTGAAGCACCTCACAGGTGTACTTCGCTTGGCTCTCAAGGGTAATGGCGAGAAGGTAACTTCGATTAAGGTTAAGGCCGAGAAGGGTGCTATCGCAGGTCCATTCACCGTAGATTGCACAAATGGTGCTTTGACTGCTCAGGAGGGCGCTTCGAACACTGTAACCGTAACCTTCGCTGAGGGTTTGGTACTCGGTGCTGAGGCGGCTCCTATCTATTTGACAGTTCCTGCAGGTAAATACGGTACTTTCGTAATCACCGTTAACACCGAGGCTCATCAGAAGATGACCGTTAAGTTCAATAGCGAGGTTAAGCCTATCAACGCTGGCGCAGTTCGTGAGTTCGGTGAGATTACTTACGCAGCAAACGCTAACGACGCTGAGGATGTATTCGAGATTGACGGCAAGGATGCTCTCATCGAGTTTGCTCGCATTGCAGGCACCTTCTACCCACGCACTAAGGCGGTTGTTACTGCCGATATCGATATGACAGGCTACGACTGGAAGACAATCGAGTACTTTGGTGCTTACGAGTTCGATGGTGGCGACTGCACAATTAAGGGTTTGAATGCCCCTCTCTTTGCTACTACTGCAGCAAATATCAAGAACTTGATTTTGACCGATGTTCAATACACCGTAACTGACCTCGTTCACTCGGGTGCTATCGCTTGTAACCTCTATGGTAATATGGATAACTGCTCGGTTTGGGGAGATGTTACCATCAACAACACCACTTTTGCTCCTGAGAAGATTACCAACCAGTACGAGGAGATTGTTCACGGTGGTATGATTGGTATTGCTCACGGCTCTACAATCACAAACTGTAGCAGCGAGGTCGATGTAAATGTCGTTTCGTTCTGCAGTGCAGAGAAGTCGATCAAGTCGGCCGTAGGTGCAATGATTGGTGGTGCGGCAGCAGGCTGTACTTTTAGCAACCTTATCAACAATGGTGATGTCGTATATTCGGGTATTACTCAGAAGGGTAATATCTATATGTCGGGTGTTATTGGTAAGGCAAACACCACTGAGGGTGATTTTGGTATCGCATCTATCAACCACTGTACCAACAATGGTATGCTCTCTTCGACCAAGGAGAGTGTTGTAGGTGCAAGCCTTATGATGTCGGGTATTACAGGCGATATTCTTCCGGGTAGAGAGGTAACTTCAAGTTTCTTGGAGAACAATGGTACTATTACCCACAAGGGAGCATCGGCAACTATTGCGGTTGCAGGTATTGCAAGTTATACAGTAAAGTCTTCGATCTCAAATTGTAGCAACACTGCAGATCTTATCATTGATAATGGTGCTACTACCACTACAGTTCGTTTGGCAGGTTTGTTTGGAAATACTGTAACAGCCAACACCATCGACAACTGCTCGAATAGTGGAAACCTAACCGTTAAGAAGGCTACAACCACAGAGAATCGTTTGGCCGGCTTTAGCGCAGATACAGTCTACTCGCTCTCTATGACCAACTGCTCGAATAGCGGTAAGATGGAGGTCGTAACTGATGCGACAGCTAATGCTATATATATGGCAGGTCTTGTAAGTGACTATGCAAAGTCGCAGGCTTTTGAGAACTGTACCAATACTGGTTCTTTCACTGTTGGTGACAATATCACTTTAGGCGACTATTTGCAGATTGCAGGTATCTTCCAGGGTGTTTCAGGTGAGGATAATGTAACTCCAACACTGAAGAACTGTAAGAATAGCGGTGCTCTCAGCGCAGGTGCGGTAACCTTGACCAATACCGGAAATAACGGCCGTGTATATATGTCAGGTTTGATTGGTACTCTTTCGGCCGGAGCTCTCGTGAATTGCTACAACGAGGCTACCGGTACTATCACTGCTACCAACTCTACATTGGCTAAGGAGTATATGATAGGTGGCCTTGTAGGCTACATCAGCTATCAGGCAGGTATTGCAGACCAGGTAATCTCATTCACAGACTGTGAGAATAAGGCTGCAATCAGCCTCGCTCCTACTAAGGTTGGCGGTGCGTATATCGGTGGTATTGTAGGCCAGGCTTGGGCAGAGAAGAAGGATCAGACTATCAAGTTTATTCGTACCAAGAACAGTGGCGCAATCAGCCTCACAGGTGCTTCTTGGGGAGGAAATCCGTATGTTGCAGGTATCTTCGGTCAGCCAAACAACTACTCAGCTATCGAGTTTGATGGTTGCGAGAATAGTGGTGACATCACCGTTAATGCAACCGCTTCGAGCAAGCCATATATTGGCGGTATCGTAGGTAACGAGACCAACAAGGTTAGCGTTCTTGTCAAGAATTGCGTAAACAAGGGTAATATCTCTGTGTTGAGTACAATTGGCACTTGCCGTATTGCTGGTATATATGGTTCGAGAAATAACGCAACCAGTGTTGTTACTATCGAGGGCTGTACAAATCTCGGTGCTGTGAAAATTACAAGCAACAATACTGCAAACTCAAATGCTTATGCAGTGGGTGGTGTATTGGGATACGCAGCTGCTGGTTCAACTACTATTAAGAATTGTACCAATGGCTCATCTACAGATGCAACCAAGGGCGAGATAACCTTCGCAAAGGCTGAGGCAGGTATCGGTATTGCCGGTATTAACGGCTTGTCGAACGTCCCTATCCAGATTACAGGTTGTAAGAACTATGGTCATGTTGCAATCACAGGCGACGGTGGACATAAGGATGGTAAGAAGAGTGTAGGTATCTCAGGTGTTCTCGGCTACAACTTGGTAGCTGGTATTACCGTTACCGATTGCAACAACTATGGTTTGGTTGAGTTTGGTACAGGTAAGGGCAACTATCGTATGAATGTTGCAGGTGTTGTAGGTATTACAACAGCTGGTACCGAGGCTGCTCCAAACATTATTACCAGCTGTAAGAACTATGGTACTATCAAGTACTCGGCTGCATCGTGTGGCTCAGAGTCTACAATTGCAGGTGTCGTAGGCTTCCCTCAGGGTAAAACTATCATCACCAACTGCGAGAATACCTCGACAGGAGTTGTTTGGGTTAATGGTATCTGCTCGTCGAACCTCGACCTCGGAGGTGTAGTAGGTGGTCCTAATAGCACTCTTGTTGATATTACCTACTGTACCAACAATGGTGCTGTAAAGCAGACCAAGAAGAACAGCGGTCAGAACTATATCGGTGGTGTCGTAGGTTATGCATACACCTGGAACAAAATTTCGCACTGTACAAACAATGGTCCAGTCGAGACTGTCGGCTCGTCTAAGCGTAACTATGTAGGTGGTGTTGTAGGATATGCTCGTCATATGAATGGTCCTTCGGAGATTTCGGATTGCGTTAATACCTATCCACTCGTATTCACCGGTGATGCTGGCGATTCGGGATATTGGGCAGGTGGCGTTATTGCGTGCTCGACATTCGAGAGTACAGAACACGAATTTGTTATGAAGAACCTCTACAATGTGGCTGATCTCACATTCGAGGGCCGTGCAACTGCGGGAACTCTTCGTCTTGGTGGTATTGTAGGTCACAGCCGATATACAGTGCACGACTCATACTGCTACGGCAATATCAAGGCTATCAGCAAGAAGGGATATATTGGCCTTATTATGGGTACACCTCGTATGTTCGAGGAGAGTGCAGATAAGGGCTATATCTCGAAGGCTGTAAACTGTAAGGTTGGTGGTAACCTAATCTTCGCTACTGAGGAGGGTACCGACGCTGCGGGTGAGACCGAGGTATGGGATGTTAAGACTCCTATCACTGCGGACAACTTCCACGAGTATATCTACAACGAGGCTACAACTGCAGCTTTGGCTGCGGAGGATGGTTGCGAGGCAATCACTACTGCACCTACAGTTCCGGTTTATACCTATACTCCGGCAAACTAAGCAAACAGAATAGTT
>JAGBRY010000151.1 GCA_017632115.1 Alistipes sp. | reverse complement strand
TTTTGCCGCAAAGATACAAAAAAACTCTTAGTTTTAATTAAAAAATTTTAAAAAATTGCGGTCAAATTTTCTTATAGTCCCATAAGGTAGAACTATAGTGAGTCGGGGAGTTGCATTTTTATAAAAAAAAGCTTAAATTTGTAAAATTTAATTTGGTTACATTAGCGGAATATGCATTTAAATATAGTTCCAAAAAAACTCATACTACTCCTTGTTGCACTCTCTACCGTATGCTGCAACAACGACAATCTGCCCGACACCGAGGGCAAGCCAAGCGAGGAGCCAAGCAACACCATTACCGCCACGCTGCACCCCCAAACACGCACTTCGTTGGGAAACAAAATTGGCGATATCTACCCCGTATATTGGAGCAAAAACGATAAAATCGGAGTAAATGCCATACCTTCAGAAGAGATAGTCATTAACGAAAACAACCCCTCTATAGCCACATTTATTCTGAGTGAAACTCCAGAATTCCCACGCAACATAACATATCCGTACTGCACTTCAAGCAGCATAGAGCAAGCAATAGTGGTATTTCCGACTGAGCAACAATACACCGAGGGCTCCTTCTCGGAGGGCTCTGCTCCTATGTACGGCTATGCCGAGCAGGGTAACGAAGTGTCGCTCAACCACCTCGCTACGATATTTCAATTTCCGATAAAGGCAAAGGTCGAGGGGGTGACTCTATCGCAAGTGGTAGTTACCGCTGACACCGCCATTGCCGGCGAATTCGCAGTCGATTGCAAGAGTGGAGAGATTACCCCAACCGACACTGCGACAAAGAGCATTACCTACACCCTACCGACCGATTTTTCGCTATCAACAAGCGCAGAAAAGATATTCCACATATCGCTACCGGCTACAAACATCAGCCATTGCAAGGTTGAGTTCGTGGAGGCTTCGGGCAAAAAGATGACCGCAACCTGGCAGCCGAAAGGCCCTATTTCGGCAGGCATTGTGCGTGAATTCGAGGTCATAACATACAACGAAAATAGCGCTATAACTCTCCAGCCACTGACGGTGGAAGAGGAGGAGATGTTAATATATTACAAAAAGGTATATGGCAATGTTCGCTACTCGGACGGCACCCCTATTGCGGGAGTGGCAATGAGCGACGGTTTCCAGGTCGTAACAACCGACAAGAACGGCTACTACGAATTGGACGGAGTAACCCCGGAGAGTTGGTATATCTACTGCTCACTACCGGCCGATGTCGAGATACCGATAGACGAGTTCGGACGACCGGCTTTCTTCAAGAAATATCCATCGAACCTACCTCGTTACGACTTCACATTCAACAAGTTACCTAATGGCAAGGAGAAAAAATTCTCGATCTTTGCCATTGCGGATACACAACCTACAGGCGAGCACCATCTCGACCATTTCAGAACGCAAGCGGCACCCGAGATAAACGCCCACTCGAAATCGCTCGGCATGCCTTGCTACGGCATTGTGCTTGGCGACTTGGTGGGTAGCGTACCGACTCTTATGGACGATATGCGTAGCGAGTTGGCTTACGACAAAATGGGCATGCCTATATTTACCGTTATGGGTAACCATGACCACATCTCCTACTCGGATACTGACCCGGTCTTCCCCGATGAGCGCAACAACCACTGGATGTTGAAAATTCAGCGTGACTTCGAAGAGTGTTTCGGACCTGTAAATTACTCGTTCAATCGTGGCGATGTTCACATCGTGGGTATGCGCAATGTTCGCCACAAGGATAATGTCAAGGTCTCCAACTACGAAACCGCCTTTACGAAGGAGCAATTCGAGTGGCTGAAGGCCGACTTGGCGCTTGTGCCGAAGGAGAAGATGGTGGTAATATGCTTCCACATCCCTATCATAAATGGTGGCAGAGTGGGCGATGGCACCTATCGTCAGGAGATGCTGAATTTGTTGGATGAGTTTGCCGAGTCACACATCCTCTCGGGCCACACTCACTATATGCGCCCTTACGACTATGTTTGGAACAATACGGGCCATAAGATGTACGAGCATTGCATCGCCTCAACCCGCTACGACATGAGAGGTTGCAATATCCACCGTGATGGCACTCCGTGTGGTTATGCAGTGCTGAAGGTGGAGAATAGTGCTATGGTAGATTGGTACTACAAAGGATTCCCGGAGGGTATGAACTCCCGTGATGACCAGATGCGACTCTATCGTGGTGCAACCATCATAGGTGCCGAGCCGTCGGGCACAAACAAGTATGGCACAATGGGCTACTATCAGCTCCCATTCGACAACAACACCCTTCTGGCAAACATATTCACCTCCGACCCGAGTTGGAAGGTCGAGGTATATGAGGATGGCGTATATTCGGGCAAGATGAGCTACATCTACAATATGGACAACTCTCTTTATGAACAGCTTGTGGGCGATGGTTCATTGACAAATCCTCGCCGAGTAGCCGACGGAGTAGCCTGTAGCCGTGATTTCTGGGCAATAGGCATATTGTTCGGATACTTGGGTAGTGAGGTAAACAACAACTACAACACCTGTCGTACCATGTGGCGTTACACGCTAAAAAATCCAAATGCCCAGCATATCGAAGTGCGTGCAACCGACCGCTTCGGCTACATCTACACCGAGGAGACCATAACCGACAATAGCAACTCGGATAGCGCCTTCTACTAGGATCGGAGGAGCAGATATATTGCAAAACGAAATGATGCAAAAAGCGTTGCTTTTTGCATCATTTCATTATACTCCCCCCCCTCTGTTTCTTTTAGTACGACTTAAGCGACTCCAACCATTCGATTGTTTCGTAGGTGAGTGTATCGGTGCGATCCTGCCACTCGTGGCGACGGATATAATCGCTCTTACGCTGTTGCAACAACGCATTTATTGGGAACATCGGCTTGCGCAACGAACGCTTCTCCATACGCTGCGACGGACGGATAGTACGAGTAAATACACTATCCTGCGTAGGTCGACGCATCGACTCCCACTTAAATCCATCCAACTTCTTAGGTTGAGTCTCAGGAATTTTATCCATCGGATAGAATGTATAGGTAGGATTACCACGATAGGTAATACCTGTAACCTGCTGGCCCTTAATATATGAGGTCATGTCACCCGCCTCGATATAGGCCATCAGAGTTATCTCCGGCGAGTTATCCTCCTGCATATAGTAGATGGTCTGCACATTACCATTCACATCGTTACGATAGATAGCATTATCCTTGAAGTGAGCCGTCATCTCCTTACCTGCCACCTGATTGTAGTGGGTAGTATCAATTTCGGCAACCATCATCGGCTTACCCTCGAAGTCGGCCTGCACGAGTTGACTGTTGCGGGTACGGATATGCATAATCTCCGAAGTTATCTGGTTGCTACCATTCCACAACACCGGAAGCTTATACATATTTATAATAGAGTCGATAGATGTCATAGTGAGCGAGTCGCATACCACCTGCGCATCGCTACGGAACATCTTTACTCGACTATAGGCACGAATCTCACGATAGAGCGAGTCGATATTCATAGAGTCGGCCTTTGCGACCTCTGTAGGCGATGGCAACGGTTTCGGATAGAGTATCTCGATAAGCGAGTCGAGACGACGACGCATAATAGTGTCGAGAGGACCAAACTCGGCCAAGAGTATCGAGTCGACAATTCGCAGCTCGGCAGAGTCAGCCATCTGGATATAGATACCTCGTTTCTCCATACGGGCCAACTTGCGACGCAACTGTTCGTCGGCACGCTCCTGGGCCTTGGCGTTGTAGATCGAATCTCGAGTAGCCCACTTGCGATACTGTTCGGTGCGCTTAGCCTGACGGGCCAAACCTATACGATCGAGCTTGGCATTGAGCGAGTCTTGCTTGATACGCTCCACCTCGGCCTTCTCCTTGTCGTATATGGCCTTGAAGTGCGCCTTCACCTGCTTTACGGTCATCGTGTCGAACTTGGCAAGCGAATCCACATTGAGCGAATCCACCTTCAAACTATCAACTTTGACGCTATCAATCTTCAAAGTATCGACCTTTAAGGTATCAACCTTCAAGGTATCAACCTTCAAGGTATCGAGTTTGAGGGTATCGAGTTTCAAAGTATCAAGCTTAAGAGTATCCTTTTTGAGAGTGTCGACCTTGACGGAGTCTGCTCTCAACGAGTCGACCTTGAGTGTGTCCGGTGCAAGTTTGGCCACCCGTTTGAGGCTATCCTCAACGACCTTCAAGCTATCCTTTATGCGCTTTGCATTCTCCTTCTCGATACGCTTACGCTCGGCATCACGCACCTTGGCCTCGCCCAGCAACTTTACATACAAGGCTTTTCGCTCGGCAAGCAGAGCCTTGCGCTCGGCTTCACGGCGGAGTTGCTCCTCTTTAATCTTCGCCTTGACAATCTGATTGACCTCGGCAGCCTCCTCCTTGAGCAACTTAGCCAGGAGATTTGGCTGAGGATTTATGGTATCCTTTATCAACGAATCTATCATCTCACGGCGCAACTCCGACTTTGATTTTACAACCACCGATGCAACCTCCGCCACCTTCACACTATCGTTTGCAGGGGCAGTAGGGGCAGTAGGAGTATTAGGAGAGTTAACAACACCAGAGGCATTAAGAGCATTAGTGTTATTAGGGGTCTGAGTTGGTCGCAACTCCTCTCGCTCTGATTGTGACTGCTCAACTTGCTGCTCAACTTGCTGCTCAACTTGCTGCTCGGCTTGCTTCTGATTGCGTCTTTGCTGACGACGAGTAAGCTCCTCTTTGCGCTCATTCTGCTTCTGCTGCATAGCCATCTTTGCAGCCTCTTTTGCATTCTTCAACGAGTCGGCAGCGGCGGCCTTAGCCCCCTTCAACGAGTCGGCAGCAGCCAACTTTGCGGCCTGCTCCAACGAATCCTTACGAGCTTTTTCAATCTTCTCACGAATAGGATAGTGTGTATATATCCACATCGTATCCGAACACATATAGACCGTATCGCTCTGCGTCGTATCATAGCTGATGAGCGAAGGATTCTTGGTAACAAAGACATTGCCCGGCTCCTTCCAATACTCGCCCCAATCGCCAAATACAAGCATCTTCTGGCTTCGATCATCAATCTGGATATTACGCCTAAGCACCGCATAGTTGCTATCACGATAGTAGTCGAGCGAGTCACACAACAGCTCCTGATCCTTGGTCAGGATATATCCGTTCTTCGTAAGTTTATAGAGCTGCTGGCGCTTATCAAACGAGCCACGATCGGCATAGAGATAATCCTCCTCCTTTGTGCCGTCGCCCTTATTCCAGATATTTGTGTTGGTAAAGAATTGAGCATAGTCGGTTTCGGTATTGTATACCACCGAGTCGCCCGTCATCTCGTACTCGTTATTACGCATCTGCACTCGCTCCACGCAGATAATCTCGTGGTCATCGGAGTAGACATAACCCCTATCCGATTCGAGCATATTGTCGCCACTGACCAAAACACCACCACCCGAGTAACGGCCGATACTTGTCTTGGTATTGAACGAGAAGTTGTAGGTAAAGAGTGTAGCATCGCCATCAACCACCTTTACAATCTTCGAGAAGACCTTTGCCTCGTTTGTATCGCCATTATACTCGGCTCTATCACCATAGATGTAGGTCGAACCACGATTTATAAGTACATTGCCAAAGCACTCGATATGACGCTCTGAGTAGCGTACTGCACTGTCTGCCGTAATTACCGTACCA
This sequence comes from Alistipes sp., assembly GCA_017632115.1. Taxonomy (GTDB): domain Bacteria; phylum Bacteroidota; class Bacteroidia; order Bacteroidales; family Rikenellaceae; genus Alistipes. Next base: position 9,909 of record JAGBRY010000151.1, on the reverse strand, counting down.
TTGTGATGAGCTGCAAAGTTGCCCACAACGACCATAATTTTACGACCATTATGCTCCATCTGCCAACCCTCGTCGGACTTCATCTCGACATAATCTCGCTTCGGAGTATTTCCCGATATGGATGGTCGCTCCTCTCGCTGCTCGGTTGGTGTATACGACAACGAAGGGAGGCCATTGCTTCCCGCAAAGACCAAACTCGCCAACGCCACGAGCAAAACCGATATGGCAACAACTCTTCTTCTCACCGTTTACTTGCTATACTTAACCCAATTTTTGTTCGAGAACTCTCCATTGCGGAATTCAGGGGCAATATAGATATACATCGAGGCTATCTTCTTATCGAGCCACTCCCTAAACTCCTTCTCCTGCTTCTGCGAGAGAGCCATCTGCTCCAAGCGCAAATAGTCCTCTTCAAGCGAAGCGTTGTGGGCAGGTATGACCTTCAGCAACTTGACAACCTTAACCAACTCGTTACCCATCATATCGGTTGAACGGAATGGGGCCGAAATCTCACCCTCTCGCAAACGACGAATAGCATTGTAGTCGTCGATACTCTTTCCGCCCATAGCACCAAAGTCCTCCTTGAGGAACTTGGTAGCGGTAAGTTTTGCATCGTATGCCGAATATCGCTCCAAGAGGTCGTGGTTGGTAACCACACCGCCATTCTGCTTCGAGTGCTTATCGTCGGAGTGTTTCTTTGCAGCCTCCTCGAACGACAACGAATCCTTCTTAATGAGATTCACAAGGCTATCCAAATCACGCATCGGCGCAAGAATCTCATCCATAACAAATGTAGGACGGAGCAATATATGGCGACAGTGATAGAGCTGACCCTTCTTGTCGATGAGCTGGATAAGATGGAAACCGAACTCCGACTCGACAACCTCCGATACCTGACCCTCCTTCAACTCTGCCAAAGCGTCGGCAAAAGGCTTTACGAAACCTGCCAAAGGTGCAGGCTCCAACTCACCTCCCTGAATCGACGAGCCATCGACCGAGTACATACGAGCCAATGTGGCAAAGCGAGTCTTACCTGTGACAATACGCTCACGCATCTCGATAAGGCGCTCACGGGTACGCAACTTTGCCTCCTTCATATTCTTAGGAAACATCGTAATTTGTGCGTACTGATACTGCTCGGCAATAATCGGAAGGCTATCCTTATCTATCGAGTTGTAGAAACGCTCCACCTCACCAGGAACAATTTTTGTCTTCGACACCACGGTCTGCTGCATTGTTTGAGCATAGGTCTGTTCCTCGAGCTGACGACGGAAGAGGTCACGAATATGGTATATCGCCATATGAGACTTCTTCTCCAACGCAGTAATCGAACCCTCACGGTCAATCATCGACTGCACCTGCTGCTCTACTCGCTGTGCAACCTCGCCATTACTAATCTCGATTGAGTCGAGCAGTGCCTGGTTGTAGAGCAACTTCTGCAACATCAACTCCTCGAGCGCCTCATCTTGCGCCGGACGATCCGAAGTGTAACCCTCCGAACGGCGCTGTTCGAGAAGCATCTGTGCAGTCTGCTGCACATCGGAGTAGCTCACCGACGAATTGCCGACAACAGCAACAACCTTATCGAGCATAACAAATCGTTTCTCGGCAACCACCACCGATACAACAATCAGCGTACAAATCAGTATAGATAGTATCTTTTTCATAATTTTGTTTTCCGTTTAATTGTAGATTTTAGCGTGTCCCGACGAGAAGGCGTTATTCATAATGCGCTCCTCCTGACGATGTATCACATCGGCACGATGACGATTTATCAAAATCTGTCGTATATTCTCCTTTGCCATCTCGAGCGGCATGGTATCGCCCACCTTCAAAGCGCTGGTTATACGAAAATAGTAATATGTCTTATCGTGATGAATCTTCTGGGTTTTACGGTTCGAAAGCATCTCATCGTGGCGAGCATTACGCAACAACGGAAGGTTACTCAAGAAGTCGGAGAATACAACCCACTCTTCGAACTGAAGGTGGAGGAAGTTATTCTTGCGACACAACTCCACAAAGTCGGCACGATGCTCCGCTTTTGATGAGTCGAACCACTTCAACATCTGCTCTCTGCGACGGAAGCTCTCGCCTATAGCCACAATTTCGCCCTTAACCATAGGCTGCGAAATGCGGAAATCGAATTTGTGGGCATTGTAGTACGACGCAATATCCTTGTCGGTAATCTCGGCGCAAGGCTCCGCCTCGAGGTAGTGACGGTCAAGTCTGTGCACCAACAACGAACGACGATACTCCTCGACCAGACGGTCAATATCAGACTCCGATTGCGTAAAGAGTTTTTCGGCCTCCTGTTGCTTCAACTGTCCCACTATCCACTTCGAGATATAGGCTTGCGAATAGTTTATACTGTCTTGTGCAGCAATACCACTCGGCATAGCCGAGGCCAACTCCGAACGATAGAGATAGGAGGTACCCACACGGGCAACCATCTCATCGTCAGCCTTAAAGCCCGACCACGAGTTGCAGCTCACGCACATAACGAGAGCCGACACCACAACCGATATTTTGCAAAATATACGCATACAACCCGCAAAGATAACACAATTTCGGGAATAAAACGATATAATTACAATTTTATTGTAAGAAAGAACGATTAAGAGCAAGCAAAGGGGTTGGCCGAATTAAAAAAGCAGGGAGTTTAGCGACCAAAAAGTCAAACCAAACTCCCCAAGTTTTCCAAATCCCCCAAACTCACTATTTGTAGTCCTCCGGTGTAGCAGTGCCATAAGTCTGACCGCCATCACCCTCCGGTCGCATCTTATTCCAAACTTGCGCAAGGAACGGATTGCGTTTGGCCTGTTCATCGAATGTCCAAGGCGCAGGCATACACTCCTCGCACCAATGACCACCGAGCAAAACGAGTGTAGGCGATGCCCAGAAACGGTGTCCGAAGGCGCACTCCCACTCCAACTTGGTGGCAAGATCACCCTTTACCATGCTCCCGGACAGACACTTACCTCCACGGAACTCTGCCGCCTGACGCATATCCTCGATATCCAGCTCAGAGAGCGGTTTCGACTCATCATATCCGTGTGAAAGTCGCTCAGCCTCCGCCATGCCGGTCAGGCGAATATCGCTCATCTCTGCCCACGAACCGATTTTCTCCCGCTCTTCACGAGAGCCGAAATAGGCCTTTATGCGCTCCTCATTGTTCGATTTGATCCAACCAAGCGTGCCGAAGGTCTTATCCAACGCAATCATTCGCATAAATGGCTTTATAACGAAAGCCGGAGCGATTTTTGCCAACTTATAGAACTTAGGCAAAGTGGATGCCATCTGCTTAAAATACTCTCCGACAGGGATATTTGCTCGGAAGTGAAGATACTCCTCCAGCTTATCCGAATCGAGATAGAATTGGCCGTGGAAATTGTGGGTTGCAAACCACTTTACATCGAAGATCTTCTCAGGTGCCGGGCAGTTGATGCAACTAAGAAGATATCGCTCGAAATCGTAGTTCGTCAAGCGATACTCCTCGCCACTGCCTATGTTGTAGAATTTACACCAAAACTCCTCAGGTAGGCCATCCTCGCAGAGGTTTGCCATAAGGCGACCCGAATCCTCGACGGTTGCCCACTCCAGCACACCTCGAATGGGCACATGAAACATGATAGGATCCATGTTTTTGAGGATTGCGGGATAGAGAATACCCGACTGTCGCAAACTCACCCAATGTTTTAGTCCCGACTCTGCAAAAATGCGCTCTGCACGACATTTTGAAATGGCATAATAGTCGAATATCGAAGGGAAAACAGGGTCGCCTGTACGAGCCCAATGCAACGGCTCTCGACGGTCGCCCGTCTGCGCTACACTACCAATATAGGCAACCTTTATATCATCGCTATTTGGCTGAGCCTTAACTGCTTTAACCACATTCTCTGCAGCCGCAACATTCACCTTCAAAACACTCTTAGGTTTATAGTCGGCGCTTGGCGAAACCATACCTCCGATATGGAGAACATAGTCGGCACCCGATACTCCTTTTAGAACATCGTCATAATTCAGCAAATCGCCCCAAACAATGCGAATTTTATCGCCATATTTAGCCATTTTTTGACGGTTGCGCTTGGTATCACGCACCAACACCGCAATATCGAATTTGTCGCCACGAGAGAGCAACTCGTTCAAGGTTGCCGAGCCCATAACTCCCGTTGCGCCCGTCAAAAATACCCGCTTTTTCATCTACTCCGAAATCTGTTTTTTCTTTTTGAACACCTTAAAATAAGCCTCGACGCTGCACGCCACGAATATCGCAACCGCAACACCATAAAGGATGTAGTACAACACTCCACCGCCAACAACCTCCTCGAAGGAGATATCACCCACACCAAAGCTTATCAGCGCAAATGCCAAAGCGTTATTTATGGCGTGGATAATGATTGTTGTATAAAGCGAGGATGTTCGCACATACAACACTCCGAATATCATACCCGCTACCAGCGCAATAACAGCTGTAGCAGGGTCGAAATGGATAAGCCCGAAGAAGAGTGCAGAGAAGAATATCGAACTCTTCACGCCCCAGCGTTTGTTAAGCACCTCGAATAGCAGACCACGACAGAGCAGCTCCTCCGATATGGCCGCTGTAACTACCGCCGTAAAACAAGCCCAGGCTCCTCGACCAAGGCCCTGACCCGGATTCTCGGGCAGCAGCTCTACCAAAGGTTCGAGTATTATCTGCGACGAGAAGAGCCACAACACACCCACAAGCACCACCGTAGGATTAAGACCCGAAGCCGAATGGCGAATACGGATAACTCTCTTGCCCCCACGCAGACGAGCATAGATCCACAACACTGCAATCGAGGATAACATCAGCAGCGGATAGGCCATTGCCGTATAGCGACCGAGCGCAAGTTGCTCTCCCATATATGTTTCGACATCGACTGCGTCGATTGCCGAGGTTACAGGTGCAACAATACCTACAACTCGCAACAATAAGCCCACGACGAGTTGCGTTACACAAAATAGCAACAACATCATCGCCACATCACCAACCGACGGGAATGTGCGTATTTTAGCTACATTATTCATCTTAAAAAGCCATTTTCAAGTGCGAAGATAAGCATTTTCGAGTAAAAGAGGAATTTTATTTGGGTAAATCAAATTAAAATTACTAAATTTGCCCGATTATTATTTATAATAACCAAGAATAAAGAGTTTAACTGTATGGGCAAAGTTGTCGCTTTAGCGAACCAAAAAGGTGGTGTAGGAAAAACAACAACCGCCATAAATCTCTCGGCTTCAATTGCATTGTTGGGCAAGAAGGTATTGCTTATAGATGCCGACCCACAGGCAAATGCCACTTCGGGCCTTGGCTTCGATATCAACTCGGAGGGTATCTACGAGTGCATCACAGGCGAGCGCACCGCCGAGGAGGTTATGCTTCACAGCGAGGATATCAAGAATCTTTGGGTTTTGCCTTCGAGCATCGACCTTGTGGCGGCCGACACCGAACTTCCTTCGATGGAGAACAGCCACCATGTCGTAAAGAAGATTATCGATAGCGTACGAGATAGGTTCGATTACATCTTCATCGACTGCTCGCCATCGCTCGGTTTCACCACTGTAAATATCCTCACAGCGGCCGATTCGGTACTTATTCCTGTGCAGTGCGAATACCTGGCATTGGAGGGTTTGAGCAAGTTGCTCAAAACCATTAAAATTGTTAAGGGCAACCTAAATCCATCGCTCGAGATAGAGGGTTTCCTGCTCACGATGTATATGCGCAACCGACTGAACAACCAGGTTGCAAACGAGGTGCGTGAGCACTTCGGACCACTCGCCTACGACACCGTTATTCAGCGCAACATCCGCCTGGGTGAGGCTCCGTCGCACGGCAAACCTATCATGCTCTACGACGCCTCGGCAAACGGAGCGACAAACTATCTGCTCCTGGCAAAGGAGTTCTTAAAGAAGAATCGTAAAAAACAAGCAAAATAATGAAGCAAAAAGGATTAGGAAGAGGTCTTGATGCCCTCTTTGGCGGTCAAATCGAAGTTAAGGCAAAGCCGATGGAGGAGATGGCGGAGGTTCGCCTCTCGGATATCGTGCCGAACCCAACACAGCCTCGTACCGAGTTCGACGAGGAGGCCCTCGAAGAGTTGGCCGACTCGATCAAGCAGTTGGGCCTTATTCAGCCTATCACCGTAAAGCGTGATGGCGAGAAGTATATCATCATCAGCGGTGAGCGCCGTTGGCGTGCATCGGAGAGGGCCGGCTTGGAGAGCATTCCTGCATATATTCGTGAGGTTGACGACACCACCCTTCATGCAATGGCTCTTGTCGAGAATATCCAGCGTGAGGACCTCAATGCAATAGAGATCTCGCTCGGCATGCAGCGACTCATCGAGGAGTGCGGCCTTACACAGGAGGCTTTGGCTGAGCGCCTTGGCAAGAAGCGTTCGACCGTTGCCAACTACCTTCGATTGTTAAATCTTCCCGAGGAGATACAGTTTGCAATCAAGGGCGGCATAATCTCTATGGGCCACGCCAAGGCTATCGCATCGGCGGAGAGCAAAGCAAAGCAGCTCTCGTTACTCAAGCGTTGCATCAAGAGCAGCCTTTCGGTTCGCCAGCTCGAGGAGTTGGTACGCCTCTCATCAGAGAAGAAGACGAAGGTTTCGACCTCAACAATCGACGAGGAGTATCCCGAGTCGTATGGTCGTTTGGTGGAGTACCTCGAGAAGTTCTTCTCGCAGGATATCGCAATCAAGCGTGGCAAGAGTGGCGGTGGCAAGATCGTTATCGACTTTGCAAACGACAGCGACATCGAAAAATTTGTCGAGAAATTCAGCAAGCTATAATTTTGACAATTAAAGGGTTACATATCGGACAGTTTGTAAAGGGCAGAGGCATTATGCTTTTGCTTGCAATGCTGTTTATCTGCATTTCATTCTCGGCAGAGGCACAAATCAACCCCTATGCTCGAGGAAGACGCAGCGAGCGCACCATCATCCGTAGCGGCCAGATCTACATCCCCGACTCCGTAGAGGTGCGACGAGCCGACTCTCTCCGTGTAGCAAGACTGGTCGACACACTGAAAACCCTTACACCCGACTCGCTCAAGACAATTGGCGAGGATATCCGCAAGCAGCTTCCAGACTCGCTCCGCAAGGCGATATTCGCAGGACTGCAGAGCGACTCGTTGAAGCGTGACAGCCTGGCAATCGATTCACTTGCTAAGGATACCACTTTGACCGAGCGTCAGCGCAAACGCCTCGAACGAGCAGAGAATCGCACCCCATTCATCAGCGACTCGATGTCATTTAGAAAAGTTACTCTGACATCGGCCGTTCTACCGGGCTTTGGACAGATTTACAACAAGCGGTATTGGAAGTTGCCTATTCTTTATGGTACGGTAGGAGCGTCACTCGGAATGTGCCTGTGGAGCAACAGCAAATTCAAACCGCTTAAGGCTGAGTTTGAGCGCATAACCGACCAGAGCCTGATGCGAACACCGGAGTTGAACGCCGTGCAGAGAGAGATGTCGAAATATAACACTATGAGGAATGTATTTATGGTCTCGACCATTGCCTCATACCTGTACTTTGTCGGCGACGCCTGCATCAAGTACTCTACAGGCGAGGTTTCGCCCGTAAATAAGGCTACGACTCTGGCTATGATCTGCCCCGGAGCAGGACAGATCTACAATAAGAGTTATTGGCGTGTACCTATCGTTGTCGGAGGTTTCGCCTCGACAATCTACTGTATCGACTGGAACAACCGAGGTTATCAGCGTTTCAAGAAGGCTTACCGCCTAAAAGCTGACTACGATGCCAACCCTGATCTCTACCCAGATGGTTCACTGGATGAGTTTGGTGGACGCTATAACACTTCATTCTTGAAGAACTTGCGCAACAGCTATCGTCGTAACCGAGATTTGTGTATTATCCTCACGGCCGGACTCTACATCCTACAGATTGTGGATGCCCATGTGGATGCCCATCTGCGTAGCTACGACATATCGAAAGATTTGACTGCAAGCCTGACTCCGGTTATAGGTTACTCCTACAACCGAATGTCGCCATATAGCGACGGAGGTGCTACACTCGGCATGAATTTAAGCCTCAGATTCTAACAACACTATGCTTAAACGAACTATACTACTGCTCGTTCTTGCCGCATTGTGCTCGCCTGTAACATTTGCAGCCAAGCGCAAAAAGGTAGAGCCTCAGATTATCACTATTCCTGTCTACGATACAATCAGAGTTGTCGTTACCGATACAATCAAGGTGGAGCCAAAACCCGCTCCTCGCATAGACACTTTGACGATAGCTCACTCACCCGCTGAGATTGATTCGCTGGTGGAGGCGTGGTCACTTCTGCATCAGGCACAAGGCGAGAAGCAGTTTTTCGACCTCTTCAATGCCGAGGATAGCGTTGCCGTAATGCCAATAGACACCCTCTATAAGCGACGATTGGCCGATATGGTATCGCCAATGCACCTCCCCTACAACTACATTGTGCGCAACTTTATCAACCAATACCTCTCGGGGCGTTGGAGCCCGTTACGCAATGTATTGGCCTTGTCCAAGTACTACTTCCCGATTATCGAGGAGGAGCTACACGCCGCCGGCCTGCCATTGGAGTTGCGATATCTGCCGATTATCGAGTCGAACCTCTCCATCCGTGCCACATCCCGCATGGGAGCCGTAGGCCTGTGGCAATTTATGCCGGCTACGGGCAAGAATCTCGGATTGGAGATAAATTCACTGGTCGATGAGCGATGCGATGTACTGAAATCTACTCGTGCAGCCTGCAAATTCCTCGCATACCTATATAAAGTATATGGCGATTGGACCCTCGCTATTGCCGCTTATAACTGCGGACCGGGCAATGTCAATCGTGCCATCGCTCGTGCAGGCGCCAACTGCAAGACCTATTGGGATATCTACGATTTTCTACCTCGAGAGACCCGTGGTTATGTACCTAAATTTATTGCTGCAGCATACGCCTACACCTACCACGAGGCGCACAATATCACCGCAGCCGCAACTCCCGATTGCATTAACACCGACACCGTTATGGTTCACCGTGTGATACACCTCGGACAGGTGGCCTCAACTCTAAATATCCCTATCGAAACGCTGCGTGATCTGAATCCGCAGTACAAATTGGATATCATTCCTGCAACAAAGAAGTCCTACTCGTTGCGTCTGCCGACACGCTACACCAGCGAGTTTGTGCAGAACGAGAAGGAGATATATAGCAAGGATTCGCTCTACCTGAAGGAGTATATCAACCCTGCAAATTTGGAGAAGAAACGAGCCGAAGGCGTGGGCTACATCTACACCGTTCGCAGTGGCGACAACCTCGGACTTATCGCCAAGCGTAACCGTTGCACGGTCAAGGAGTTGATGAAGTGGAACAAACTTAATTCGACGGTTATCCGTCCGGGACAGAAGCTCCGTATTGAGAAGCCGAAACCAAGAGCGTAAAAATTTGGGGATTTAAGATTTTTTTGCTACTTTTGCACCCGAATTATAAAAAAGCAAGCGGTTATGGGGCGTTTACTATGGATAAACGCTGAGTGCCGCCCAAGGTAACATATTAAAAATTAAACAATTATGAAGCATTTATCTTTGAAGGCTGAGCTCCGTACAGAGTTCGGTAAGAAGGCAGCTAAGGCTGCTCGTCGTGAGGGTATGGTACCATGCAACCTCTATGGTGCTGGTGAGAATGTAACTTTCGTAGTTAGCGAGAAGGAGCTCGGCGCTTTGATCTACACTCCTAGCTCGTTCATCGTAGAGTTGGAGATCGATGGTAAGATCGAGAAGGCAGTTATGCGTGAGACTCAGTTCCACCCAATCCGCGAGCAGATTCTCCACGTTGATTTCTACCGCGTAGTTGATGGTCAGCCAGTAGCTATCGCTCTCCCAGTTCGCCTCACAG